>JAIDSL010000112.1 GCA_029061255.1 Muribaculaceae bacterium
GGTGCATATACTACATATTTTAGAGAGCCAGACTTAATGTAACCTAAATATTTGGCAATCCGTCCTTCTTCGGCAAACAGTTCTCCTTTGTCATATTGGCGTAGAACCCCTTTCTCGACACATAGGTTGCGCCAAAAATCGGAGTCGATGCTCTCGTAATATGTATTGAAGTAGCGGTTCATAGTGCGTAAAAATGAGGTACGTTTTACAAATTTACGCATGAAAGAGGGAAAATAGTATCTCCTTCTCTGAGAAATCGTCTCGGAGAAGGCGAATTATAAACTTGGATTTATATTTTGAGGGGAATTACTGCTTCAGCAAAGCCTTTTTGATGCGGCAAAGCGTAATCGGATCAATCTGGAGATACTCTGCTATCTCTTTCTGAGGTACGTCCTGCTCAATCTGCGGATGCTCGTGGATAAGGTTAAGGTAACGTTCTCTTGCAGTTTTTGAATAAAGACTACAGTAACGATTAAGCAGTGAAGAATAAGCCCTCTCCATAGCAATCCGCCCCTGCTCACATGCCAGATGATCCTGTTTATATAATTCCGGAAGAACAGTGGCATCCATAACCCAGACTTCGGACTTTTGCCCAGCAACTATATCCAATACCGCAGGTAAGTTATAAAGGCAATTCGGATAATCTCCCCAAAGCGCGTCCTTAAATGTAAATCCCCCGATTCTGTTCAAGTCAGTATATTTATAAACGAGATAACCAGATTTCACATAGCCGAAAGTGTCAGTAGGCTTACCCGTGTGGCAAAGATACTCACCTTTTTTCAACGACACGAGTTTACCACGACTTTTTATCAAGTCGTGCCAGAATTGAAGGTCCAGACCTTCAAGATGTGTGTTAAAGTGTCGTTTCATGGGTGCAAAGTTACTAAAAATTTCTGACATACGAAAGGGGTATAACTCTGACTATTAGCTATATATTTGATTATTACCCAAATTTAATCGTTGAAGATGCTGGCTTCAAGCAGCGGAACATAATGATATAAAAAGAATACATCCAAACGAACAAAGAGCGATTTGAATTCGTTTTATTTGTGCTAACATTAGCATAAAATTATAAATAAAATAAACTATGTTGAACACAGATTACAAGTTCGGAGAGGTACATAGTATCGCCGACCAGATTGAAGCAGGAAATGACAAGGTTCATTTCAAACATATTTTCAATAACGAAAATGGTGGTGTCGTCCTCGTGGCGTTTAAAGCAGGACAAAAACTCGACACCCATACAGCACCTGCAGAGGTAATGATAAATGTCCTCGAAGGAGAGATTGAATTTACCATGCTCAATAATGTGCACACCATCAAAGCAGGTGAATTTCTTCTGATGGGTGCAGATGTCGCTCATAGCGTAGTCGCCAAGACAGATGCCAAGATGATGCTCATAAAAATTAAACCGTGAAATAAAATTAAGAAAGACACACTATGAAAAAGATCTTTAAACTTCTCCCGATGCTCCTCATAGCAGTATTGGGAATCGCACTCACGAGCTGCGACAACGACAAGGATGAGCCTATCTCATCAAGCCAGCTTCCATCAAAAGCCACAGAATTCATCACTCAATACTTCCCTTCTGCAAGAATCGTTTCTTCCCAGAAAGACAAAGATGAATATGAGGTGAAACTGTCTGATGGCACCCAAATAGACTTTAACAAAGACGGCGAATGGATCGATGTAGATGCTGCCGATGGAAAGACTCTCCCCAACGGTTTCTATCCTGCTGAAATCGACAATTATCTTGCACTATACTTCGAAGGTCAAGGTATCAATGAGATTACAAAAGTCAAAAGAGGATACGAAGTCGAGCTTATCACCACAACCGAAATTCTATTCGGTCCTGATGGATCATTTATTGAAATCGGTGTAGACCGTTGAAAATAAAAAACGTATAAACTATGAATGAGAAAAATGGGAATGTCATATGACACTCCCATTTTTTTCTTCCATCAGATTGAGCATTTTTATCGTAGCCTTAATAGCTGCCTCAGTCTGGTCGGCATCAAGACCTCGGGTACGATATATCTTATCATTCCACTCCCAAGTGATGACCGTCTGCACAAGTGCATCCGTACGCCCTCCTGGGGGAATAGACACAACATAATTGGCAAGATGGGGAAACCGACGGCCCAATTTCTGCTTATACAGTTGCTTCAGTGCTTTCACGAAAGCATCAAACTGTCCGTTGCCCGAAGCATTGATCTCATGCGTCTCGCCATTAATTTCAATCTTCAAGGCTGCCATTGGCTTCAATCCATATGCAGTGCTCACCATATAGCTTAGCAGCTTCACGTGCTCTGCCTGCGACACACTGTTAAGCACATCTGACACTATGAACGGAAGGTCTTCTTGAGTGACAACTTCCTTCTTGTCGCCAAGCTCGATGATACGCTCTGTGACCTTGCGTGTCTGCTCAGGCGTAAGTTCAAGACCGAGCTCCTCAAGATTCTTAAGGATATTGGCCTTGCCACTGTTCTTGCCAAGAGCATACTCCCGCTTTCTACCAAAACGCTCCGGAAGCAAATCATTGCAATAAAGATTAGCTTTGTTGTCGCCGTCGGCATGAACTCCTGCCACCTGAGTGAACACACTCTCTCCTGTTATCGGACGGTTGGGAGGGATAGCAATGCCGGAATAATTTTCAACCATCCGGCTAACATCGTTAAGCCGCTCCTCCTTTATATTTGTATGGGCATTAAACTGGTCCTTTAATATCGCTTGCACACTTGCCAGAGGAGCATTGCCGGCTCTTTCGCCAAGTCCATTGACCGAGGTGTGTATACCTCTACATCCGCCAAGCACCGCTGCCAGGACATTAGAGATAGCAAGATCATAATCATTGTGGGCATGAAAGTCGAAATGCACACCGGGATAGAGCTTCACCATCTTACGCATGAACAGAAGCAGCTCCAACGGATTGAGGATTCCAAGCGTATCAGGAAGCATGAATCGTTTGATGCCGGTGTCTTTCAACACATCCATCATGGCGAATACATACTCGGGGGAATTCTTGATGCCATTGCTCCAATCTTCAAGGTAGACATTAACGCTTATACCCATTTCATGAGCCAGCCGTATGTTCTTCCTTATATCTTCGAAGTGCTCTTCCGGTGTTTTCTTCAGCTGATTGCGGCAATGGTTTTCCGACCCCTTGCAAAGAAGATTGATATTGACACAGCCACAATCGTTGATCCAGTTGAGCGACGTGCCGTCGTCGACAAATCCCAACACTTCAACACGGTGAAGACACCCTTCCTGACGTGCCCACTTGCAGATTCTGGTGACTGCATCTTTCTCGCCTTCCGACACCCGAGCGGAAGCAACCTCTATGCGGTCTACATTGAGATCTTTAAGCAAAGCCCGGGCCACCATAAGCTTTTCATGCGGCACAAAGCTCACTCCGGAGGTCTGCTCTCCATCACGAAGCGTAGTGTCCATTATCTCTACGCTCGCTGAATGACTGTTCATCCCTCTTTTTGCAGCCGGTGTAGTCACGCCTTCAATGCCTCCTCCCAGGCCACTGTCTTATCTTTATTTTCCAAAAGGAAATCAATATCGTCGAGAGCGTTCATAAGGCAATATTTCTTGTAGCCATTGATATCAAACTTCTCGCTCTCCCCTGTTGCTTTGTTGGTTACAGTCTGGTTTGGAAGATCAACTTCCACAATTGTCGCAGGATCAGCATCTATCGATGCAAAAAGATTTGCCAAGAATGACTCGCTTACCACTACAGGGAGCACAAAATTATTAAGCTCATTATTTTTATGTATGTCAGCGAAGAAACTGCTGATCACTACCCTGAATCCATAGCCCGCTATGGCCCATGCGGCATGCTCACGGCTTGAGCCGCTGCCAAAGTTCTTTCCTGCTACGAGTATCTCGCCACTGTATTTAGGATTGTTAAGCACGAATGTCTCATTCAGCGATCCATCGGGATTATAACGCCAGTCGCGGAAAAGGTTTTCTCCAAAAAAACTTTCCTCGCGTGTAGTAGCTTTCAAGAAACGTGCCGGAATGATCTGGTCGGTATCCACGTTTTCAAGAGGAAGAGGCACACAGGTGCTGGATATTATGTCGAATTTCTGTTTCATTTCATTTCTTTGTTAGAGTGTTCGAGGATCTGTGATAACTCCTGTCACTGCGGCTGCAGCTGCCACGAGAGGACTGGCAAGAACGGTGCGCGCACCGGGGCCCTGCCGACCCTCGAAGTTACGGTTGGAAGTAGACACCGCAAGTTTTCCTGCCGGTATCTTATCATCGTTCATCGCAAGGCATGCAGAGCAACCGGGTTGACGAATTTCAAATCCTGCCTCTTCAAGCACCTTGTCAAGACCCTCCTCTTTAATTTGATCATAGACCATCCATGAGCCGGGCACGAGCCATGCCGTAATATTATCTGCTTTCTTACGTCCCTTAGCGATAGAAGCAAACGCTCTGAAATCTTCGATCCTTCCGTTGGTGCAGGCTCCAAGAAAAACGTAGTCAACCGGAGTACCCAAAAGCTTTTGGCCGGGCTCGAAACCCATATAGTCGAGGCTCTTCAAATAGGATGCCTTGCCTGCTTCCGGGACGGTGTCGAGAGTCGGGATAGACTCCGTGATGCCCATTCCCATACCCGGATTAGTGCCATACGTCACAAAAGGCTCTATATCTTCTGCATGGAATGTCAGCTCCTTATCAAACACTGCATCGTCCCCGCTTTTGAGAGTCTTCCAGTATTCTACAGCCTTATCCCAATCTTCACCTTTCGGAGCATATTCCCTACCTTTAATATATTCGAATGTCACCTCATCCGGTGCTATGAAGCCACCGCGCGCTCCCATCTCAATTGAAAGATTGCATAAGGTAAGGCGTCCTTCCATCGAAAGGTTGCGCACTGCTTCCCCGGCATACTCAACAAAATAGCCCGTTGCTCCGGAAGTAGTCAGTTTCGACATCAGAAAGAGTGCTATGTCTTTTGCGGTCACCCCCTCGCCTAATTTACCCTCAATGTTGATTCTCATTGATTTCGGCTTTTGCTGAAGTATGCATTGCGAAGCGAGCACCATTTCCACTTCGGAAGTACCTATTCCAAATGCAACTGCTCCCATCGCCCCATGAGTAGAGGTATGAGAGTCACCGCAGACAATAGTCATCCCCGGCAATGAAAGACCACGCTCCGGACCCACTACATGAATGATGCCGTTTTTGTGATTCATCATCCCGAAATGCTCAAGCCCGAATTCTTCTGCGTTGCGGGCAAGAGTATCCACCTGAGTCTTGCTTACTGGATCTTCTATAGGTTTGTCTTGATCGTGCGTTGGGGTATTGTGGTCGGGCATACAGAAGATATTGCCGGGACGGAAACACTTGATACCACGTTTTCGCATCCCCTCGAAAGCCTGAGGACTTGTCACCTCATGGCAATAGAGGCGATCGATGTATAGCTGCTCAGGACCATCCTCCACATGTTGCACCACATGCCGGTCCCATATTTTGTCAAAAAGAGTGTTGGCCATTTCTTATATACCATTTAAAATTTTACCTATCGAAACCATTTTGCATCTAAACAAAAATGGATTCACTCATATTTTTTGCAAAATTAATCTAAATTCTACATATTTCCTAATTTATCAATCATTTTATTCAATCGAAGTGGTTTCGAATATTAACATGCCGTAATTAATAAGAGACTCATAAGGATTCAAACGGCTAAATTACACATCAAGCACTCGTTTTTCCCTCCTGAAACGCCTAAAACTCCTATTTTTGCAAAAAAAATATGCATCTCACTTAAAAATATGGGATTCAATATTTGATATAGTAAAAATTTTCACTAATTTTGTAATCCGAAAACAAAATACTTCTTTAGAGATATGACAAAAGCAGAAATCGCAAACGAAATTGCAAAGAAGACAGGTATCGACAAGTCGACCACAATAGAAGTCATCGAACAGTTCATGACTGTAGTCAAGGATAGCCTTGCACATGGTGAGAATGTTTATCTCCGTGGCTTCGGCTCATTCATCATCAAGGAAAGAGCAGAAAAGACAGCACGCAACATCACCAAGAACACAGCTGTCATCATCCCGGCACACAACATCCCGGCATTCAAGCCTGCTCCCGTATTCAAGGAAGCCGTTGCAAAAGGTTGATTTATCCTCAAAAACGCTAAAGAACCCCTCTTTGAAATTCAAAGAGGGGTTTTAATTTATTCGTTCCCGAAGCCTTCACCTAAAAGCAATTCTGAAAGCTTCCGTTTCGGAACATGGTGCACACCATCAGCAGTACGGTAATATTTAAAATCTGCATCTTCGTCGCCGCTCATATCTTCAATGCATACTTCTTCTACAGGATATCCTATTGCCATGACATAACGTGGCTTAAAGCGCTCTTCAATACCCAGGATTTCAGCCAGCAATGGAGCATGGAAGGCCTTAATTATGCATCCTCCGAGCCCAAGAGTCCGCATTCCAAGAGAAATCACTTCCAGTTGAAGGCCATCATCGCACAGACAATCTTGCCCATACTTGGTGTCGAGACACTGGATGAGATAAGCCACCGGCCTTTCCCCTGGCTCCGGCCCATCCCAATCCTTAAAGTATCCTGCCCATTTTAGAGTAGGAAACACCTTATCACACATTTCTTCATCACTGATCGCCACATAGCGCAACGGCTGCGCATTCCTTCCGGAATGGCAATAGCGGGTCAACTCCACAAGATCCTTAAGTGTTTCTTTCGGCACCCTCCTGCTCTCCTGAAAACGCCTTACAGTCCGATCCTCAATAATCATCCGGCGCAAACTTTCAAAATCAATCTCCATATCTTTAACTTTAAAAAATAATCTTCCAACCCAATAACCCTTAACCTTTTCGCAAAGCGAAAGGATAATAAAAAAGCAGGGCCGATGCCGACCCTGCACCCTATATTATAGGAACAATTTCCAGAGATGATTTTCAATCGTCGTATCTTATAAATTTACCTTTCTCAGTAAACCTTACATCCTTTCCATTGGAAAGTTCTACCTCATAACCGTAGTTTTTCTTTTCTATTCCTGTGACATTGGCTGACTTCTGATTTTCCTTTATGAAATTAGATATAGGGCGTGGTATCATCGAGGAGGGCACTGACGATGTGCGACGTGTCTCAACTTCTTTCCAGTTGCCATGCTTGTCGAAATATATCTCCGAGCCGTCAGTCATCACGACATCGTATTCCCTGATTCGTCCAAACTCCTTCCCTATCTTGATATGGCTTACGTCTGAAGTGAAATTCTGCTTTATCATTTCCTGAGCAGTCTCCGGAAGAATGCTGATATCGTGAGAATAGTTGTCACGGGCAGAAACTGTGAAGACTCCGATGATGAACGCGAAAATAAAAAATAACTTTTTCATAGTATTAAACGAGGCTAAGTGTGTGTTTTAAATAGTATTTATACACTATAAATAACTTAATGCCCTATAAAGTTCACACTTAATAAAAATGTAACAGACTTGTAATCTAAAGCATTAAAAAAGCATAGTGGGATTGAAACCTTAGCGATCTCAATCCCACCAAAAAATAATAAAATATTTTGACTTATTCAGCTCTCATCACTTTGCTTCTTACTATAGTTCCGTCATCATACGTAGCAACCTTGACATAGACGCCTGATGCTGACCCATTGGCAGGACGCCCCTGAAGGTCATACCACTTGACAGAAACAGGAATCTTATTATTGGCTATACCATCCACAGATACTGTTTCACCCCAATTGGCCATGGCGCTATATACATCCTCTCCGTTTTCATTTACGTAGATGCTGCGGATCCCGACACTTGTAACATCTCCATCATAATAAAGATACACTGTATGATCTCTCGGATCTGTAGTGTCTACCCAGAAATCCTCCCAGTCATCATATAGATAAGGTATGCGCGATGTGTTCACCTCATTCCAATCTGCATCTGTGATGTTGAAATATTGAAGTTCACCATTCACATAAACCTCATAAAATAGATTAGCTGTATTAAGGATATTCCCTTCTACATCTACGTTGGGAAGCATAAACCAAACGGATTCACCCCAATCATCACCATAGAATTCCAATCCATATGCCGGTTCGGGAGCCGCTTCCGGGTTCCTGTGCTGGAGCCCGATCTCCACATCCTCATAGAAATAAAGCGGGAAAAGATCCTTAGGAGTTGAATTGATGATATACCCTCTTTCCATAGTCAGCTTCCCAATTTCCGCATCGTAGGCAAAGACGGCATTGTCTGCCATTGAGCAAGCACGGTATGTCTCACCTTCCTTGTCTGTCTCGTCGAAAAATTCAGCACCACAGAAATAGCTATAGTAATATATATCCATGTCAGCGCCGAGATACTGACCGGATGGGAAAGTCACCTTGCCGTCGGCTATCTTGCCTTTAATCCATGCATCGGGGAGAGAGCGGTCTACTCCATTCACATAGAAATCATCGCCATCGATTGCAACCTGAACGAAGCAGTCCATATATCCGTCATTCATCACCCAGTTTGCCACCTCTATGCCTTCCGGCAGAGAGACGGGTTCTCCATTGGCAGGAACCATCTTTATATCCCTGTCGCCAAATCCTTTCCAAATCCAAACGCTGTTTCCTTCCACAGTATCATCCGGAGTATGCACACATACTCCCAAAAGCATCTTTGGATCAGCAGAAGTCAAAGATCCATCCTCTCCAATATTCAAGACATAGCGACAATCGTCGGTCACAACAAAAGTGCCTACGTTATTCTCGTTGACCTCCACCTTCATCGGAGCAAGATATACTGTGAGCTCTTCATCATAATCTTCATCATACTCCACATAGATCGCTTGCACACCTTCCATTACAAGGGTATTGCCCTCGCGCTCAAATCGTGTCCAAGTATTCACCGGATACTCCGATGCCATATGGCTTAGATAGACACTTCCATCTTCTCCTTCCACCACCTGCACAACTGACCCAAGAATTTCACTATGAGTAGCTTCGTAAGCTTTGGTCACAAAGCCATCGCAAGTACGGTCGAGCCATGAAAGCTCACCTTCCGGAGCATCATAAATCACTTCATCGTTCACTTCTGCCGCATTCATCCTGACCTGCGGAGCATAAGTCAGCGGAGCTGCCTCCATTGAGACCGCTGCAGCTGCGACTGCAGCAAATGCTGTAAAAATCTTCTTCATAAGCATTCTTTTATGTTATGTTAATTGCGTTCAATCTGCAAATTTAATAAAAATTCTTCATACCCGCAATTATTCATAATTCGCATTTTTCTCCTTAGCCATACAATCTCTACCGCAAAAGCCATGGAAGTTTTAATAAAAGAGAAAACTAAATTTGCGAGATAATGAAATTTTTTATACCTTTGAAGAATCTTTAGAAAGAACTACCTAAAACTAACCCGACATTCAGACATTATGAAAAAAAAAATCATCCCGATGATGATCTTAGGAATTTCAATATGCATGAATTCCCAGCCTATACATTCTCAGGCTCGCTATGATTTCTCCCATCTCAAGATGGAAAATCTTGGCAGAGGTGTAGTGGCTGTGAGGGAATCTCCTGATAAAGTCAATATATCATGGCGATATCTGACTCAAGACCCGGAATCCCAATCCTTCGACGTCTACCGCGACGGGAAGAAAATCAACAAGACTCCCATAATAGAATCCACATTCTTTACCGACAACTACAAGGGGAATGAAGCTGCCATTTATGAGGTGCGTCCATCAAAAGGTAAGTGTGCAGGCTCTTTCACACTCCCGGCTAACGCTCCACTTGGATATATCGACATTCCCATAGAAAGGCCGGAACTTGGCGTCGACATTTGGGGCAAGGAATATTTCTACAATGCCAACGATGCTTCAATAGGTGATGTGGATGGCGATGGTGAATATGAGATAATTCTAAAGTGGGATCCCACCAACTCACATGATAACGCCCACGACGGATTCACCGGCCCCACATATCTCGACTGCTACAAGCTCGACGGAACAAAACTTTGGAGAATTAATCTTGGCGATAATATACGTTCCGGCGCCCACTACATACAGTTTATGGTATATGACCTTGACGGCGACGGATGTGCAGAAGTAGTATGCAAGACTGCCGATGGCACAATCGATGGCACAAACAAACTCATCGGTGAACTCAAAGCCGACTGGCGCAATATGAAGGGAAGGGTTATAGCAGGTCCGGAATATCTCACTGTATTCAATGGAAAGACAGGGGAAGCAATGAGCACGGTTGATTATCAGCCGGCACGTGGCGAGCTTAAAGATTGGGGAGACGGCTATGCCAACCGCAGCGAACGCTATCTTGGAGCCATAGCATATCTCGACGGCATTCACCCGTCGGTCGTGATGTGCCGCGGCTATTATGCCAAGAGTGCACTTGCCGCGTATGATTGGGACGGCAAGGAACTCAAACTTCGCTGGCTCTTTGATTCTTCCACTCCCGGCTATGAGGCATTTGGAGGCCAAGGCAACCATAACCTCCGAGTTGCTGACGTAGACGGTGACGGTTGCGATGAGATAATCTACGGGCAGATGACTGTGGACCATGACGGGACGGGACTTTACAGCACAGGTATGTACCACGGGGATGCAATCCATCTCCTTTCTGATGTCAACAACGAAAAATACTACGTATGGGGATGCCACGAAAATAAGAAAGACGGCACATCTCTTCGCGATGCCGCGACGGGAGAAGTTATTCTCCGCTATCCAAGTAATAAGGATATAGGCAGATGCATGGCGGGAGACATTGACCCTACTCATGAAGGAGTGGAGCTGTGGTCGCCGAGCAGTGGCGGACTGCGGTCCTTCAAAGGGGAGCTTATCACCCCGCAGAATGAATTCATGGATGAGACACATGCACGAATCCCTGTCAACTTCTGTGTGCTTTGGGACGGAGATCTCCTCACCGAGCTGCTCGATGGAGACACGAAGTCTCTTTCAATCAGCAAATACAACTGGCAGACCGGCAGCGTAGATGTACTCAGGCAACTCGAGGGAGCAGCCTCCAACAACTGGACCAAAGCAAACCCCTGCCTGCAAGCGGATATTCTCGGCGACTGGCGGGAGGAAGTCATAGCAAGGACACCCGACAATCAATCACTACGCATCTACGTCACAGACTATCCCACCGACTATCGCTTCCACACCTTCATGCAGGATCCTGCATATCGCGTAAGCGTAGCCAACCAGAATGTGGCATACAACCAGCCTGCAGAACCCGGCTTCTACTTCGGCCCCGACCTCAAAGGCCGCAAATTCAGAGGCACCGTAATAAAATAAGATTAAGAATGTGTGAGGGCGGAAGCCCGAAAAATAATAAATCATGAAAACAAAGATAGCAATACTCACCCTCCTCGCCCTCGCAGCCTGCGGCAAATCCGAGCAAAAATCGGCAGAGCAGGAGATCAACGACTCCACCACTCCCCTACATCTGCTACAACCTGACTACAAAACTCCTTACGGACAATTGAACCCTGACTCAGTAAAGGCTGACATTGACCGCGTCTTCGCTTATATCAACGAAGTGACACCTGCAAAGATGACCGACGGCAAGGTGAATCAAGGCACATATCGCCTTACAAGCTATGAATGGGCAGTGATGTATGATGCCCTTCTCGATGCCGCGAAAATCACCGGCGACAAGAAATACTCCGACTATGTCAGCGACCGCATACGCTTCCTTGCGGAAGAAGCCGACAAGGCCGGCGATGTGTCGGAAGATGGGCAGCTCAGGCAAGTGAAAGACCCGCGCACACTCGATGATGCCGGTGCTATGGCAGGAGCCTGGATGAGAGCAGCAATGGCCGACACCACTCTCAAAATCTCCCCCTATATTGAGCAATATTGGGCAGTATTGGAGCAAACTCCGGTACACCTCGCCGATGGCACTATTGCCCGAAATCGTCCACACTACAACGCCATATGGCTCGACGATATGTTTATGGCTCTTCCTTCTATGGCAGTAAGAAGCCAATATAAAGATCACCCGGAGCAACTCGATGAGGCAGCCCGCATTGCCACGGGATTCTTCAAACGCATGTGGATTCCGGAGAAGAACATCTTCCGTCATGGCTATCTCGAAGATGCCTCCCATCAGCCGTCGATGGCTTGGGGGCGTGCAAATGGCTGGGCTATCCTGACTCTTTGCCAGCTCCTCGACTATCTGCCGGAAAACCATCCAAAGAGAGCTGAAATACTTGACATGTACCGGAAACACGCCGCCGGTCTTGCAGAGCTTCAGGGTATCGACGGATTCTGGCATCAGCTCCTTGACCGACCTGAGACTTATGAAGAAACCTCAGCGACAGCAATTTTTGCCTATGCTCTCGCCCACGGCGTGAATGAGGGTTGGCTTGAGGCCACCACCTATGGTCCGGTGGCTCAGTTGGCTTGGGAAGCTGTATCCACCAAGATCAACCTTAAAGGCGAGGTAGAAGGAGTATGCGTAGGCACCGGTATGGGCTTTGATCCGGCTTATTATGCCTACCGCCCCGTAAGCGTCAAGGCAGCCCATGGCTATGGGCCTACAATATGGGCTGGAGCGGAAGTCTACCGCATGCTCAAAGACAACCATCCATACGTCAACGACAGTGCCGTCCACTACTATGACGTGGATCCCGAAGCCACAATGCCCCTCTTCAGCCTCGACAAAGACGGAAAAGCCATCGAAATCCGCCACTAACCATGGAAAGCAGGCTTTCCAGCTTGCGCCTTATAAATAAAAAATTATCTCGTTAACTAAAAAAGTTAAACATGAAAAGATATATTCTTAGCATAATTGCTTGCGCATCCGCAATCAGCGGCATAGCCCAAACCGACGCTTACATCAAACTTCGCGATGAGAAAAAGACTCACCCGAGAATCGAAGCCATCACCTTTCCCGGCGATGCCAATACACGCTACATGTATGATGCTATCTACGGCCACGGTGCTGTAATAGAAAACCCATGGGTTGCCTACCGCGTATATATGGACAATCGCCAGAGCCTCGACCTGTATGTGAAACAGACTCCACAACTCGAACTTGATGTGACAGGATTCTACACTACCCCTGACCAACTTAAAGATGGCTATGGAATAGATGTGCTTTGGGCAGGCAAATCAATTGCCGCAGGCTCATTCCGTGGTCTGCAAAACGGTGAACCTATCACCATCGACACAGTGGCATCACGCACCCAAAAGGTGCTCGATGATCATACAATACAAGTGATTGATAAAGACTGGATCTACAATGGTCACCCCATCCAGATGACCCAGACTTATTCCGTTCTCCCCAACAGTCGCGACCTTTTTGTTGAGGTAAAACTCGATGGATATTTACCTGGCGAAATTTTCTGTACTGGAATTCAGAAACTCGAGACTGACAACCAAGGATTCATTAATTCAGAAGGCAGGGCAGCTTCCTGGGGGAGCAACATTCCCGACAAGAATCATCCTGAGACCGTAGAGCAGGTTGGACTTGGAATCATCGTCGACCCGGCAAATGTTGTCTCCACCGAGGAGTCTGACCTTAACTATCTCGTCAAGGTGCGTCCTGACAGCGATGGCATCATCAGATACAGGGTAATAGCATGCGGCGACCGTGAGAAAAACGGCTTCACCAACTATAACGATTGGTCAAAATACATCAAATCTCTTAAATACACCGAATAATGATCAAAAGATATATATTTTCTCTTGGTTTTCTGACTTTCCTATCATTGGGTGCAGTTTCTCAAGAGACAGTCAACTTCAACTTCGACTGGAAATTCATGCCCGGCAGCAATCCGGGGGCTGAAGCTATCGTCGTAGACGAATCAGGATGGCAGAATGTCAATCTACCTCACGATTTTCAGATAAGTCAGCCATGGGTGGCTCCTGAAGAAGGGGACACAGGCGACAAATCAAATCTGATGGCAAATATAGCCAGCAAACTGAGCTCACGAGGATTCAAGGAGATGGGTGAAGGATGGTACCGAAAGACTTTTACCCCTGACCCTTCGTGGGAAGGCAAACGCGTGCTTCTTGATTTCGAGGGCATAATGCTTGTAGGCGATGTCTATCTGAATGGAGAGCACATAGGAGGCACTGACTATGGATACCTCGGATTCGAATCAGACATTTCCAAGAAGCTGAAATATGGCGAGCCAAACGTGATTGCAGTGAAAGCCGACACCGGAAAGCCTGAAAACTCCCGATGGTATACGGGAGGAGGTCTTTTCCGTGATGTCAATATAAAAGTTGGAGACCCCAAGCAATATTTCACCCGCAATTCCCTTTATATCACAACTCCTGAAGCCAAAGCTGACAAGTCTACCATTCTTGTAGGGGGAGAGCTTGCCAACTACATTAAGACCGACAGCATTGCAGTAGGAATCGAAATATTTGACAAACAGGGAAACTCCGTCTATTCCAAGGTACAAAAGCACTGGAAGCATCCTCGCCAGCATGTCAGGGAGTTTCCTCTTGATAGCATTACTCTGGAGAATGTCACCCTCTGGGACACAGAGAACCCATATCTCTATACCCTTAAAGCTACTCTATATCGACCCGATGGGTCTATTGCCGACACCGCAACAGAACGTTTCGGTATTCGGGAAGTTGAGTTTTCTCCTGAATTTGGTATGAAACTCAATGGCAAGAAAGTTCTCTTAAAAGGCATTGCAAACCATCATACACTCGGTGCTTTGGGAGCTGCGGCATATCCCGCTGCTATGGAGAAGCGCATTAAGATGCTGAAGGATTTCGGCTTCAATCATATTCGCTCCTCTCATAATCCCTATAGCGAATCTTTCCTCGACCTATGTGATGAATATGGCATCCTTGTGGTGGATGAACTCTATGACAAGTGGACACAGCAATATTCAGGAGGTCGCACTCCATGGGAAACCCGCTGGCAGCATGACGTGCCGGAATGGGTGAAACGTGACCGTAACCACCCGAGTGTAGTGTTCTGGAGCCTTGGCAATGAACTTCAACTCATACCGGATCTACCATACAACGACTGGGGAGTGACTCCCTACAAGCTTCAGAAGCAACTCCTTCAACGCTATGACAGCACTCGACTCGTGACTGTGGCAATGCACCCTCGTGGACGAAATGAGCATACCGATTCCCTGCCGGCTCCTCTCGTAGAGCATACCGATATTGCTGCCTATAACTATAGATATATGTATTTCCCCGGTGATTCAAAGCGCTATCCTTGGATGATATTCTATCAGAGTGAAGCCAACACAAGCAATATGGGACCCAATTTCTTTGAGATGGACCTTGACAAGGTAATAGGTCTCGCCTATTGGGGAATGATCGATTATCTCGGAGAGTCGCAAGGATGGCCGGAGAAAGGATGGACACAGGGTGTATTCGACATCTCTCTCGATCCAAAGCCAATGGCTTATTTCCTCAAGTCTTTCTTCAAACTCGAGGAGCCACTCGTATATATCGCGCCTTTCGAGACATCGGAAACAACGCAATGGAACGGTGTGACAATGGGAGGCCGCAAATTTACCGACAGTTGGAACTTTGAGCCTGGATCAGAAGTCAATCTATTCACTTACACCAATGCAGATGAGGTGGAATTGAAGGTCAACGGAAAGAGCCTTGGCAAGAAGAGCAATGAGATTGACAATACAAAATCTCGCAACCGAATATTATGGGAAAATGTTCCATACGCAAAAGGGAAAGTAGAAGCTATCGCATATAAGGATGGTAAGGAGGTGGCCCGGCATGCTCTTTCCACACATGGGGCAGCCAAGAAACTCATTGCCACACCTGACAACAACGACTGGAAAGCTGACGGCTTAGACCTTCAGCACGTCAAGATCACTGCTGTAGATGGCAAAGGGCTTACAGACAAGGGAGCCTCAGATAAGCTAACATTTGAAGTCTCCGGACCGGCGGAGATCGTAGGAGTAATCAACGGAAACCTGAGCAGCGACGAGCTCATGACCGGCAACACAAGAAGCCTCCACAACGGCACTACCACCGTTATCCTCCGAAGCACCCGAGACTCCGGCCCCGTCAACCTCACCGTCAAAGCCGATGCCCTACCCACAAAAACACTCACCCTCCGCACCAACTAAATCAGACTGTGTGAGCGCGGAAGCGCGATTCAAGTATACAGTCAAATATGTAACAAAGCATTCCCAAAAGGGATGCTTTTTCTTTTCACCCGTCACCATAGTCCTGACAACCCGAAAACCTGTCACCTCAATTTAATAAATCTGTAATAAAACTTTAATATATTTCTATTGCGTCTATTCCCAAAAGTCACTAATTTTGCCTATCAAAACTGACTATCCTGATGAAGAGACACCTAATAATCATCGTTTTCTTATTTGCCCTTACCCATGCATTATCTTCCTTTGCTGATGTTAAGCCTGGGAAACAAGCACTTATAGACAAATATACCAACCAGCTCAAGACTACCACCTCTGCAAGAGACAGTCTGAGAATTCTATATTATATCTTTGACCTTTCTGACAGAAGAGGCCAGGGTAAATATGCCTGGCAAATATATTATACCGCAGGGAGAGCTGAAAACCTCAATGCCCAGCTCGATATGATCAGGAATCTTGCTAATTTCTATGCAAAAGATGATTCTGTGATCAATATGCTCCTTCGCATGACAGAAGAAGTCCCTAACGTTGAGGCACGCGCTGCCACAAGGACATATATTCTCAACCAGCAGATTAATCGTAAAAGCCGTAATCCGAATGACACTGAGTTGCAGACTATGCTTCTCGACAGCATCACTAAATCGCACAATCTTGAAGGCAAGGACATCTACGACAAGCTCTCACTTCTCTACCAGATAATACAATATCTTGGAGTGGACGCTGACGGAGTGCTTTTCAAGGAATGCCTTGACGCATATGCAGATCTCATAGAAGATCTTCCCGCAAGCGATTATCCTTTGAAGAATCAGTTTTACACTACGGCTGCCATGGTGCATTCCCGCATGAATGGAAACCCCGAAAAGGCTATCGAATATGACAAGAAGCTGCTTGAAATCATCGAGCAGCTCCAACAGATGTATATCAAGAAAAACCGTAAATTCCGCAACTACGACACAAATAAATTCATAAGCTATCGTCGTATGATGGGTAACTATCACGCCCTTACAAGCGAAGAAATCGAGACAATACATGACAGCATCCAAGCACTTTATGACAGGAATTCTGATGTTCAGAAAACCATGGATAAAGAAGGACAAGCTTTTGCTTTTTACTATATGGCGACAAAAGACTATGACCGGGCTATTCCTGCCCTATCCGGGCTCCTCAAAAATTCCGATATGTCAGCCTACCAAAAGCAGAAATATAACTCTATGCTGATTGAAGCAGCCAAAGCCGCCAACGACAAAAATACCTACATAGAGGCTATGGAGCAATTCATTCAGTATTCCAATGAGATTGATAGCCTTCGAAAAATCACCATGAAGCGTGAGATAATGCTTCGTGATAGCATCATCAACAAACCATTGCTCTATAAAAACAAAGCTCCAATCAATCACGTCACAAATATAGAGCACAAAAAATTTGAGCAGACGCTCATGATAGTCGCGTCTGCCCTGGCAATTCTTCTAATAATCTATATTGTGCTTTATATAAGGCTTCGACAGATTAAAATTAAGCATTAATCCAATTGCAAAGCCAGCTGCCTACAGCTTGTGTGCCATATTCAGACTTTCCTCCCTCTCCAAGATCCGGTGTGACAACACCCTCCTTGATTGAGGCATCTACAGCATCCCTTACCAACTTTCCTTCTTCAGAAAGGCCAAAATGCTCAAGAAGCATTGCGACTGAAAGCACCTGGGCAAGAGGATTTGCGATATCAAGTCCTGCCGCTTGCGGCCATGAGCCATGAATAGGCTCAAACACCGGAGTGCTCTCTCCTATTGATGATGATGGAAGCAAGCCCATAGAGCCGCTTACTACACTCGCTTCATCAGTAAGGATATCTCCAAACGTATTTTCTGTCACTATGACATCAAAGAAACGTGGATCCTGAATCAGTTTCATTGATGCGTTGTCTACAAACATATAGTCAGTCTGCACATCAGGCCACTGCGACTCCATTTCCTGTGCCACCTTACGCCAAAGACGGCTTGAAGCCAATACATTCGCCTTATCCACTACAGTAAGGTGTTTCTTACGACGCGAAGCAAGATCATAACCTACCTTAAGGATACGTTCGATCTCCGGACGTGTATACAGGTTAGTGTCATAAGCCTTATCATCCGACTCATATTTCTCACCGAAATACATTCCCCCGGTCAACTCACGCACACACACAAAATCCGCACCTTCCACTATCTCTTTCTTCAACGGAGACTTATCCTCAAGTCCGGGAAAAGTCTGTATCGGTCGAATGTTTGCAAAAAGACCCAGTTGCTTGCGCATAGCGAGCAGCCCTTGCTCCGGACGCACTTTTGCCTCCGGGTTATTGTCATATTCCGGGTCCCCGACAGCAGAGAACAGCACTGCATCAGAGTCCTTGCAAAGCTTCAAGGTTTCCTCCGGGAAAGGATTCCCGGTAGCCCTTATGGCTGCTGCGCCTGCAAGTCCATTCTTAAACTCAAACTCATGGCCAAACTTTTCTGCCACTGCTTTCATCACCTCCACACCAACGCGTGAAATCTCCGGCCCGATACCATCCCCGGGCAAAACCGCAATCTTCAGTTTCATATATTTCGAACGTTAAACTTTAATCATTGGCAACCGGAGAAGCCGCCTTATTCACAGCATCAAGGAATGCCTCGGCAGAGGCTGCAATGATATCGCTGTTGGCAGCAAATCCATTATGGTTCACTCCGTCACAATCCACTGTCATATGCACCTTACCGACATCGTTGCTTCCCTTGTCGAATGCTTGGATAAGGAAGTCCTTAATTAGCATCTGTCGGTTGATTATCTTCTTGATTGCCCTGATGGCAGCATCCACAGGTCCATTGCCCGTAGCGCAGGCCTCAAATTTCTCTCCGGCAATGTCAAGACCTACACTTGCCACAGGCCTGATTCCTACGCCACTCGACACCTGTAGATAGTCGAGCTTGATGCGGTTGCGGGCTGAACGGTGCTCACCTGCAAGCATCAGTACATCTTCATCTACCACCTCACGCTTCTTGTCGGCAAGCTTCAGGAAGTCTTCATAGCACTTGTCGAGTGCTTCTTTCTCCATATGCACACCGAGAGATTCAAGACGATGCTTGAGTGCAGCCCGACCACTTCGTGCTGTAAGTACAATTGCATTTTCATCGATACCGACATCCTTCGGGTCGATGATCTCGTAGCTTTCGCGATTCTTAAGCACTCCATCCTGATGTATGCCGGAGGAATGAGCAAATGCATTGCGCCCTACGATTGCCTTGTTGGGCTGGATGGGCATATTCATCATGCTCGACACCATACGGCTGACAGAGGCTATCTTTTTCGCATTTATGTTTGTATCAAGATTAAGTTCGGAATGCGATTTGAGGATCATCACCACTTCCTCAAGAGAGGTGTTGCCGGCACGCTCTCCTATGCCATTGATGGTCACTTCAGCCTGACGTGCACCATTCATTAGGCCGGAAAGTGTATTGGCAGTAGCCATACCAAGGTCGTTATGGCAATGTGTAGCGATAGTCACATTATGGATGCCATCTACATGCTCCATAAGATACTTGATCTTCTCGCCAAACTCACTCGGAAGGCAATAGCCGGTCGTATCGGGTATATTTACTACTGTAGCTCCCGCCTTGATGACAGCCTCAACCACCCTTGCCAAGTATTCATTGTCGGTGCGCCCTGCATCTTCTGCATAAAACTGAACATCCTCCACATACTTCTTGGCATATTTCACGCACGCTATGGCTCGCTCGAGTATCTCTTCAGGAGTGGAGTTGAATTTATATTTGATATGATATGGGGAGGTTCCTATGCCTGTGTGAATTCTCGGGCGCTTGGCAAAACGGAGTGCCTCGGCAGCTATCTTGATGTCAGATTCGACAGCTCTTGTGAGCGCACATATAGTCGGCCATGTCACTGCCTTGGATATTTCCACCACTGAAGTGAAGTCTCCGGGGCTCGAAACGGGGAAACCTGCCTCGATGACATCGACACCTAACCCTTCAAGCTTTTTAGCTACCTCAACTTTTTCTTGCGTATTAAGCCGGCAACCCGGCACCTGCTCGCCATCGCGCAGCGTAGTATCAAAAATATAAACTCTGTCACTCATAATCCTGTAGAATTGTAGAATCTATTTATTTATGCATTTACTGTCTCCAACCAGTCTTCCTGGTAGGGACGCACGGCCCGTGCGTCCACCCACATCGTCATATCCCCTTAGACTTTGGTATATTGAAACCGCAAAGGTACGAAATAATAATTTCATTTACAAACATAATTCACAAAACATTTGATATTTTTGCACATTCATCGTTTTTTTGTTAATTTTGTACTCAAAACTATATGTAATCCAAATAATCATGAACGAACTGTTTTCAGTAAAAGACAAAGTCGTAGTCATCACCGGCGGCACAGGAGTGCTCGGTGCTTGCATCGGCGAATACCTCGCTCTTGAGGGCGCAAAAGTAGTGCTAATGGGACGCCGCAAGGAAGAAGGCGACAAGATAGTGGCAGACATCACTGCCAAAGGGGGAGAAGCAATCTTCCTTACCACCGACGTGATGGACACTGCCAAAGTCGAAGACAATTGTGCCGAAATCCTTGCTAAATACGGCAAAGTCGATGCCCTTCTCAATGCAGCCGGTGGCAATATGCCTGGTGCTACTATCGCTCCTACCGGCAACTTCTTCGACCTTAAGGTGCAGGAATTTGAACGTGTTCTCGGCCTCAATCTTACGGGCACAGTTATCCCTACCCAAGTATTCCTCAAGCCTATGGTAGAGGCAGGCAAAGGCGCCATCGTCAACTTCTCCTCTATGGCAGCCTTCCGTCCTATGACACGCGTCTGTGGCTATGCAGCTGCGAAGGCAGGCATCAGCAACTTCACTGCATTCCTCGCAAACGAAGTCGCCACTAAATTCACTCCGGCTATCCGCGTCAATGCCATTGCCCCCGGTTTCTTCCTCACAAACCAGAACCGTGCGCTTCTCACCAACCCCGATGGTTCGCTGACAGAACGCGGTGCTGACGTAATCCGCCAGACTCCTTTCAAGCGTTTCGGCAAACCGGAAGAGCTCTGCGGCACAATCCAGTATCTCATCTCCGACGCCTCTACCTTCGTCACCGGCACAGTAGCCGTAGTAGACGGCGGCTTCAACGCCTTCGCAATGTAATGTGATCAATGCATAATTCATAATGCATAATTCATAATTAAATTGCCGATTGAACGTAGGGACGCACGGCCCGTGCGTCCTATTAAACAAGTGTGTCCTCTTAAACATTAGCATAGGTATTTACGCATATGGCTAAGCAAAAATACACAGTAGAAGTCCCCGGAGGAGAAAGCAAGGTGCTACTGCATACCTGTTGTGCCCCTTGCTCTTCCGCAATAGTGGAATGTCTGCTCCAGCATGGCATACGCCCTACTATCTTCTACTGCAATCCCAACATTTACCCCCTTGAGGAATATCTGAAGCGCAAAAATGAGTGCTCACGATATGCCGAGAGTCTCGGATTGGAGATAGTGGATGCTGACTACGACCACGATGGATGGCTTGGCTGCGTCAGAGGACTTGAAACAGAGCCTGAGCGCGGTGGCCGATGCCTGAAATGCTTCCATATGCGACTCCGCAAGACAGCCGAGTATGCCCGCGATCATGGCTACCGTGTCATTACCACCACCTTGGCATCAAGCCGCTGGAAAAGCCTCGAGCAAATTGAGGAAGCCGGGCTCGCCTCATGCGCCGACATCCCCGAAGTCACCTTCTGGGCACAAAACTGGCGAAAGGGAGGACTATCCGAGCGCCGCGTTGCCATCATCAAGGAAATGAACTTCTACAACCAGACCTATTGCGGTTGCGAATTCTCCATCCGCAATTGCTAATTGTAAAGCATGACAACCCTGACAACCGACAACTAAAACACCAACAACTAAAAATATGCAAACCCTAACAAACACCGATTTCAACTTTGAAGGTCAGAAATCTGTATATCACGGCAAGGTCCGTGATGTATATGACATCAACGACAAATATCTTGTGATGGTCGCTACAGACCGTATCTCTGCATTCGACGTAATCCTCCCAAAGGGTATTCCATTCAAGGGTCAGGTGCTCAACCAGATTGCCGCACACTTCCTGAAAGCAACGGAAGACATCGTGCCCAACTGGCTCGTGACCGTACCTGATCCCATGGTGACTATCGGTCTCAAATGCCAGCCCCTTAAGATAGAGATGATCGTTCGCGGCTACCTCGCAGGCAGCGCATGGCGCGACTATGCTGCAGGAGCTCGTGAGATCTGCGGCGTTGCACTTCCCGATGGACTTAAGGAAAACCAAAAACTCCCCCACCCCATCCTCACTCCTACCACTAAGGCTGACGAAGGGCACGACCTCAATATCTCCCACGATGAGATCATCGCTCAGGGACTCGTAAGCGCAGATGTTCTTGACCAAGTTGAGAAATACGCCCTTACTATCTTCGAACGTGGCACCCAGATGGCTGCAGAACGCGGACTCATCCTCGTCGACACCAAATATGAGTTCGGACTTCTCGACGGCAAGGTAATCCTCATCGACGAGATCCACACTCCCGACTCAAGCCGCTACTTCTACGCTGACACCTATGAGGAGCTCTTTGAGAAGGGACTTCCCCAGAAGCAGCTCAGCAAAGAATTCGTACGCCAGTGGCTCATTGCCAACGGTTTCATGGGCAAGGAAGGACAGCAAGCCCCTGAGATGACCGACGAATACTGCAAGGAAGTCAGCGACCGCTACATCGAACTATACGAGCACATCACAGGCCTGAAATTCGACAAGCAACCCTGCGACAACCTCTCTGACCGCATCGAGCACAACGTAGCCGCCGCCCTCAAGACCCTCTAATGGAACGGAGGTTTTCCAACCTCCGCCCCAATCCCAACTACAACAAGCATCCCACCAACGGGATGCTTGTATTTATTATATCCGCAGAGAATCACAGAAGCAATTCCTACTGAAGGCTCTCCAGTCTGGATATCCTAAATATTCTGCAATGATCTTTATTGTCGATATCCTTGGCTTTGCGTCTGACGACAGTACTCCGACAAGACGCTTGACTGTATTCAGGCCAAGACGCTCTCCTGTAGCAGTCTCGATATCAAGCTGGAGCTTGGTGGCGCCTGCCGGGGTAGACACATCATCTTTCACCTTCTCGGAGAGTTTATGGATGTATTCACCTGTCAACTTCATAGCAACCTCCTTTCCACCCATTCTGCTACTTCAAGCATAGAATCATCAATACGATGTGAGAAATAACCTATCGGAGAAAGTGCATATGCCATATCGCACCCCATAACGATACGCTGAGCAGCCTCATATACTACGTTTCCCTCCTTCACCTCAAAATCCTCATCCTCATAAAGCACTTCCCCCGAGACCGTAGCGTTGATTTCCTGTCGATAAAGTTCATGCGTAAGGAAATATCCATGGTGATCGTAGCTCTTGCAAACATCTTCAATAATCATTTGCTTGACATCCTCCACGCTTTTTGGAGCATCGTCATCTTCCTCATCTTCCATCTCATCATAGAACATTTCAGCGAGCCTTTCGATAGTCTTTTCATCGAGTGTCGCGATTACTTCCTTGGTTTCGCCAGCCTCCAGCAAAACCCAAATATATTTCTTGTCCATATCTAAAGATATTTATTATAAAATTTTATATTGACCTTAAAATCCTATTCTCTTCATACTGCTTCTGTTAAGATATTCCTCCTTGCAGAACTCCTTTACGAGCTGCATAGAGGGTGTCTTTCCTGAAACCACATACTCTATCTTGCACTTTCTCGAGATATTCTCGATCTGGCCGCCGGAGAAGTCAAACCCGGCTGCAAGTTCAAGACAGTCATTATCACTCATTTCAGGAATCATCGAATGCCAAATCGATTTTTTCGCCTCAATACCTGGCTTTGAGAATTCCACCTTGAAAAGAAAGCGACGGTCGAAAGCCTTATCAATACAACCTGTCAGATTGGTCGTTGCAATAACGATTCCGTCAAGATTTTCAAGTTCCTGGAGGATAATATTCTGCATCGCATTGTCCATCTTCTCCACAGATGAGTCGGCAGACTCCAATCTTTTGTTGATAATCGCATCAGCCTCGTTGAAGAAAAGAATCGGAGTTTTTTCGCTTGACTTGCAAAGTCTGCGATATCGGTCGAACACGCCCTTTATATTCTTCTCGCTTTCTCCAACCCACTTGTCGCGCAAGCCGGCTATGTCGATCCGCATGATATCGCGTCCCGTCTCACGAGCAATCTGCAACACGCTCTCTGTCTTGCCAGTCCCGGGAGCGCCGTAGAAAAGGCACGCAATCCCCCGTCTCAATCCGCATTCGGCAAGACGATTCTGCACTTCCTTCAACCCTTGTATACTCATGAGGGTCTTAAGCCGATCAATTTGTCGTTGCTCCTCACAATTAAAAAATAAATTTTTTGCCTTTATATCATTCGACTTTAGAAGGTCCCTATTTACAATATGCAGTCTGCGCTCCTCATTGTTTCGGGGCTTAAACCCATCTAAGAGTTCCTCCTTAGCTTTATCGGTAAGCATATAATGCTCAGTATCTATCATACCATCTTGGCATCCATGTTCAAACCATCCACGCTCAAATAGTTCGTTCGTACCATCCTGAAGCTCTTTGGTTACAGTATCAAGTTCATATCCGTCTTCAAACCAGGATTCAACTTCATTAATAACGATACCTTCGTTTTCCTTCTTTGCAAATCGTGCATAGTCAGCCACTTGCAATAGCATGATAATTCTTGTATAATCGGAATTAAGATTCATAACGGCATCGCACAATGGAATCTGACGATTGGCCTCTGTCAATTGTAGCATCCAACGGTGATTTTCCTCCAAATCTATGTTTCGGTCACGCCCTTCTTTGTAGACATATTTGGTAAGTTTATCAACAAAAGACTGTAATGAGAGTCCTTCAATCTTTTCAGGCACGAACACTTTGTCATGCCTAAAGGCATTAATGACTCCAAATACAAGCTTGAATCCTTGAAACATACCCCCACGTTCACGCGCGGCACACTGGTAGATCCATCGCTTGTTTCTGAGATCTTCAAGATCCGAAGTAAACGACATAGTTTTAAGGCGCGATATTCCTAAGAAATCACCGATATGCCTCCATGACACGGATTCACCAATCTCACTCATGATGGAAATCAGCACCACCTGTTTTTTGTTAAGACCCAATCGTCTGCACAGATATTCAATACTATCATTACATACATTCCAAAAATTCTCTGAAAGTCTTGACCCCTTGGCTTCCTCCTGTATGTTGTCAAGGGCATCAAGAATATTCATCTCTTCATCAGGTTGATTTTCCTCATGCATTCCATCAATATCTTTGTGTAGCCACTCTGCCAATGGTTGTCTCACAATAAGATCCTCTTCTATCATAATATAAATTGTTAGTTGTCTTGACCGACCTGTCTCCTGAAGAGACAGGTCGAATAATAATTAAGTGAACTTACGAAGGTCTAACCCCAAGGACTCAGGAAATCCTTGAGAGGGGGCTAATCCAGGAACATCATCATGTGATAGTATGCCTCTGATCTGTCGGTGGTGAATTCATCATTCTCGTCTATATAGCCTTTCGCGCCGTTTAACGAAACCTCTATATACTCGTCATCACCTATCCGGACGCTGTCGAACTGCGGTTCAAAGACATGTCCTCCTGCGATGAAACCCTCCTTGCCGTTGAGCGTCAGAAAGACGAAGTCATTGGCATCCTGCATCACGGAATCATATTTTGCGTCCAAGATGACTTCTCCTTTTGAGTTTACTATGCCCCACTTGTCGCCTGAGCGGAAGGTTGCTGGAGTTACTGATCCGAGGTTGGCCCTCAATTCATCGGCTTCGAATACTTCTCGGATATCCTCTCCCGAATGGTCTACGAGATAGTCCTTACCACCACGGCTACCGATAGCCATGAAGCAGTCTGTCGGAGCTTCGGGATTTGTCACATACTTTACGGCATCATATTTTCCTGCTTCAGCGATACGTTTGATTTCGCTTTCGATAGTCTTTTCTTGTGTCATTGTGTTGTTAGTGTTCATATTTGTTTTATTTATAGGTTTATACTTATTATCTTTGGATATGGCTGAATCTGTGGCATCTACAAGCCTGATTTGTAGTCCGGCACTAAGAGCCTTGTTTATTCTGACAAGATACTTATACTTATCTTCGGTTGAAAACTCAGTGCATATCCCTAACTCATTGCCTTTGTTCAGATGAGATATGCAAAAGTCTTCTTTATGCATACCTGTGGACCGCTCCATCTCGTCGCGTGTGCTGACAATATTGATGGAGTTGCGCTTGATGCCGAGTGCCCTCACAGCTTCAAGACCCATATACTTTATCGCACTGCGATAAGTCTCTGCCACTGTATCTTGACAGTCGAGTCTACCGTCGGGGTAGATAACTTGAATTTTTTTTCTTTGTTCCATAACTTTATTATATCTTTATTTGTTTTTAATACATAGTTATTATTGGAATACCAGATAAACTATCTATGTTTTTCACACGACAAAATTACTTCGTCTAAATTTCCGCAGCAATCTTCCCTGGAATTTTCAAAATAATCTCCTTCTTCCGAATCTGAGTGCAAAATTACTTCGTCTAAATTTCCACAGCAATCATTCCCTGAAATTTTCAAAATAATCTCACTCTTCCGAATCTGAGTGCAAAACTACTTCGTCTAAATTTCCACAGCAACTTTTCACTTGAAAAATTTAAAATTGTGGCTGCAAACATTGCATAATTCAAAATTTCTTCTTATATTTGTAATATAATATAATAATTAGCAATATGCTTCCAGATTTTGAAATAGCCTCTTATTACAGACAATCTATACTAAAGAACGTAGAGAAATGGCTTCCTTGTGACCAATATGAACATACAGATCAAGATCTACATTTTGGTCTTCCACCGGAGTTTGGCTCGATATTCATTCAAGAAGCTCGATATCGTGATGAGACAAGAAATAATGAATTAGACCGTCAACAGATTCTAGAAGAAAAGGCTATACATATTTATCAAATTGTCTTAAATGTTCTCGGAGAGGATAAATTCAAAGTTTCTTCACAATCTAAATGGGATGAAAAAGAAAGCTTCGATATCTTACGAAGACTTCAAATCGAAGGATATCGAGTCAATGAATCTGATATAGATGATATCCGTCATTTAGTGACCTCGGTAAAAGACAATCGATACTTTCACAAATCATTTGGATTAAGAGATAGTGAGATCTTTCGCCATGCATCCCTCAATTGCTATGACTACGAACGTTTAAAAGAGGAGATGAAACGTCTGGAAAGTACAATCGACATAACTAAGATAAAAACTGAATGTCGAACGTTGTATAAAATTTATATGGAGGCTTTGAACAATGAAAATGCCCCCTATCCTGGTCGTCACCTTACATACAATAGAATAGGTGGTATAAAAAACACATCAGCACAACGGTATCAATCACTAAGAATGATTGATGAGATTTTATGCTCCAACTGCAACGATCGGTTTTACACCCGTGAGGAATTAGAAGCTGAGATAAGGAAGCTGGCTAAATCATATGGCATACAATTCCAGAGAAGCAAGAAGCAGGATTGGATTGATTTTGAAAATTACAGCTTTACCGACAAACAGTTTGACCATCTCTTTAACATCTTGAAGCAGCTTATCTGCATAGAGCATGCATCCGGTAAAACGAAAACCCATGAACGAAATGTGTTTGATACAGAAAAATTGAAAGGAGCCGCTTCAGGAAATTTCAAGAACAATGGAGCAATAAGGTATAAGAAACAGACTAATGGTAAAAGACTAAGTGCATTTACTGTAGATATCGCAGTGCACGAGATAAAGAATCTGAGAAAAGAAATCGGGACAATTCGCGCTAAATATTTTGGTGACGATAGAGCATCCTTTGCATCTAAGTTTCCATTAATCGCCACATTAGGTTATACTGAAGAAATAGTTCTTGACCAGGAGTTTGGCGATGAAATGTTAAAAGAAATCAATCAGACCGACTTAAAACTAGTCATATACAAGTCTCTTAAATACGGTGAATTAAAGAAAAAGGTTAAGGAAGTAATATCGCTTCAATTGCCCATTGCCATAAAGAAAGGTGACGAGTGGCTGACAGTCTATCCTATAGCAATCAAGGAATATTCTAGTAAATGGATAGTTATAGCCAAGGCTCAGAACATCACTCGGCCAATTTTGATTTCTCCGGAATTATTACACCAGACATTTGAAACTTATCCCGAATCATTCAAAGAAGACTATTCAGAAAATATTGAAAATCATTTCATCGGCACAGGAGATTTTATTATGGATAATCCACAGAATGTAGTTCTTGAGCTCACATATGCCGGAATGAAAGAAGTTGATAAGAAAAATTCAGCATTTACTGACATATCACCTAATATAGAGTGGACAATAAGTCGAAAAATTGATGGTTATAGACGAGCTGGTTTAGTACGCCTTAATCAAGTATACATCAATGAGGATTTTCTACAAGAGATCTTTCGTTTGGATTGTACTGGAAAACTAAGATCTATAGAACCTGAATGCTTTAGCAAACTTTACAAAAGCTATTTCGTAAAATGGGCAGGGCAAGAATGGAGACATATAGATGATCGTCCAGTAGGCAACAAATACGTAAAGATTAATAAGTCAAAACTCAATGAATAAGTCTCGCAGCTCCATCAGGAGCTGGCCCATGAGGTTTGGGCCGACGAAAGTGTCGTCGATGAGTTTGGCACCCCAGGTGTTGGCAGTCTTGCGCGGGAGTGAGGTCTGGTCTTCTACGATATAGAGGCCTTTGGTCGCCTTGAGAGCTGTCCGGAACTCCTCGCACTGCTCATACTTCTTTCTGATTGCAAACTTCATGGCATTCACAATCATCGAGCCCCAATCGGGACGAAGGCAAATCTTTTCCCACTTCTTGGCCTTCATCTTGATGGTCATGCCGTTTGCTCCAAGGATTTCCTGGAGTGCCCCCTCATCGGTAAACTTCTGGCACTGGAACAGCTGCTCGCTGTTCTTATACGTGATGCCGTCAACCTCTATTGGAGTGGCTGCGAAATTGGAAAAGATACCCCACGTGCCGGATACCTTACTGAAAGGAGCACACTGATCAGCCGGATATGACTGAATGCCCCGCGACCAATATTCAGGATAATGTTCCCTGATAGCCGCCGCGACGCTGAATCTTGACGTCGTTTTCACCGTCTTTAACGTTTTCTCAGAGTTAGAAAGGCTTATCTGACTCTTTTCTCGCTACCGGGAACGAGTTTCTTTTTATCATCAAGGCTGACGGATTCAACTCGGACTATCTCTACCTTTGAATCGTCAAGCACCGCACGGTTATTGCCAAGGGCAGGATTCTTCCAGTTGTAGGGCCACTCAATGAAGTCGACACCAATAGATGAAAGAAAGGCAGATGCCTGCCGTTCTCCCTCGAAGTTGGCAAGTTTCTTATCTGATACGCCTTTCGGAGTAAAACGCTTGGCAAGGAATTTTCGGAATTCCTTTCCGTCTGTCGTCACCTTATCCGGTATGTCTACGCCAAGTTTTTCTTCAGCGCGGGCTATAATAGAAGGCATTACAGGCTGCTTGAATGCGATGAAGTTATCCTCCCGCTTTGCCGGGATCTCTACCGTATAGACATAATGTTCGGACCAATCATCATTCGCGCCTGAATAGTGGGCTGCGGAAGGATATGAAGACGTCACATATACTCCATATCCGAACTTCACCTTGCCGTCACCCTCCAAAGCGTGCGACAGGTCAAACTTCGGGAACAACGATCCCGATCCATGATAAAACGTCTCTTTTTCCATACTGCAAAAATAGCGATAATCTTCGAGATGACCAAATTTGTTTTACGTTGGAAACTTTATGTTTTACAAAATTTACGTCAATGATGAATCATACCTATCAATTCGATTTTCGCCAATTATGCATCGTTGTGATGAAATCCACGAGTTTTTCCGGTGGATCCTCGCTTCCATCCGGGTAAAAGAAGTACTCCTTATAAAGCACGTCATCATATCCGATTTCCTTGACGCATATTAAAGAAGTCACGATATCCTCCTGACAGACTTGTGGATAAAGAAATAAAAAATAATCAGTCAGAAACCGCATCATAAAATCAGGGTCCGGAAAGCTAATGAACTCTCTATATATCTTAGTGTGTATGTAATAGTAAATACAATCAAAATTCCGGTAGGTGCGTCTGCGCTCCAGAGCCTCTCGTCCACCTACTGCCTGCTGCTCACTGTAAAACAGATCGTCGTCTTCTTTCCACACATCGACATCCAACCATCCATTTTCAGATGGGGAATCGCCTGCTCTAAGACGCATAAATATACGGTCTTCCTCCTGCACATCCAACTCTTGCAGTTTTGCGTACGCCCTCCGGAATGTATCAGGAACCATCACGTCATCAGGAATGATAGCCAAAGACATATCTCCTTGACTGACATCCATACTTTTATTGACCTGCAAGTCTGATTCAGAAACCCTCAGAAATTGCAAATAATACGTAATCAGACAAGCGACCAACCGTATATCGATCTCAAAAACCGCAATAAACCCTTGCACATAATCATAAAAGCATGGCTTAAAGCAATAACTATATGCAGTAGAATTAAATGCCTCCTCATATACTTCAAAAAAAATCTTCGGCATATCAAGCCTTATCAGACACCTCGGATGCGACGGATCAAACAACTCGACGATTATCCGGGGCAAGCTGGAAGGAATTAACTCATTATCCTCTTCTTCATGCATGCCATTTCGATAAAACACAATCATAGGATGTGATTTGGAATGCTGAATAGTATATGGGTAACATTCAACGGCCTCAGTTAATGCATCCAAAACAACATCATATGGCCTAATTGACTCAAGCATCTTTAAACCTTCCGAGTCTATATATCCGTTTATATTATCATACTTTCCCATAGTATACAGTTATAATTTTTAAAATGTTCAACAGAGAAGAATTCGTCGGGTAAGTAGTCATCAGGAGAATCGAGAAATTCTTTGACATTTGACAATAGATTAATCCTATCTTAGTTTCCAAAGATAAGGGTCAAGAGATATGAGAAAGTCGCGAAACTCGTAATGAGCCTTCTTGTTCTGCGAATTGATCTTCACCCTGTTGAAGAAATTACTGTCTTTCCCGACAAAACTGCCTTCTATCACCATCTTCTGCCTGTCAAAGGTCAGCTTTGTCTTGAAACCGGCATCCTTGCATTCTATGTTAAACTTATCAAGCATCTTCCCTACCGTTTCGGCATACTGCGGCTCTATAGCCAGGTAAACTTCCTCGGATGTATTGCCCTCATAAGTATCGAGATACGTCAGCTCCCAACCCTCGTAGCCTTCGACGCCATACAGTTCCCTTATCTTGGAGGCCTTTGCAACTACATAAGCATCTAAATCATTCATCAGATCCCTCTCATCATCCTTGCAGTCATTATCATCTATAATTGAAATCGATGGGTTGTTGCTGTAGGATGCAAAAACGCCTACCATGTGTCCGGCATCGTCCCAGCTCTTGTTCAGATCTTCATCAGCAGGATAAAGCATCACAATCATATTAGGAGACTGCATTTTTTCCCGCATCATTGTCTTGAGTGCATCCTCAAGGCTGGAGTAAGAATCAGCGTAATTAGGCATAATCTAAGTTTTGATTTTAACGTTTCAGAATGACAAAGTTAGAGAGAATATGTGAGATATGCAAGGGATTTAGCGTCCATATTGTCCAAGACGAAATTTTCCCTTATATCTTAATTAAAGAGGGGGAATGAATTTGGATTCATTCCCCCAAACAAACAAAGAGTATGAAATAATTTATCTAACTTATTTATGTTCAATTCTTATATTTTATGATGCGGAAGTCATTTTTGTTGTCGATGATGACGGCATCCGCTTTCATCTTGTAGGCAGTGCGAGCTGCTTTGTAGAGAAGATTATGTTCGAGGCTTTTCTTCTCCGGCTTAAGAAGCGGGAGAGTCAACGGTGTGTAGGACCCGTAAGACACTGTCTCGAATGGTTTGCTTACGGAGTTCTCATCCATGAAGATTTCCACGTTCTCATACACAAGGCGTTTCTTTTTGTGGTCTTTAAAGAAGAGCTTATTAAAGATGGAAGTCTTCTCAATGCGCTTCTCATACATAGACTGTAGCTTATCGGTAGGAAGAGTTCCGACTGTACTGCAAGAAGACATCCCGCAGATCAATCCTATCAACAGTATATATTTTGAATATCTTTTCATAGGGTATGTAGGTTTACTGATTGTTACTTGAATAGTGCCTTGATCATGCGCATAGATCTTTTTTGCGATGCAAAGGTATAGAATTTCTCAGTAAGAATCAAGCAATGGACCGTCCATTTTGTCCATAACATCGTCCATTTTGTCCATACTTCACCTCAATCGATATTATTACTTTCCTTACATTCTTTGTCTGAAACGATAAGGTCTTTAAGCTTTTATTAATACTAATGAACTTTTGGGGTACCAAGTGTGTCTGCCATATCAAGAATCAAATTATGAAGTTGGATTGAATCAGTGAACTTTTCAGGTATAGCTTCATATCCGACAATCGCTCCTATGATATTTCCGGCAACAGCCCCGGTTGAGTCACTGTCGCCTCCGTGGTTGACCGCACATACAAGGCAGGCATCGAAATCATCGATATAGCGGAGCACGGAGAAAACTGCGATCGCCAAAGTCTCCTCTGCTACCCATCCCGCTCCTATACAGAATTCGATTATTCCACCGTCTGTCCAGTCGTCGGGTCTCCATTCAGACAGTCTTACAGATTCCTCAATGGCTTTCTTAAACGACTTCATAAGGATACCGGATTCACCATAGACCTCGCCAACCGTTTTCAATGATTCTGATACAATTGCCTTGAAGACGTCCCTGTCTACATGGTCGGTGCATAGACACAGCTGCACGATTACTGCCAGCGCTGCGGAAGCATAGGTGCTGTGCGGATGAGAATGGGTCAGTTCGGCAATCTCGCCGGCGAGCGAGGCCGTCTTTGCGAGAGGCCAACCATGCGTCGCGCCATAGATCCCTACAGGGGCAACACGCATCACACCGCCACAACCTTTGCTGTTGTTGAAGGCCCCTCGGCCTTCGTGAATAGCCTTGAGAGAATCAATACAAGTCCTGCCGGGAGCCCGGCGGCAATTCAGTTCTCCGATTCCGGCAAGTTTCGAATCATACTTCCGGTCTACGGTCAATCCCTCCTGAAAACCCATCCATATCAGATATGCCGCACAGACTGTAGGGACGATAGGAGTTCCTCCTCGTTCCGCTTCGAGCAGCCCCTCAGCTGTATACAGTGTCATCTGGGTATCGTCGGAAAACAGGGCTTTCTGAAAGCGCTGGCCCTCATCGAGCCATGGATAGCTCAGATCATATTCCGTAAGTCCGGAGTCCCCGTATTTCGCCTTTATGTCAGCCCTTGAGGGTATAAACTCCAGTGGATACCCGAAGGCATCGCCGATCGCTCCTCCCATCAGCGATCCTCGTATCTTATCCTGTAATTTTTCTGCTTCCATAGTTACGTTGTCCGTTTTTTGTTTTCAGATAGGCTAAATTACAACTAATTCATGAGATATGCAAGGGATATGGTGTCCATATTGTCCATACTGTGTGAATCAGAAGACCAAGGTGGTTCAAGCGGCGTGTCGGGCATTTAGCCCCCCTCATAAAATTTCAAGAAACACAGGCAATCTTTAAAGTAAGTTTGGGGAGTAACTTCGGGTTGTCTCAAAGATCAAAATCCATATCAGCGAGATCGTCGAGCAGATCCTCAAGCTCATCTGCGATCGAATCGTAGTCATCAGGATCTTTGATATCATATAAGTCTTCAATATCCTCCAGCTTCTCCTCGATCAATTCAACCTTCTCTTTGATTTGCTCAAGTTCCTCGACACTCAGATCAAACATAAGCTGAGTATCCAAATCTTCCAGACACTCCATCAAGTCTGAAATATTGAAACGTCTATACCTCCTGAGTGCCGACTGCAGCTCCTCCAATCGCTCCTGCACCTCAGCTACATCCCCCACATCCGCACTCCTTTTCTTCTCCCTATCATAAAATACCGGCATGACACAATAACATTTACATTTTACATGACTAAAAAGACATTGCAAAAATAGCAAAAATATCCAACACCAACAAACTTATTGTTTGTCTTTCAGAGACCATCGTCAGAAATCTTAGACTTCCACCTAGCGGTTGGATAAAAAAAGGCAAACAGACGTGTCACCAGTTTGCCGGTCTGTTTGCCTGGAAACGTTTTACGTTGTACGTTGTACGTTTTCCGAATGGGTCCCGAACACGATGCCGGGGGTGTATAGAGCCACGGATACGGTCATGCCGCGGCTGTCAGGGTCGATACACCGTTCCAGTGAGCAAT
>JAIDSL010000113.1 GCA_029061255.1 Muribaculaceae bacterium
CGATGCGTATAAGAGACAGAAATGTGAGATTTTACATTACAAGGTATAAAATGGGATATTTTACCTTACAAGGTACAAAATGTGAGATTTTACCTTGTAAGGTACAAAATGTGAGATTTTACATTACAAGGTACAAAATGTGAGATTTTACATTGCAAGGTACAAAATGGGATATTTTACCTTACAAGGCACAAAATGTGAAATTTTACCTTATAAGGTATAAAATGTGAGATTTTACCTTACAAGGTAAAAAAATTGGAAATTTTACCTTACAAGGTAAAAAATTGGAAATTTTACCTTGCAAGGTAAATAATGGGATATTTTACCTTACAAGATACAAAATGGGGGGTACCTTGGAAGGTATACAGTACTATGCGTCAAAAAAATGTCTATATCATAAGGCGCCTATACTGTACAAAACAGCAATTCGGGAGTCTTCGAGGAAGTTACCTTTAGTCGGATCCCGCGCACGGAGTGCGCTAGCTACTAACTCAGCGTTGTCAAATTATTAGGGAATCTTGAAAAGATGCTTGAACATTCCACTTGCCTTAATCTATAAATATATTAAAAACTGTTAAATGGTGTTAATAAATGGGGGTAAAAATTTTTGTATATTTGCAATGCGTCTGCTGATTTATCGTCTTCTCCGGAAACCGCGACACCGGGCGAAACGAAAATACAGCATGACGAAATCCCGGCGAAAAAAATGACGTCCGGGGCTTATGGTTTACATTATCCAACTATGCCGCGGAATCAACAATCTTATGAGAAACAAATTACTTTTCGCTCTCTCCGCCATCATTCTACTTGCCTGCGGCACTGGAGCCTCGGCAACCCCCTACGCCGTCTACTGCGAGGGAGATCGCTCCTTGCATCTCCTTGACTCTGACACAGAACTGGCCGTGGGCGAGACGCTCGCAAGCAACAGTCAGGAAATCACTTAAATATGGGAGATAGATCTGAACTATAGTAAATTTTTTTCTTCGCCCTGGGCAGACGCCACGCAAGCAACCAAAGTGATAGTCGAAGAATCGTTTCAAACTATCAGACCTCTCAGCTGCTGTTCTTGGTTCTTCGAATTCAAGGAACTTACAGAGATAGAGGGTCTTGAGTATTTAAATACTCAAAACGTGACCGACATGAGATTTATGTTTTTCGGTTGCTTCACTATGACTGCACTTAACCTCAGCAAGTTCAATACTGAAAATGTAACCGACATGAGTGCGATGTTTCAGGGTTGCTCCAGCCTAAGGCTATTGGATCTATCTCAAGCGAAAATATTCGACTTTGCAGGAATTTTGAGCAATATAGCAGAAAATGCCCTTATATTCGTACCTGAAGGCACTACTGCGTTAGAAGGCAGGGCGAACGTGGTCGTGAGTGACAATTGCGAGAACCTTGCGGTCAATTATGGAGCAAACTATCAGCTGTTGCTGAAGATTCCGCATGAATTCACTGCCGAGAAAGTCACAATCAACCGTAGCTTTACCAAGGACCAGCCCTACACCCTATACCTGCCGTTTGCAATGATTGCAGCCGACTACGGCACGTTCTATACCGGCGGCCAGTACAACGAGGCTGACAGGATGGTGTATTCACCAGGCTTACCGATGATAATACCACAGCCAACACCCCCTATATGTTCCAGCCGAACCAGGACTACACCGACGGCATCACGATCGAAGGCCCCGTGTCTGTGGCTGTCACCTCGGAGGACACCGAGGCCGACGGCCTCAACGGTGTGAACGAGAAGAGGGTGTTCACCTCCGATGAGGAAGCACAGAAGGTGTACTATGGATGGGCAAGCGGCGAATTCTGCTGGGCAGAGGAAGGTGCTACCGTGGACGCCTGCCGCGCATACTTCAAGCTGCCGGCAAGCGCGGCCGCGATGGCTCCGGCTCGGATGAAGGTGAAGCTCGGCGAGGACGGAACAACAGGCATCGCCGACATCGACCGTGAAGACGGCGACACCGGCTCACCCGCCTACAACATTAACGGTCAGCGTGTGGCAGACGGATACAAAGGCGTTGTGATAAAGAACGGACAGAAGACCGCTAACTTCGCACGCTGACATATAAAACGAATCATAAACAGCAAAAAAACAACGACAATGGAAAAGACAAAGAAACAATACACGAAGCCCGAGATGAATGTGATGGAGGTGAAGCTCGAACCCATCCTCTCCGGAAGCGGATACCCAACCGATGGCAACGGTTACGGTGGCTGGTTCGACTAACCCCACCCCCGAATCCGTCCAATACATCTTTTTTTGCTTTCCAGGATAATAATATGTATATTTGTTGCCTGTAACGGATATTAAATGAAGATAGAGAAGAAAGTGACAAAAGATTACTGCGTAGCCGGACACCGGTTCGGGGTGACAGCCGACGAGGAATATCTGAGGCTGATGGACAACTACGAGCCATTTTCGCTAAGCGGGCACCTCCAATGGCCGCCGGAAACCTTTGCCCTGGTCATCGCCCCGGACACACCACCGGAGTATGCCGAGGAACTGAGACAGGTCGACGAAGAACAGACCATCACCTGCGGCAAGACACCCTACGGATCACCCGTCTTCGGATTCCAATGGTGCGGAGTCACAGCGGGTTGGCTGGTGTGTTCGGATGATTACCGGGAAGGCCGGCTCATCATGACCGGCAGTTTCAGGAAACTCGCCATCGACAACGCGCTGATGATAATGTATGCCCTGGCGACAGCCGGGGAAATGACGCTGCTGTTCCACGCCGCCGTGGTGAGCCTCAACGGCTGGGGATATATGTTTCTCGGACCGAGCGGCACGGGCAAAAGCACCCATGCACGGTTGTGGGTACAGCATATTACGGGGTCGGAACTTGTCGACGACATCACATTGATGGGCGACGGCAATCTTGCGGCGACGGAGTATTGCAAAGCCTCCGACATCAAGGCCACGGCCACACACGCAGTGGATTCCGGCGGCAAGGTGCGCTACCTGTACACCCGGCGGCGGTGGTGGATGGCCCGGCTGTGGAAACAGGCACGGATGATGGGCGACTTCACCATTGAATCGCTCGCCCTGCGGCTTTGCGAGGAATACGACGTAACGGCTGATGTCGCCATCGGCGATGTAGCAGGAATCGTAGGCAAATGGCGTGAAATGGATGTCGTGGAATGAGATACACGCGGTGGCATAATAAAAAAATGTTGAGTGAGCGCACTTTTTCGTCGGAAAATGGTTTTAATGTTAAAAGGAATATAAAAAGCATTAATAAAAACCACTATAATACTATGAATATGAAAAAGAAGTACGCGATCATCCTTTTGGCTCTTATATCCTTCCTTTTGCCTTCGAATGGAGCCGCACAGTATACCAACATAGTGAATCAGGCAGCCAGCCTCATGCAGACTGCGATGATGGGAGGGATGCGCTATCGAGGCTATGTCGAAGCGTCGTACACAGGTGGCTTCGGCAACCTGCAGGCCGACTTCGTGGGCATAAGCACGGTGCAGGGTGTGCAATATGCCGATTGGTTCTTCATGGGTGCAGGTCTTGGTGTGGATCTTGTATATTCAAAGGTCGGCAAAGGTCCTAACGAATGGAACTACAACCGCACTACGCGTACCAGTGGAGCAATGATACCACTCTTTACGGATTTCCGATTTAATATAGGAGGAAACACAGGACCTTCTTTTTTCATTGATATAAAGGCAGGCGGGTCGTTTCTGATCGGTAAGAACTACCTTGCCATAGAAAATGGTTATATCAATGGATCGGAATATTTCATGCTTAAGCCCTCGATAGGGCTGCGTGTTCCGGTCAGCAAGAACGGAAAACGCTCGATGAACATAGGATTAACGTATCAATTGCTGACTTGTAACTACTGGTGGTACAATAACTCGAACTCCGGTACGTTAAATTCATTAGGGGGCACTGTCTCTTATCAATGGTAAGACGTACGGATATATCGACAAAGATGCAAGTGACGGCCTCCCCTGACGGTGTGAGGCCGTCTGCATTTATAAAAACAATCTAAACAATAGCTGATGAAACGAGTTTTACTTTCAATATTGGCATCCGGAATATGTCTCGGAGCCATGGCAATCCCGGCTAAGCCGGGTTTTGTAGCATATACCCAACCGGATGGCAGTGTCATCAATATCATGTTGGCAGGTGATGAACATGGCCATATGGCATATTCAGAGAGTGGAAAACTTCTTATTGAAGTGAACGGTCATCTTGAGTATGCAAGTTTTGATGAAAGTGGTATTCCAATAGCTTCAGGAATAATAGCCTCTAATGAGAATGAATCAAAAGTGGCAAAAATGAAGATCCAGTCGCAAGGAAATCTTGAGAGATGGGCGGAGATGATGACAGCGAACAGAAATGTGCGTCTTTCTAAGCTTATGAATAAGGCTTCCTTGAAAAAAAATATCACAAGAGCCGAGGATGAAAATTCAAAGAATGAGCAAGATGCAGAAAATCCGGGAGAAGATGAACCCGGTGTGAACGATGGAAAGTTTGTTCCAAAGAATTTCGGAAGATACGACATATCATTTCCGGTCACAGGAGAACAAAAAGGTCTTGTGATTCTGGTGGAATATGAAGACATTAGTTTCACCTATGGAAACTATGATTATTTCAACCGAATGCTGAATGAAGAAGGCTTTTCAGACTATGGCTCATTGAGTTCTGCGCGCGACTGGTTTGTGCTCAATTCCAATGGGACATTTCTTCCCGATTTCGATGTGTACGGTCCAGTCGTGCTTCCAAAGAACCGTGCTTATTATGGAGGCAACGATGGATATGGAAACGACAAACGTCCGCATGAGATGGCAATAGATGCGTGCAATCTTCTTGATGAAGAGGTAGATTTTTCTCAATACGACAGAGATGGCGATGGCGTCATTGACAATGTATTTATATTCTATGCGGGTAAAGGAGAGCATGATAGTGGAGTGGCAAACGCAGTTTGGCCTCATTCTTGGGATATCTCTTTGGCTGAACCTGATGAAGAATTTATTTATGACGGAGTAAAACTTGACAGATATGCATGCACTTGCGAGTTCCCGAGTGGTTACAAGCGTCCGGACGGCATTGGGACATTTGTTCATGAATTCAGCCATGTGATGGGATTGCCGGATCTTTATGTGACAACTTACACAGGTGGTTTTACTCCGGGAGAATGGAGTGTGCTTGATCAAGGCCCCTACAACAATGACCGTCTGACTCCACCTAACTATTCCTCATTTGAGAAAGGTGCACTTGGGTGGCTTGAGTTCTTCCCTATAGAGGAGGGTCGTGTAGAAATTCCTGATTTGTCGACTACTAATGTTGCATATGTGCTTCCTACTGAAAACGAGAATGAGTTCTATTTTTTCGAGAATAGGCAGCAGTATGGTAATGATGAGTTTATTCCCGGTCATGGTATGCTTGTATGGCATGTAGACTATGATGCTGATATCTGGGAAAATAATGTTGTTAACAATAAGGCGAACCATCAGCATGTGGATCTTATAGAGGCAGACAACGTCAAATCGGCATCCACCAGGGCAGCCGATGCTTTCCCCGGCACAAAAAACATCACTTCTTTTGGATTTGACACCAAGCCTCAACTTGCAAGCTGGGCAAAACAACGACTTGCATTCGATCTGGAAGATATATCAGAATCGGAAGATGGCATCATCAGCTTTAATGCAGTGTCCACAGGTGCATCAAATGATCCTGGAGCAGTAGAGGGCATAGAGGAAGTAAACAATCATAATAAAGTATATTATGATCTTACAGGACGCATTGTAAAGAATCCCGGTAAAGGTATCTATATTGTAGATGGAAAGAAAGTCATCCTATAATAATCATGGTTGTTGACTATCTCACGAAGTTCGAACACCAAATTAAAGCCCCGACAATTTTGAAGTTGTCGGGGCTTTAATCAATAATATCTATTAGTTATTCTCCTCTATTTTCTTTATTGAAGATGTGGCGTAGCCTTGAGAATATTCTCTTTGACGTTGATTCTGTAGGCACTACGTTGCTACTGTCTTTAAGGCTTTCAATGGCACTCTTCTCAGCATCTGAAAGATTCTCAGGAACGTAGACCATAACGTTGACGAGTATATCGCCCTTAACGTGTTCGTTCTGGAATGCGGGTAGACCTTTACCGCGTAGGCGAAGAACCTTGCCGGGTTGAGTTCCCGGAGCAATTTTCACGCGAGCCTTTCCATCGATGAGAGGAATCTCAGCACTGCCACCGAGAGCCGCTGTCGGGAAGTCGAGCATAAGGTTGTAGATAAGGTCCTGATCATCGCGGATAAGCTCGGAGTTCTTCTCTTCCTGAATTACGATGAGGAGGTCGCCGTTTACGCCGCCGTGACGCGGAGCATTTCCTTCTCCTTTGAGCACGAGAGTCTGACCATCCTGTACGCCTGCAGGGATATGGAATTCAACGATAGTCTCTTTCTTTTCGACTCCTGTGCCGTGGCAATATTTGCACTCTTCAGATATGACTTTCCCTTCGCCATTACATTCCGGACAAACCGACTGCACTTGTTGAGCTCCAAGGAATGTTTGACGCATTTGGGTGACATAGCCTGTGCCTCCGCAACGCTGGCAAGTATGGAATGCTGTTCCATCCTTTGCACCTGTGCCATTACAGTGAGAGCAAGCCACGAATTTTGGTATCTTAAGTTTCTTGTCGACGCCGTTGGCGATGTCTTTCAAGCTTACCTTTACAGTGATACGAAGGTCGGTGCCCTTATTGACAGGTTTGCGAGCACGTCCGCCGCCACTTGAATAGCCGCGGTATGTACCGGCACCGGCAAAAGCATCGCCAAAGATATCGCCGAAATTGGAGAAGATGTCTTCCATAGAGAATCCTCCTCCTCCGAAGCCACTGAAGCCACCGTATGAACCACCTCCGGCACCACCACCGAATCCTTTCGGACCCATATCGTGGCCGTAAGCATCGTAAAGCTGGCGCTTTTTATCGTCGCTCAAAACATCATAGGCTTCTGCAGCCTCCTTAAACTTCTCTTCAGCTGCCTTCTGCTCAGATTCCGGTTTGTCGGAATATTTGTCAGGGTGAAACTGAATAGCCTTCTTGCGATAGGCCTTCTTTATTTCATCGGCTGTAGCGTTTTTGTTTACGCCCAGCACTTCATAATAATCTCTTTTCTCTGCCATGATGGTGGATCGTTTTATAGGTGATGTCTTCTGTCGGCTTACTGGGCAACTGCCACTTTAGCGTGACGAAGCACTTTATCATTGATCATATATCCTTTCTGGACTGTATCGAGAACTTTCCCCTTCATGTCTTCTGTAGGAGATGGCACTTGGGCGATGGCTTCGTGAAGGTCAGAGTTGAAGACCTCTCCAGTGGAGTTCATCTCTTTTACTCCCATGCTTTCAAGATACTTAATGAGCTTATTGTAGATAAGAGTCATACCTTCAAGCACAGACTTAGCATCAGAGTCTGACTCTGCAGCCTTAAGACCTCTCTCAAAGTCGTCGACAATAGGCAGAAGACCCTTGAGAACATTCTCACCACCATTCTTGATGATTTCAGCCTTTTCTTTTAGTGTCCGCTTGCGGTAGTTGTCAAATTCTGCAGCAAGGAAAAGATATTCTTTCTTTTCCTTTTCCACCTGAGCCTGGAGTTCAACAAGCTGATTTTCCAAAGTGTTGACTTCTTGCTCAGCCTGAGTGTCTTCAGAATCACCTGCATAGTCTCCATCAATGACAACGTTTTCATCATTCGAGGAGTCAGCTGCTTCAGCTTGCTCCATCTCTTTATAATCTGTATTATCGTTCATAGTCTTATTTTTATTATTGAAGGAGGGTTTGAATCCTCTTTTACGGTTTTTACGATTGTTTCTGTAGTTCATGGTATCAAATATTATGCCAATAAAAGTTAAAAACTAACTTGAGGCGAGATTTAATGAATAATTTCAATAATGAAACGTTTGGGGAGGGTCTGGGGTTCATTGAAATGCAGGAATGTCTGGAATGTGCTCACTTCGTTAGCACCACAATTGTAAGGAGTCTGGCAGGAGGCTGTAGCTCCAAAAGAATTGCAGCCACCTTCACAGGCGGCTGCAACTCAATTTTTTCCATAATTCAATTTTAAACTAACCTAACATCATGAAACGATTTTCTTACTTTCTGAAATCAAAACAACGTTAGAGTTGCTAAAGTTCAGCATGTTACAATAGTTTAACAATTGAAATATTTTTGACACTCAGAGAATCTCTTTCTTAGCCGGCTTGCGTCCGGGTTTGCGTCCGGGTTTCTTCTTCTCTGTGGGTTCTTTCTTTTCAGCAGCTTTTTTAGCAGGAGCCTTTTTAGCGGGAGTTTCCTCCACTACTGCTACAGCAGCCACAGGAGCATAGTTGCTGTCTTCAGCCTCGAGTATGTTCTTACGGAGAGCTTTTGCTTCCTTTTTGAGCTGTTCGATTTCAGCAGACTGGTTACGTATAGTAAGCAACAAGGAGTTGAGCTCTTCGTTGTCGACATTCTCAGGGAATTGCTCTTCTACTCTTACGAGGAAGTCAGCAAGAACGTTCATATAATTTGTGAAGGCTGAGAATGGGCTGTCATAGGGGCTGAAAGCCGCATCAGCCTGATTGTTGGTGGCCATGTAGAAGAAGTGGTCGCTACCCTGAAGATATTCCCAATCCTGCTGGATCTTACGGTCTTCTACCATTGACACTCGTTCAGCTATGCCGTAGAGCTTATTGAGGGCCTCACGCTGCAGATCATTTCCCTTCCATGCAGAAACATCAATGCGTGTGCCGTCGACATATGAAATAGCGAAGGGGATGGTGATGCTATCTTGTGGTTTTAGCTTGCCGATAATCTCTGATGGTGCAGTGAAATGTACGCCTTTCTCTTTCCCGAAGCGGGGGAGGGCCTTCATGAAGTCGAAAATGCCGGAACTTGCAGGCAGGAATCCTCCGAAAGTATCCATGCTGAGGAAAATGTTGACTACCTGTTCTTCTGCAGGAAGTTCTGCAATCCAGTTGACATATTTATCTGCAGTCAGAGGATATTCAGACCAGTCGGGGTTATTGAAATTGTGAGAGATATCAGCTGCAAGTTTGTCGTTTGTGAAAAGCATCTTCAGCTTGGGAGCTGTGGCTGATGTGTAGACATAGTCAGGACTCTTCCATCCGAGGATATGCTTGGCACCGGGCACTACAACAGCCTTGAATCCGGTAGACTGGAGGAGAGCTGCGATGTCATCGTCGAAGATTAGCTCTGTATTTGCAAACACTTTTGGTGTTTGACCAAAGAGATTCTTGATTACCCTATTTTCGATATTAATCTGACGCAAAAACTCATCAGGATCCTCGAGCGATGAAAGGGAATGAGCGAAAGTACCTCCCAAGAACTCTACACAACCCTTGTCAGCAAGCTTGCGGAGCATCTCGATCACTTCCGGTTCGGCTTGCTGAAGCTGCTCGATAGCTGTGCCTGAAATGGAAATGGCACATTTGAAGTCTTGGCCATATTCATTTGCCATATCAAGAAGAGTCTGGCACATTGGAATATAGCTTCTCTCTGCGAGATTGTTTATGATGTCTTCATTAGCGAAGTCATCATAATAGTAATGGTCGTTGCCAATATCGAAGAAGCGATATCTTTTGAGGCGGTATGGCTGGTGTATGTTGAGATAAAAACAAACGTTTTTCATGACTTTTTATGTTTGTTGATTGATAGATATTAATGATTTCTTGCTGCGATTACATCCTTGTATATGCCGATGACTTTTTTACCGACCTTCTCCCAAGTGATGCCATGTATTTCTTCGATTCCTTTATCTCGGAGGGTATGGTACATAGCAGGATAGTTCAATATGCTATGGATAGCATCAGCCATCGCATCGATATCCCAATAGTCTGTCTTGATGACATTGGTGAGGATCTCTGCACAACCGGATTGCTTGGAGATTATACTCGGCACGCCCATTTCCATAGCCTCGAGAGGCGAAATACCGAAAGGTTCGGATACTGAAGGCATGATGTAGACATCAGAATCACGAAGCATCTCGTACACCTCTTTCCCGCGAAGGAAGCCTGTGAAGTGGAAGCGGTCTGCAATTCCACGCTTAGCCACGAGCTTGATCATTGCGTCCATCATATCGCCGCTGCCCGCCATCACGAAACGCACGTTCTTGTCTTTCTGAAGCACCTTGACTGCTGCTTCCACAAAATATTCAGGACCTTTTTGCATAGTGATGCGACCGAGGAAGGTGACAACTTTTTCGCCTTCAGTGCGACGCTTGATGTCGAGATATTCCTTATCGAGAGGAATCACAGCATTGTGGACAGTGGATACCTTGGCAGGGTTAATGCCATATTTTTCAATGACAGTGCGTCGAGTGAGTTCCGAAACGCACATAATGTGATCGGCATTTTCCATACCGTCTTTCTCAATGGCAAACACTGTAGGATTGACGTTGCCTCGAGAGCGGTCGTAGTCAGTGGCATGCACGTGGATCACAAGAGGTTTGCCTGTCACGTTCTTTGCGTGGATGCCGGCTGGATAAGTGAGCCAGTCATGAGCATGTATGATGTCGCATTCCACTGTGCGTGCGATGACACCTGCCACTATAGAATAATTGTTGATTTCCTCTATGAGATTGTCGGGGTAGCGTCCCGAAAACTCAATGCAACCCAGGTCATTGAGCTTCATATAGTTGAAATCAGCGTAAATATGGTCGCGCAGATCATAATATAGTTGGGGATCCATGACTTTGCCAATGCGGCTTTCTACATAGTCCCAGCTCACATCTCGCCAAGCTACCGGGGTGCAGTTGGCTCCAATGATGCGGGCAAAGCCTTTTTCCTCGTCGCCCCACGGTTTAGGAATCACGAAAGTGATGTCCATATCGCCGCAGGCATGCATGCCCTTGGTGAGACCGTATGAAGCAGTGCCAAGACCGCCAAGGATATGCGGGGGAAATTCCCATCCGAACATTAATGCCTTCATATCTTGTTAGTTATCGTAGTTCTGTAATTTGTTGAGTTCTTTCACGTTCTTGATGGTTCGGAGGATTTCTCCAACGTTCTTGGCTGTAGATACAGCACCGCGTCCGGCAAACGGGGGATTACCGTCGTACATCTCGCTGAGAGATCCGATGCAGTTTTCAGACATATCGTCTTCATAACCGATCAGCTTTCTCTCGATGAAGCCAAGGCCACTTACACCAAACACCTTAATATAAGCGTCAGCATAGAAACCAAACAGCCATGGACGGACCGGACCCTGATGCACAGCATATTCGCGTTCGATAGGCCCTCCGACATAATTCGGATGGTAAGCATAACTCTTCGGACTCAAAGTGCGAAGTCCTTTGGGAGTCAGGAGTTCCCTTGAAGCAAAGTCAAGTATCTTCCTACGCTGGCGGCGGTCGAGAGGAGAGTATTCAAGTCCGATGGCAATCACCATGTTCGGTCGCACCTCTACGTCGGCGTATGATCCGTTGACGTAGTCATAAAGGTAGCCGGATTCGTTGAGGAATGTGTCTACAAAGCTAACTTTTACTTTTTCAGATAGAGCAGACAATTCATCAATATATTCTTTCATCTCTTTCTCTCCTTCATATAGGGAGATCAGGAAACGAATTGCGTTATACCAAAGGGCGTTGAACTCAACAATGTAACCGGTACGTGGGATAATTGGCCTGCCGTTGATAGATGCAGACAGCCAAGTGACAGGAGTGTCAGTGCCATTGCTTGTGAGAAGTCCGTTGGAATTCAAGTGAAGGTTCTTGATGCGTTCGTTGCGGATATCATCCACGAGCTTCTTCACTGTTTCTCCATAAAGATCGCGACAAGTGCGAGTGTCGGTATTACGGCGATACTGCTGTATTGCCCAGATGGTCCAGAGAGGGATGTCCGGCAAGTCAATCTCGTGAATAGTACGGTCCTTCTCCCCGGTCTCAATATACTTATCGAGAGCCTTAAGGAAGGTGTCCATGATCTTGATATAGTCGTCTCTATGGTCGATTGCCAACGTACATCCCGGGAGTGCCATGAGTTCGTCTCGAGCTCTTACATTGTACCATGGAAATCCAGCCATGATATACATTCCGCTCTTATTCTTGAGATAGAACTGTTTTGCAGAATTCTTCAGGCAATTGTAGAAGCTTGTGCGCGGAGTGCGGGACTTAATCTCATTTTCATACATTGACTCGAGATCGTCAGGGTTGATCTCCGAAGTGCCTGCACTGAAAATGATGCTTTCCCCCTTCTTGATCGGGAGCTCAAAATATCCCGGCACCCATAGGTCTTCCTTGTAAGGTATGCCACGGTCACGGTCCTTATAGTATTCGATTCCCTTATACCAGTGTCCGTCGTTGACCCACTTCACGGGTTTATTGAATTGCATTACGAGATCCGGATAACCAGAGTAAAGACAAGTGGAAATACCATCGGGCACCTCTTTAATTTCCTTGTTGATTGCAGTGTTTTCTACTACGAGATCATTGGCGTTACGGAAAGCGAGCATCGGGCGAAATTGCAGGGTAGTATCAGAATGTGCCTCCTCAAGGGTGTACTTGATCAGGATGCGATTTTCATTGCTGATAAAGGTTTTCTGCTTTTTCAATATGACTCCGCCTACGCGATATGTCATGGTGGGCACAGTCTCGCAGTCGAACATGCGGATATATTTGTGTCCGTTAGGCGAGAATACTTCCGGCCCATACTGGTGAAGGCCTAAGTTAAATGGAGCGCCATGCTGAATTACGGTCTCGTCGAGACTTGACAGAAGCACATGTGCCTTGTCGTCCATTTCGGGAATTGGAATCACCAGCAAGCCATGCTGTTTACGGGTGTTGCAACCCACGATAGTAGTGCAGTGGTAAGCTCCTGATTTGTTGGTGCGGAGCATTTCTTTCGGAAGGCTCTGCTCCAGATTAATCATAAGGTTTTTGTCAAATTTCAGGTAACTCATATCTGTAGTTTATCTATTATTTCAATAGTTGCAAATTTAATTAAAATATATTTTCCGGCAAAATATTGCGGTATAAAAAAAAGCAAAAGTGTTGAAAAACATAAAAATTATGGATTTTTACCTTCGGAATCTGTCGGTTTGTCGATTTCAACGAAGATATCGAGGTCTCGAATAAGCATATCGCCGGCTGCTTCATACATTCTTTTTGAGATATCGCCAAGCTCAGTGAGAGCCTGCTTATATGTGGTGTTGAACTCAGGAATGAAATCCTTCATGCCCGACGATTCCACACGAGCCACCACATCTTTCACAAGAATGCGGTCAGTGTCAGTAGTTGGGATAAGTCCGGGATCATCCTTGCCGTCACGGCTATCGTTGGTTTGTACCAAGCCGGCCTTTTGCAGCTTATCGGCAATATTGCTCACCATTCTTATTGGCAACCCGTAGGTCATTGACAGGCTGTTGCGTGTAGGGGCGGGGAGGCCAAGATGAAAACGCCTGTAGACAACCGCTGTAACCACGAGAAGCACTTCGCGGAAATAGCTTTCTGCGACAGTAGTAAGATTTCCAAAGAAATTATATGCAAACACGTTTTGCAATGAATATGTAAGTCCACATCCCGACAAAAGGAGAAGCCAGCTGAGCTGCAGCCAAATCAGCATCAATGGAAGGAAGGCAAAAGAACCGTAGATGGCATTGTATTTAGAAACGTAGATCTGTCCGTTGAGAAACAGCAATTGAAGCACCTCAAAAGCTACCGCACAGAAGGCACCAGAAATAGCAGCAAACTTGAATTCGACTTTTGTGTTAGGGATCAGCCAGAAACATAGAGTGAAAGCACCCCATGTGAGTACGACGGGCGCAAGTTCCATCAGGGCATTTACCATAGGAGTAAGGAATGCGAAAGGCACGGCAGCCAATAAAGTGGACGACATGAAAATAGATATGCCGGAGCTTAATATCATCAAGACCGGAATCAAGAGGAAGATTGCAATGTAATCCTTTATTTTCTGGATAGTGTTTCTGCCGTTTTTGATGTCCCAAATGTTGTTGAAAGCATCCTCGATATTGCTCAGAAGAGAAATAAGGGTCCAAAGCAACACCACGATACCAACGCCGACCAATATGCCTGAAGAAGCTTCGGCAAGGTATGAATCCACAAAGCCGAGGGCGGCGCCAAGCGCTTTGCTTTGTGACGGGAAATAAGTATAGAGTTCTTTCTCTACAATTTCTTGAAAACCGAATCCTTTGCTTATGGCAAGAAGGAGTGCGAGAGCCGGCACCATAGCGAAGACCGTCTGATATGTGATGGCCATGGACTTGATCTGCAAGTCTCTATTGAGGAATGCCTGCACAGTGAGATTGATAGTCTTGATCAAACGAACCTTCATCGTCTTCCGTGGATCAGACCATACGCCTGAGGCGCAATATTCTACAAACTTTTCTATTTTTTCAATAGTGCGGTCGATGAATCCAGGACGTTTTGTCTCTTTTTTCTTGTCGTTGATGTTTTCTTCTGCCATGGCTTTAGGTTTTATATACAATAGTATTAAATTACAAGGGTATTAAAAGAAAAAGCGGAGCGGACGTGATGCCGCCCCGTAGAAAATGAGCAGAAGGGATATAAGCCGGGTTATGTAGGATTGAACCGGGAAAGGACAATCCTGTCTGTCATTTATCTTGACCGTCTGTCGCCAGACGGCTCCGGCGCCGCAGCGCCGAGCAGCCTACCCCCCGACAATGGACGAGCAGCCCTTAGCTGCCGGTGTATTTGGCCTTGCAACCCATAGGATGTGCGGCATGCCGTGTTGCCATGGCATCCGGTGGGCTCTTACCCCACCTTTTCACCCTTACCTGCAGACTTTAAAAGCCTGCAGGCGGTAGTTTTCTGTCACATTAACCCCGACGTCGCCGCCGGCTTGACGTTACCAAGTATGGTGCTCTGTGTTGCCCGGACTTTCCTCTTCATGCACCCGGCATGAAGCGACAGACCTCTCTTCTGCACATATAGTATTACATTCTGAATCGTCGGAATGTTCAATGATTCATTTTATGTTTTTGCGAAATCCGACATATCGAGCTATCATATCCACCATATCATCAGTAGAGAGTTGAGATGCATCTATTGTCAGATGGTAGTTGTCAGCCGTTCCCCACTTTCTACCCGTGAAATAATTGTAGTATCCCTCTCTGTCGCTATCGGCTTTCTTGATCTTCAAGAGTGCATCTTGAATTGATGTAGCCTCACCACGTCGTATAAGGTTTTGTGCTCTCCACTCCCTTGGGGCGTGAATGAAAACGCTTACGAGTCCGGGATGATCTCTCATTATATAATCAGCAGTGCGACCGACAATGACACAACCATTCTCATTGCAAATTTGGCGGATGACGTTTGTCTGAGCCTCATAGAGTGATTCCCTGCTGAGCGGGGAAGTCGCATACATGTCCATTACTCCATATTTGCCGAGCAGCATGCTTCTGAATGGAGATGGCTTTTTTTCGTCAGCCCGATGCAGGATATCCGGATCATATCCATAGCTTGCCGACACCTTATTGATGATTTCCTTGTCGAAATAGGGGAGACCAAGGGTCTCAGCAAGAGCTCGGCCGGTTTTTCGGCCGGTACCTCCATACTGACGTCCGATAACTATGATTTTTTTGTCTGAATTGTCCACTTTACAAAGAATTTTAGAGAAAATCCTATAAAAGTAAAACATAATTCAAACGAATTTGGATAGAAAAATAATTTTTTTTGAAGAAAAACCATTTAATTCGAATATTTTGTGTAAATTTGCGCTTTGATATTCCCTATGTGCAGAATCCGGGTGGCTTTTTGTACGGGATAAATCAGAAAAGATATGAGTGAAATATTAAAAAACCTGAGCGGGGACAGTGATGGGATGGCAACATACGATTATATAGTCAATAATGTGGATACATGCATTGACTGTATGCCGGAGCTTGTCGACAATCTTCGACGCGCAGACATATCAGGTCAATTCCTTGCATCAACAGCCAGGTTCTTATGCGCGGTAGACCATGAGAAGTTTGCAGGATGGATCACTCCTTTGGTGGAGGGCGCCATTGAGAAGGACCGTGAGCGTCGCTACATAGGGTCGTTGCTTCAGGCCATCTGGGGTCCTGACTATAAGGAGAGAGCTGACGAGCTCAAGGCATCAGACGATACATTCAGAAGGATATATAAAAGAATCTATCCCGGTGAGGGTATCTAAATTTTATCATCTGCTTAATGAAAAAAAAGACCATAATATGTATAGCCTCTTTAAGTGTGATGGCAATGATAGCGACAGCTGCTTTTGCCACGGGGAACGGCACACCGGGGGGCCAAGATAACAAAAATGTGGAAATGAACACAGTCGAAGCCCATAATGAAATTCCGGCAGGTCCTACACTCGATGTAGCCACCACGGTCGGCAATATTAAAATACGTCTTTACGACGACACTCCCCTTCACAGGGACAATTTCATCAAGCTTGCCAAGGAAGGATATTATGATGGAGTATTGTTTCATCGTGTCATCAACGACTTCATGGTGCAGACCGGTGATCCTGACTCAAAAGAGGCACCGGCTGGCGCTATGTTAGGTTCGGGTGGCCCCGACTATACAATACCGGCCGAGATAGTGTATCCAAAACATTATCACAAATATGGAGCGCTTGCAGCAGCTCGCACCGGAGATGAAATGAATCCTGAGCGCAAGAGCTCGGGTAGCCAGTTTTATATTGTAACAGGCAAGAAATATCTGCCTCAACAATTATCGCGGATAGAAGAAGTGTCAGTGCAGAAGCAACTTCAGTCATACTTTATGAATCTGCAGCGCGAGCATATGGACACTATAAGGCAACTTCGCCTTGCCAAGGATTCAGTTGGACTTGAGAATCTCCGCCAGGAACTGATCAAGGAGACTGAGGCTAACGTCAAACCTGTCACCATGACCGAAGAGCAGGTGCGTGATTACACCACAATTGGCGGCACACCTCATCTTGACGGCCAATACACTGTATTTGGTGAAGTGCTCGAAGGAATGGACGTAGTAGAGAAAATCCAGAAAGCAGAGACCGACGGCCGTGATCGTCCGGTCGAGGACATTCGCATTATATCAATCAAAGTAGAAGAATAAACATCATTATAACCTCATCATGCCATGAATGACGAAGTAAAGAATGTTTCAGAAGTGGAACTTCCTGAACCCACCACCGAAGTAACGTCGATCGACGTTGAGACTCCAGAATTAGAAGGCGAAGAGCGCAAACCCCGCTTTTCAGAGATGTCAAAAGAGGAACTCATTGAAGCTCTCCGCTCCATAGTAGAAGAGGAGAGGGCTACGGAGCATCACGAAGCCCAATCAATAAAGGGGGCATATTTCGCGCTCCGCAACAAAGAGACGCTTGCCGAACTTGAGAAGCACATTGCAGAAGGGGGCAAGCCTGAAGAGTTCGTATCGGTTCCTGACGAAGGAGAAGCAGAGATGCGCGATCTTTTCGCCCGCTTCCGTGACATTCGCTCGGCGTGGCTTGAAGCTGACCAGAAAGCAAGGCAAGACAATCTTGAGGCCAAGCAGGCTATTCTTGAAAGCATCAAGGAAATTGCATCTGATATTGACAACGTCAACATAAATTTCCAAAAATTCCAGGATTTGCAGAAGCAATTCAAGGAGAAGGCAGATCTTCCGGAAACAGCAGTCACCGGACTATGGAAGGAATTCCAGACATCTGTCGAGCTTTTCTATGACCAATTAAAGATGAATAAAGAGCTTCGCGACCTGGATTTCAAGAAAAATCTTGAGGCGAAGCGTCAGCTCGTAGAGCAAGCCAAGACGCTTGCTGACAATCCTGACGTAGTGGATGCCATAAATAAGCTTATGATACTTCATAACGAATGGCGTGAGACCGGACCGGTAGCCAAGGAATTCCGTGAGCCACTTTGGGAGGAATTCCGTGAGGCTTCTTCTGTAGTCAGAAAGCGTCATCAGGAGTATTTTGAAGGTCGCAAGGCAAACGAGGCTGCCAATGAAGAAGCAAAGCTGAAACTTTGTGAAGAAGCAGAGGCACTCGTGGCAGCACTTCCTGAATCATTCAATGCGTGGGATGAAGCCACTAAGAAAGTGATCGACCTGCAGGCTCGCTGGAAAGAGACAGGATTTGCATCGCGCAAGAACAATGCAGCGCTTTACAACCGTTTCCGTAATGTCTGCGACATATTCTTTAAGGCCAAAGCTGATTACTTCCATAAAGTGAAGGATGAATACAGCGAAAACTTTAAGAAAAAGACTGAACTGTGTGAGAAAGCTGAAGCACTCGCCTCTGAGGAAAAGATCTCTTCAGCTGTAGCAGAAGTGCAGAAACTTCGCGAGGAATGGAAGAAGATAGGAAGTGCCGGCCGTAGACATTCTGATGAAATCTGGAATAGATTTACGACTGCCTGCAATGCAGTCTTTGACCGCAGAAAGGCTGAGACAGGCGACCGCAGGAAGGAAGAAAATGCAAACCTGGAGGCTAAACGCAACGTGATTGCCCAGCTCAAGGAACTTGATATTGAGATGGAACGCCGTCAGCTTCTTCCCCTCGTCAGGGAGCTTCAGGAGAAGTGGAATGCAATAGGGCACGTACCTTTCAAAGTTAAGGATCAGTTGAGGACTGAATATCGTGAGATTTGCGACAAGATCTACAATTCCCTTGATGCTCGTGAAAGTCGCAACAATATGCGCCGTTTCGAGCAGAAGATGGAAGACATCAAGGATGATTCTTCGAAAGTGAAGCGTGAGAAAGATTATCTTCTTCGTCAGCTTGAGGCTAAGCGCAACGACCTGAAGACCTATCAGAACAACATGGGATTCTTCAATGTCAAGTCGAGCGCAGGCAATTCAATGCTTAAGGATCTTGAGAAAAAGATCAAACTTATAGAGCAGGATATCGAGCAGATTCAGCAGAAGATAAGCATGCTTTCTTAAGAAACTTTCACTTTTGTTAATCCAAATTGATATTTGTTTGTTGATAATAGTATAATCACGAACCCACATTATACTATTATTATGAAAAACAAAACCTTAGTCATATTGGCGACCTTGTTGGCTACCGCGATGATGCAGGCAGCCGACAAGGTCGGTCTCGTTTTAAGCGGAGGCGGCGCCAAGGGCGTGGCTCATGTCGGTGTAATCAAGGCACTTGAAGATAATGATATTCCAATCGACTGCGTAGCCGGCACATCGATGGGGTCGATTGTTGGTTCTCTATACAGCTGCGGCTGGACTCCTGATTCAATGCTCAACATGATGACCTCCCCGGAGTTTTTGATGTGGAGTATGGGTGTAGTGCCAAGGGAAAGGCTTTCTCTTGTCAGTATGCCGGAGCCCACACCGGAATGGGGCAAGGTAAGTTTTGGTGGAGAAGGGAGCAATATAGCATCTCAGGTTTTGCCAAAGAGCCTGATTAATCCTACTCCCATGAACATAGAGTTTTTAAAACTCTTCACTCCCTATACGAAAGCATGCGAAGGGGATTTTGACAAGCTTTTCGTTCCATTCCGTTGCGTATTTTCGGATGTCTATAAGAAACATAAGGTAGTATGCCGCAAAGGCTCGCTTGGAGAGTCTGTACGCGGTTCGATGTCATTTCCTCTTGTCTATAGGTCAATCATGGTCGACAGCATATTGGCATTTGATGGCGGAATATATGATAATTTTCCTGTAGACGTGATGAGGGAAGATTTTCATCCGGACTTTATAATAGGAGTATCCGTGTCAAAACCGGATGGAAAGCCCAGTGTCAACAACATGTATTCCGAGCTTGAGGATCTCATCATCCAGAACAATGACTATTCACTTGATCCGGAGATAGGCATCAAGATTCAGGTCCCTGTCACTCAATTTAATGTGCTTTCATTTGATGACGCGCAGGAAATCTATAATATCGGATATCAGACAGGACTGCAATGGGTGGATTCCATCAAATCTCGACTGAAGGCCCGGCGTCCGCTTAAAGAGGTGAACGAACGTCGAGCAAAATTTGCAGCAAAGGTGCCTGAAGTGACATTCGAGACAGTCTCGACACCGGGCCTCACAGGAAAGAAGAGTGAATATCTTAAATCTGCCTTCACAAGTAGGGAAAGACGCACCGGCAAGATCACAATGAATGATGTGGAAGATGCTTACTATAGCGTTGTGTCGCAAGGTGATGTCGAGGAGATCGTACCTGAGATGAGAGGTAATGACCTTGTCTTGAAAGCTACATTGAAGCAGCCATGGCGAGCCTCAGCCGGAGGATGGCTTTCAACGGGCGTAGGAAGTTTTATATATGCAGGGATTGGCTATCATAGCCTGAAGAAGAATTCCCTGGATGCATTGCTATCAGTGTGGGGCGGACAGTCTTACATGGCTATCAGGTTGAAGGGACGCATCAGACTCAATTCCTATAATCCATCATATATTTTCCTGGAGGGGATCGCGTCAAAGAAGAAATATTACAGTACGCTGCCTTTCTTCTTCAGCACCCGCAACATTGAATCTTTTGCTTCAAACATGAATTTTGTGAAGGCAGGATATGAAATAGGGCAAGGACAGTCGGCTCTTTTCCGTGCAGTGGCAGCTTATGGTCAGCAATACAAGGTCAACACAGGAAAAATTGCTTTGGAGTATGAGTATAATACTCTTGGAGAGCGTACTTTCCCGATCAGTGGACGCAAGACTCATATATCACTCAGTGGAATGAAAATGACTAATACACTTTCAGGGACAGAGTCTTCTCCTGCACAGGCTGTATGGCGTGGGAAACTTGATATGCTTTGGAATAATTATTATTCTCTCCATCGCAACTTTAACCTTGGTGTTCTGGCACAGGGTGGAATATCAATTGGTAAGCGTTTTGACGACATGAAGGCAGATTTGATGACTTCGCATGAATTTATGCCTTTGGAGTCGATGGATTATTGCTATATACCGGGTCTGCGCAGTGATGACTTCATGGCATTCGGTGCAATTCCGGTCTGGACTCTTTTCCAAAGGGTTCAGCTTCGAGGAGAAGCATTCGCATATACAAAATTCCGCGAGTCGTCAGCTTGGAAGACACCTTTCAGCAAGACTGAGGTCTTGGCACGTGCCAGCCTTGTGACGAGTCTTCCTTTCGCATCCATATCCATGTCGGTGTCATATTGCACAGCACTTCATGGGTGGAATTATGGAGTCGCTATCGGTTGGTTTGTGCCGCATCCGAAGTTGTAGTTGCGTAGTGCGTAATGCGTGGTGCGTAATGCGTTGATAGTTGAGAGAAAAGGATTACCTAATTCTCAATTATTTTGATTGAGTCTGCTGTAAAAAACGGGAATTCCGGGATTATGACAGTTGTGGCGTAGGGTGTATGCCGTTTGGCGTACTTAGTTATCTCGATTATTCTTGGATCGGCTTTTATACCCGGAATGGGATAATGGCCATAGACGATTACTTTTCTTGGAGCCTCTCCTTTGAGAGGCTCTTTTAGTGTCACATTGAAATGCCCGGGTGCATACATCTCCACTTTCTCGCTGTCAAGGCTTGATGTTGGCTTTAGCTTTAATGTCCGGCCTTTTCGGGTATGCTTGAAATCTTTCATCAGGGAATGATGAAGGTCGTTGTCAAACTGCCCGAGTATGTCTTCGTAGTATTTGGCCCTGAGAGGGAACCCCAATGACATAACTCTTGTACGGTCAAAATATACACTACCATCAGGGAATTTTGTGTGGTAGCGGATGATCTTGTCATACTGGCCTTTCACTTCATTAATGCCTGAGATCATTAGAGTCCAGAATGCTATTACAGCTATTGAAGATAATATGTTTAGAAATTTGCAGAATCTGTGATTTGGAAGAATGCGTAATGAAAGTATGGCCGCGAATAGGTTTGCCCCGAACAGTTGCCGGTTGGAATATACACCAATCACTAAGTTGAAAACCACGAGAACCAGCATCCCTACAGTAAAAAATCCATTAGGAATTGAGCCATCCGTATTCTTGAAAGAGAATAACTCGATCTTTTGACCCTTTTTTCTTGAGTATGTTGCGCAAAAGATCAGTAGAATAATAGCGGGAAAAGAATAGGATGCAATGAGCAACTGATCTATGAGTGGCATGGCTGTATCTGAGACCCGACTGATTGTGGATGGTGCAAGGCAGTTGGTGGCAGTACCCACTACGTATCCTAAAAGCATCCAGCTTCTTCTCCATTCAAAACAAGCATCAGAGGATTTTAAGCTTGCAACCAATTGGAGAATCCACCAAATTCCGAGTCCTCCGCAGACACCTATTGATACAGATTCTTGCCAATTTCCCACAATTATTGCAAGCATTGATGTTGCTATTGTCAAAAGCCATGAGGGGCGGCCTCCTTTGAAGAAAAGCGTGAGCCAGACAAGGTTTGCAAGCATGCCCCAAACATAGCCAATTTGGCAAGTGGGCATCATCTTGGTGATGAAGCATAATACAGAAATACAGATTGCTGATAATATTCCTGCAGAGTTAGTTGAGTATCGGACTCCGGAAACTTTTCCTATCATGAAGGCGAATAGCACATAGGCTATTGCATTGCATATGGCAAAGATTGGTTGGCCAAGTTTGGCATTAAAGAGTTGGACAAGGGCATGTGCCACATAGCGACCGTTGACATGCTGATAGTGGACCCATTGCGATTCGAAGAAAGCCTTTACAGTTTTAATTTTTCCCCATGATTGCCATATTTCACCTTTCATCATATACTTGTAGTCGAGGTCATCGCCAAGCCAGACCACATGGGCACTCATCCACCATATGGCAATGCCTAAAAGGAGGAGCATGGATAAAGATATGATGCGGTTTTTCATTTTTCAGAAGAAGAATGTCATCGTGTTTTTGCAAGATGCTGTTTCATCTTGTCGTTGACCATGACTTCGCCGGAATACAATATGAAAGCACCGGCAAGGTCTTTTTCAAGAAGCATAGCCATAGCATCAGCTGAACCCATCACCATGCATGCCGTAGCAAGGGCATCAGCTTCCATACAGGTGGGAGCAATTACCGATGCACTCAGGATGTCGGTCTTCACCGGGAAACCGGTTTTGGCTGAAATAGTGTGACCAAAAGTCATGCCGGATTCAGAATGATAATTCCGGTAATTGCCGGATGTGGCGAGAGCTTCGTCGCATAGTTCAACAATAAGGTGATCAGGGAAAGATGGTTTTTCTTCATTTTTGAATACTTCTTTGAGATATTCCTCATCAGGAGTCTCAATAAGGATTTTCCATTTTTTCCCTTCAGGGTTGTGTCCGCGGCATACGATCTCACCACCGATCTCAAACATCAGATCACTGCATCCATTGTCTGTAAGTACTTGGGCTGCCACATCCACTCCATAACCTTTTGCAATGGCAGAGAAGTTGAATGCCATCTGTGGAGTGGATTTATAAAGCACACCATTTTCTATACGGGTCATGTCAATACCAACGGAAGGAAGAAGGGATTTGACAAGGGCCGTGTCGGCAGTTGGGACATGGTTTTCACCGAAACCCCAGGCTTCGATGAGAGGGGAGAGTGTAGGGTCGAAGAGTCCATGGCTATCGCGGTTTACCACTTTCGACATATCGTAGACTTTAGTAATGTGATGATCTACCGGTCCGGAATCATGATTGTTGATATATGATATCATGGAATTATCATCGAAGATGGAAAGGCTGCTTTCCACTGATTTGAGTGAATCTATAGCTATGGCAAGTGCCTCTGAGTCGCCATAATATGTCACATGCCAGACAGTATTCCATATCATCCCCTGGCTTTTCTGCCATGACTTATTGTTGATGCAGGCGGAAAATGCGGTGATGCATAAGAGGAGAATAAAAGAAGGTAATAATTTGAATATTAATTTTTTGATATGAGAAGGCTTTGTCATGGTAATCAGTTTTCGATGTTTGCAAAGACAAAGTTACTAATTTTTTTAGAAACGGCTCATGTTTTTTCAAAAAATCATTCAACTTGACTTTCGCAATCTCAAAAATCTCACGCAAAGGGCGCTGAGTAGCAAAGTTTCAGTGCTTTGAGAAGCTTTGCGACTCGGTTATAGCAAGCTCGCTGAGAGAACAGCCTGCTTTGCATCGGCTGGAGCACGCAGAGAAAGCTACGCATTTTTAAAGATTGAAGTATTAAATCACAATGAATTAAGACAAGCGAAACTAAAATAAAGATATTGTTTCAGACCAGGTCGAAAAAGCAGTCTGAAAGCAACTCAATGCAAAGTTAATGTTTTTTGACGGATAATACAAATCTTTGAGGGCTTATCAGGTTGCTGAGTGCATATATGATATTACGTATATATTCACTTCCCGTTTTCTTAAGAGAGGTGATAGGACGATCGACCAGATGGTACAGGCTGCACGTAGCGGAAAGCAGAATAGAGTGATCGGAGTGATTATTAAACTTTGGAATTTGAGAAAAATGTCATTAAGTTTGCATATATTAAAAATATTTGCTAACTTTGCAGGCGAAAATAATAATATGGATGGGAGGATTCGCATTGGCGCTCCCCCATGTCTAAAAAAATCAACTAACTGGTAAAAAGATGAAAGCACAAGAGTTTCTTGCTGAATTGCAGAGAAGGTTTCCCAACGAGCCGGAATATCTTCAGGCTGTAGAAGAAGTGATAGAATCCATCGAGGATGTCTACAATGAGTATCCCGCTTTTGAGAATGTCAATCTCATTGAGCGCCTTTGTATTCCAGACCGTATCTACAGTTTCCGTGTGTCCTGGATCGACGACAAGGGAAAGGTACGCACCAATATGGGTTATCGCGTTCAACACAACAACGCCATTGGCCCGTACAAGGGTGGTATCCGTTTCCACTCCTCTGTAAACCTCTCAATCCTGAAATTCCTTGCTTTCGAGCAGACTTTCAAGAACTCCCTTACCACTCTTGCAATGGGTGGCGCCAAAGGTGGTAGCGACTTCTCTCCCCGTGGAAAGAGCGATATGGAAGTGATGCGTTTCTGCCAGGCGTTCATGCAGGAGCTTTCACGCCACATCGGTGCTGATACCGACGTGCCTGCCGGCGACATAGGTGTTGGCGGACGTGAGGTAGGCTATATGTTTGGCTGGTATAAGAAGATGCAGCGTGAGTTCACTGGTACATTCACCGGTAAGGGCCTTGACTTCGGCGGGTCACTGATGCGTCCGGAAGCAACCGGCTATGGCAACGTTTACTTCCTCCTCAATATGCTCGCTACAAAGGGTATCGATATCAAAGACAAGAAAGTTGCAATCTCAGGATCAGGCAATGTGGCTCTCTATACAGCTGAAAAGCTTCTTAAGCTTGGAGCTAAAGTGATGTCGATGAGCGACAGCGAAGGCACTGTTCTTTTCCCCGAAGGAATGACTCAAGAGCAGTTTGAACGCCTCTTCGAGCACAAGATCTATTTCCGCGGCCGTTGCAGTGAGTACGCAGCCAACGAAAACCTGCCTTACTACAGCGGTAAGCGTCCTTGGACTCTCATGAAATATGACATTGCTATGCCTTCAGCAACCCAGAACGAGATCAACGGAGAAGAAGCTAAGGCTCTTGTAGACGGCGGATGCTTCGCAGTCAGCGAGGGTGCTAACATGCCTTCCACACGTGAAGCTGTTGCTGAATTCCTCAAGGCTAAGATCCTCTATGCTCCGGGCAAAGCTGCCAATGCAGGCGGTGTGTCTGTTTCAGGTCTTGAAATGGCACAGAACGCACAGAAGATGAAGTGGACTGCTGAAGAGGTTGACGAGAAACTTCAGGAGATCATGAAGGATATCCACGAGCAGTGTGTGAAATATGGCAAGACTGAGGATGGCTTTGTCAACTATGTGAGGGGTGCAAATACAGCTGGCTTCCTTAAAGTGGCAAAAGCTATGCATGCACAAGGTGTATTTTGATAATGAAGGATTCATTTGTATTTTTGGCAGACGGCTTCGAGGAAATCGAAGCTATTTCGGTGATCGACATACTTCGCCGTGCTGGCATACCTGTTAAAACTGTGTCTATATCCGCATCTCTTCAGGTGACGGGTGCGCATGGAATAATAGTTGTGGCAGATGTGCTCTATGATAGCACTCTCTTCACAGATGCAGAGTGGCTGATTTTCCCGGGTGGACTTCCGGGTGCGACAAATCTTTATGAATTCGCTCCCCTTCAGGGATTGATACACAATCAGGCCAATTCAGAGAGCGGACGCATGGCGGCTATTTGTGCAGCACCGGGTGAGGTGCTTGGTCAGCTCGGCGTGCTGAAAGGGGAGAAGTTTACTTGCTACCCCGGTTTCGAAGGAAAGGCAGAAGGTGGTATCCATGAAGCTGCCAAGGTGGTGGTGTCCGGAAAATATGTCACAGCCAACGGCCCTTCAAGTGCTACACTTTGGGCTTTGGAGATAGTGAAAGAGACGCTTGGGGAGTCAGCGGCATCAGAAGTAGCATCCGGTATGCTTCTATATCCAAAGACTACGCAGGATGCAGTGAATATGTTCGGCTGATCTGATGGCTGATATTTTTTATACGATAGAAAGGGAGGGAACCGGCAAGTTCACTGAAAAGAAAAGCCGGTTTCTCTCCTTTGCATATCATGTGGTGTCGGCAGATGATGCAAAGGCTCGACTGAAGGCTCTACAAAATGAGTACCATGACGCGCGCCATGTATGCTGGGCTTATGTAATAGGGCCTGAACGAAAGGAATGGCAGGCCAATGATAACGGCGAACCATCAGGGACAGCCGGCAAACCTATACTTGGGCAAATCAACAGTCTTGAACTGACGGATGTGGCTGTGGGTGTAGTACGCTATTTCGGTGGAATAAAACTTGGCACTCCGGGATTGATAGCTGCATATAAAGAGGCAGCGTCGCTTGCACTTGAAGCTTCAGGCAAGAAGGAATGCGTGAGGCAGCAGCTTTATTCCTTCACATTTCCGTATATAGCAATGAATGATGTGATGAAAGTCGTGAAGTCGACAGGAGCTGAAGTCGTAAGCCAGCAGTTTGATAATTCATGCTCCATGACACTCTCCATAAGGATGGATGATGCAGAGAACCTGTATGGACGGCTTTCGGGGGTGTCGGGGTTGACTTTTGAGTAACTGATTTGCCGTCATCGGACGCACGAGCCGTGCGTCCCTACAATTTATTGGAGATTTCCTGTAGAGATGCAATGCGTCCAAGATAGAGAATGGAATCGGAATAGAAGGGTTTGGATTTGCGGTCGAAGTAGATGGCGTGCCAGCCGGCGTTTAAGGCGCCTTGGATGTCATTTTCGGGATTGTCGCCAATCATAATTGTGGTTTCGGGGATAGCTCCCGTCTCTTGCTCAGCATAGCGGAAGATGCGGGGATCCGGTTTCTGGATGCCTATTTCGTCGCTGATTACCATACGCTGTATGTAGCGGTCAAGACCGGTGGAGCGGAGCTTGCGGTATTGCACTTCTGTGAAACCATTGGTCAGGACTCCGATCAGGCATTTCTTTGAGAGCTCTTCGAGTATTTCCATCGCTCCGTCCACAGGAGTTTTACATTCACCAAGGAGCCAAAGATACCTATCGTTGAAACTACGCATGGCCTTGCGCGTCTCATCGTCGTTGCTTTCAGGGGAGAGTGTCAGACGGAAACGTTCTCCTTTTAGAAAATCAGCCGTAATTTTACCGCTCTCATGAAGCTCCCACATTCGCTTATTGTGGATATGGTATTCATCAATAAAAGCCTCCGGAGAATCAAAACGTGAGCGTATGGTGAGATTCTCTTCCCAAAGGCGCCGGAGAGAAATCAGAGATGCAGCCGAGAAGTCGAAGAGGGTGTCGTCAAGGTCGAAGAATATCCATTTTGGAGCCATGAATCTATATTTTTCTGCAAAGATAACACTAAATTTGCACATAAATCGTATTTTTTGGTCTTGAAATAGTGATAAATTCAAAAAAAATCACGATATTTGCACTCGCAAATCGAAGTGACATCATACGATGGCTTTTTGATGAGCTAAAAATGGAAGATTTTTCATTAAAAACATATCAATAAATATTCAATTATTATGCCCAGCGGAAAGAAAAGAAAAGGCCACAAGATGGCTACGCACAAGCGTAAGAAAAGACTGAGAAAGAATCGTCCTAAGAAGAAATAATCCGGTTTGTAACCGGACGGTCTTCACAGACACACTCAGCAGGCCTCTCCAGACTACAGGAGACGGCAAAGCCATAAGAACAAGCCGGACGGATGGGGTGATGAATCATGCCATATCCTGCTTGTTCTTTCTTTTTCCCCATGCTGAAGCATGGGGATTCAGCATAATTTCAGCATAAGGAGCTGAAATATAGCATAAAATCATAATTATTAAATTGAAAAGTATCCTGAAATGGACACAATGAAAAGCGAACTCTTCGTCGACGTGCAGCCTAAAGACATATCTATAGCGCTGCTCGAGGATTCGCGTCTTGTATCCCTGCAGAAGGAGAGCAGAAACGTCGTCTATTCCGTGGGCGATTTCTATCTTGCCAAGGTCAAGAAACTGATGCCGGGACTCAACGCAGCCTTTATCGACGTAGGGTATGAAAAAGACGCTTTTCTTCATTATCTGGATTTAGGTCCTCAGTTCAACACTTACAACGCCTACCTCAATGAAGCTTTTGAGCACCCGGAGACCGTACCCGAGATTTCAAGTGTAGAGGTAAAGCCTGAGATCCCCAAACAAGGACGCATTGCAGATCTTCTTCAGCCGGGCCAGAAACTGCTCGTGCAGATAGCAAAGGAGCCGATTTCCACAAAAGGCCCGAGGCTTACAACTGAACTTACACTTACCGGCCGATTCATGGTGCTGATCCCATTTGGCAATAAGATCTCTATTTCCCAGAAGATCAAGTCGACGGAGGAAAAGGTGCGTCTGCGCCAAATTATAAGCAGCATCAAGCCTCAGGGTTTCGGAGTGATAGTCCGCACTTCAGCTGAAGGGAAAAAGGTGGCTGAGCTCATCAACGAGTTGCGTACTCTTGTAGAGACTTGGAAAAGCTCCATAGCAAAGATGCAAAGAAGCACTCCGCCATCGCTCATCTATGAAGAAGAATCAAGGGCTGTCAGCGTGATCCGCGACATCTTCAATCCCTCTTTTGAGAGCGTCTACGTCAACGATGCAGAGATTTTCGAGCAAATCCAGAATTATGTCTCCCTTATTGCCCCCGAAAGAAAAGAAACGGTAAAACTTTATGCAAAGGATATTCCTATTTTCGACAGCTTCAATATAACGAGGCAGATTAAATCTGCTTTCGGTAAGACTGTTTCTTTCAAATCAGGAGCCTATCTTATCATAGAACATACGGAGGCGCTTCATGTGATCGATGTCAACTCAGGCAATCGAAGCAAGGCTTCGCAAGATCAGGAGACGAATGCCCTGGAAGTGAATCTGCGGGCTGCAGATGAAATAGCACGTCAGTTGAGGCTCAGGGATATGGGCGGCATCATCGTAGTCGATTTTATCGACATGGCAAAGGCAGAGCATAGGCAGCAACTATTGGATCATATGCGCGATAATATGGCCAAAGACAGAGCCCGCCATAATATCTTGCCTCTATCGAAATTCGGGCTAATGCAGATCACCCGTCAGAGAGTACGCCCTGCACTTGACATCACCACTGAAGAGACATGTCCTTCATGCTTTGGCAAGGGTGAGGTCCAACCATCATTGCTTTTTACCGACAAACTTGAGGAGAAACTCGAGTATCTGACAGAACAACTTGAAGTGAAGAAATTTATCCTTTACGTGCATCCTTTTGTAGATGCGTATATTAAGAAAGGGATGTTCTCACTCTATGGAAAGTGGAAGCGGCGCTTTGGAAGAGGAGTGAAGATAGTGCCGGATGAGTCGCTGGCCTATCTGCAATATCGCGTGATTGATAATGCCGGGATGGAGATCTTCCTTCATGAAGAGAGCGATATGAATTCCGCGCAGTCAAAGAATAAGACGCGTTCTGAACGCCTGCTTGAAGAGGAAACAACTCAGAATGATGAGTCAAAGCAGAAGAAGACAGATAAATAATTTAATGAAGAAAAGTATGTCGGGCGGAATCCTAATCTTTAGGATTCCGCCCGAATTTTTAGTTAGAATTTGCCTGGACGCATGCAGAGCATGCTTTGTTGCTAAAGTTTTATCTGTTGAGTTTCGGAAGCGAGATAGTCGGCAACGATGAAGGTGCTTCCTCCAATGTAGATTACATCTGATTCTGAAGCGTTGTTCCAGGCTGCATCGACAGCTTCCTTAGGATTTTGGAAAATCGATCCTTCTATTCCATGCTCATGGAACTTTGCCTGCAAGTCAGCCACCGGGAGTGCTCTTGGGATAGAGGCTTGCGTAAGATAATAAGTTGCATCTTTTGGGAGCAAACCGATTATATCGTCGATGGCTTTATCCGCTACAAATCCTATGACAATGTGTTTCTTTCCTCCGGTATCATTGACTGTCTTGTCGAGTTGTGACATTGTGAATCGTATTCCGGCTTCGTTGTGGCCCGTATCGCAAATCGTAAGTGGCGAATCTGACACTTTCATCCATCTGCCAGCCAATCCTGTCAGGCCGCACACGTCGTCCATTCCTTTACGGATAGCTTCATCGTCAATATCTATACCGATGCGTCGCATTTCATACAAAGCTGTCAGCACGGTATTGATATTTTTTTTCTGGTAGTCTCCTCCAAGTTGGCAATGGAATGACCCGCATATGGGACTGCTGCAGTCGAATCCCCCCTCTATCGCATGATTGCATTGCTGAAGAGGGCATAACGTATCGGCAAACAGCACGGTTGTTCCCTCTTCGCTTGCCTTCTCTTCAAAAATGTCCTTGATTTCCCCCTCGGCTTCGCCAATGACACAAGGAACGCCGGTTTTTATGATTCCGGCTTTTTCACGCGCAATGTCGGTAAGGGTTTTTCCTAAGAATTGCGTATGATCTTTTGAAATGTTAGTGATGACAGCAAGTTCCGGAGTTATGATATTCGTCGAGTCAAGTCTGCCACCCATTCCTACTTCTATCACTGCGTAGTCTACTCTTTGCTCTGCAAACCAGTCGAAAGCCATCATCATTGTAAGCTCAAAGAAACTTGGATGTCCCTGATATCCGCTTTCACGGAATTTCCTTACAAATTCCACTACGGCATCTTTCTCTATCATTCTGCCATCTATCCTGATCCTTTCACGGAAGTCAACAAGATGAGGGGAGGTGTAGAGTCCTGTTCGGTAACCTTGGCTTTGAAGGATAGCAGCTATCATATGGCTCGTACTACCTTTCCCGTTGGTGCCTCCTACGTGGATGCTTTTGAATTTTCGATGAGGATGTCTAAAATAGTTGTCAAGATCGAGGCTTGTCTGAAGTCCCGGTTTATATGCAGCGGCACCTGTGCGTGAGAACATAGGGAGTTGCCGGAATAGCCATTCAAGAGTTTCTTCGTAGTTCATTGTTGGGGATTTGTGGGGTTGTGAAGTTGTAGAGTTGTGGAGATGTGGGGTTCAATAGTAGAGGAGGAAACCGGTCAGTCCCATAAGGCAAATCACGAGGATTGGGTGAAGCCCTATTTTCTTGCCTTTATATGTGATTTTGAAATAGACAAGGCAGAAGGATACAGCGCAGATGGCTATGCTGCAAATGAGAGTCCGGGTGTCATGGTCGGGAGCAAAGTTAGCCCAGTTCATAAGCATGATTGCAGCGGATGCGATAAGACCAACCACAACAGGACGGAGTCCGGCAAAAATTGCTTTTATCACACCGCTTTCGTTATGCTTGCGAATAAAGTGGGAGGCTTTTATCACGAGGATGAATGATGGCACAGTGACTGCTAATGTGCAAAGAATGCTTCCGAGAATTCCCCAGATAGGGGAGGCAAGTTCACCTCCTGTGACTTGTGCAGGTGCCACATATCCTATGTAGGTGGCTGAATTGATTCCTATGGGTCCCGGAGTCATCTGAGAGATTGCCACAATGTCGGTAAACATCTGTTCGGAGATCCATCCGGGACCAACAACTGAACGCTCTACGAGAGAAAGCATGGCGTAGCCGCCTCCGAATCCGAAAATGCCTATTTTAAGATAGGCCCATATCATTTTTAGGTAGATGCTCATTATAGTAAAGAGTAAAGAGTGAAGAGTGAAGAGTGAAGAGTAAAGAGTGAAGAGTAAAGAGTAAAGAATTAAGGGTCATGAGGGTTGGCTTTTGCTGAGTTTCTTGCGTGAGTAGGCCCAATGGGCGTAGCCTCCGATGGCGCCAAGAGCGATCCATGTGATTGGGTTGGAGATTATGCCCATGTCGAGTGAGATCACCAAAGCAGCCAGGGCCGGAATCCAGATGGTGGTAAGCTTCAGCTTGGCAGCTTTTGCGGTGGTTATGACCGGCGCAATGATAAGGGCTACCACAGCGGGACGAATCCCCATAAAGATACTGCTGAGGACGTGGCTTTCCTTGATGGTCTCCGGCGTGAGGAAAATGGCGATTGCAAGAATGATCAGGAAAGATGGTAGAATAGTGCCTGTGGCTGCAACAATTCCCCCTTTCATCCCTTTGAGGCGATCGCCAATGGATGTCGCGATGTTTACAGCCAGGATTCCCGGTAGAGACTGTGCTATGGCAAGGAGATCGAGAAATTCATCACGTTCAATCCAGTGATGCTTATCGACTATCTCCTTCTCGATAATTGAAATCATGGCCCATCCACCACCGAATGTGAACGCACCAATTTTCATGAAAGTAGTGAAGAGTTGTCCGTATATTCCCATAGTAGTTGTTTATTTCCGACTGCAAAATTAATTTTTCCTGAATAATTTGCCAAGCAAATCTGCGGATTTCTCAAAATTTATTGCTAACTTTGCAGTTGCCCACGGTATGTGGAGGAAAAAATAACCTAAAAACTTTAGCAATGGCACTCTGGTTTGAAACCAAAATTAGATACGACCGCATGCAGGAAAACGGAGCGGTCAAGAAAGTCAATGAGCCCTATCTTGTAGACGCGTTGACATTTACAGATGCTGAGGCTCGCATCATAGAAAAGATTACGCCTTTTATCTCCGGTGAGTTCTCAGTGTCGGCAGTAAAGAAAACCAAGATTTCAGAGATTTTTTTCGATGAATCTGACTATGCCGACAAGTATTACATGGTGAAGGTGAATTTCATTACTCTCGATGAAAAGAGCGGTAAGGAGAAAAAATCGGCAAGCTTCATCCTTGTTCAAGCCGGCGACTTTGAGAACGCCCTTGGTCGATTCCAAGACGGTATGAAAGGGACTATGGCTGACTATCAGATAGCATCCATCACAGAGACTCCACTGATGGACGTGTATCCATACGAATATGACGCTCCTGAAAATACAGCATCTCCCGCCTGAAGCTTTTGGAATGTTAACGTAAAAACACAAAAAGTAAGACGCAAAACGCATTCAGATGATAGCTGAAGAGATTAAGAAGATCCATGCGATGCTCCCTGATGGTGTGGAGCTATGTGCGGTAAGTAAATTCCATCCGGCTTCTGCTATAAAGGAAGCTTACGATGCAGGGCAGCGCATATTTGGTGAAAGCCGGGTTCAGGAGCTTGTTGAGAAGATTAAGGTGCTTCCTGCCGATATCAAATGGCATTTCATAGGTCATTTGCAGACCAATAAAGTGCGTCAACTGATCGGTCAGGTATCCCTTATCGAAAGCGTAGACAGTGTCAGGCTTCTTGATCTCATTGACAAGGAATCGGAAAAGTCAGGGGTAATCACAAATGTGCTTATGCAGCTGCATGTGGCAAGAGAAGAAACAAAATTCGGTTTCTATCCTGAAGAATTGTTGGAATACTTCTCTTGCAGGGAATTTGAAAAGCTGAAAGCCACTCACATCTGCGGAGTGATGGGCATGGCATCAAACACGGATGATATGACCCGCGTTCGTGCAGATTTCAATACCATTGCTGACACCCGCATGCGTATTCTTGACATTGCCCCCGACTTGCGTGGCTTTGACATCGTATCGATGGGAATGTCAGGCGATTGGAAAATTGCAGTGGAGGAAGGCTCCAATCTTGTAAGGATAGGAACCGCCATCTTCGGAGATCGTCAATATTAAAGGGCACGACAAACAGATTAAAAACAAACGGATTGAAAAATCTATAATCATTATACTAACATTAAAATTATTACACCATGAGCAAAACGACAGCAGTACAGGCCCCTCAGCAGGGGCGTACAGTTGCTATCATCACGATGTTCTTTATCTTCGCGATGATATCATTCGTTACCAATATGGCTGCGCCCTTCGGTAATATCTGGGGTTTCAGATATGAATGGGCAGGCATGGCAGGTAACCTTATGAACTTTACCGCATACCTTTTCATGGGTATCCCTGCGGGCAATATGCTAATAAAATATGGATATAAGAAGACTGCTCTTATAGCTCTTGCAGTGGGAGCAATCGGCCTTACTATCCAGCTCCTTTCAAGCTATGTTGGGGCAGATGTAGTGGTCTATGGTGAAGGTCCTTCCGCTACTACCCTTAACTTGTTTATCTATCTTTTGGGTGCTCTCGTCTGCGGTTTCTGCGTTTGCATGCTTAATACTGTGGTCAACCCGATGCTCAACCTTCTCGGTGGCGGTGGCAACAAGGGCAACCAACTCGTGCAGATGGGTGGCTCGCTCAACTCCCTTTCCGGTACG
>JAIDSL010000114.1 GCA_029061255.1 Muribaculaceae bacterium
CGAGGCAAGCGGAAGAAGCCCTAAGGAGTGGATCAATATCCGGGTAATGCTCGAGGCAAAGGTGCTCCTGCGCGATCAGTCACGTTCCATTCAGGAAATTAGCGAAATCTTAGGATTTCCAAATCAATCGTTTTTCGGAACGTTTTTCAAGAAATTGAAGGGTCTCTCCCCGTCAGCATACCGCAACACAATAAGGATTACATGACATCTGATCCCACTATCTTCATGCTTCTTGATGTTTAATTTCGTTCATCAGTCCTCGAAGGATTTCTCTTTCATTTTCAAGAAGTATTGAGGGGATATGGCTATCTCCTGTCAGAAATCCTTCTATTAGAATTTCCGGTTCTATCTTATGGCGATTGGCGATAAAGATGATAACTTCCTCATTACAGAGTCGCTTGATGATTTCCTTTTCCATTTCGAGCTATTTTTTTATGATGCAAATATGTATTCGCGTGCGGGTCCGAAGCGTATGTCGGCAATGCCGGTACACGTTGACGAAGTCATCGGAACCTGCCGCAAAATTATATACATTCCAAGAAATGGAATTACCCGTATCATATCAATAGATACCATATTTTCCCAAGCAAATGGAAATTTCTATAATCTCTGATAACGGAAAAACGGAAAACAAACATTAGAAAACAAACAATGGAAAACAGACAACGGAAAACGGAAAACGGAAAACGAAAAAAACGTTGAATATTCAACGTTTTTTTATTAACTTTGTATGTAAATCAACGTTTCTATGAATATCCTCAAAGTCAGCAAGCCATCCGATTATTCCTCCTATTTGGGAGTTAAAGACCGTCATCCTCTTGTCAGCGTGATAGAGTATGACCGTATTTCCCCGATTCCCACTACTCTGAACGACTATAGTGTCTACGGTATCTTCCTCCGGGGCGATGATTTGGTTGACCTTACATACGGTTGTGGATTATATGACTATAAGGAGGGGACACTTCTTGCCGTGGCTCCCGGTCAGTTGGGAGGTACTGAAGACAATGGGGAGAAAGTCAATATCTCCGGATGGGCCCTGCTGTTTCATCCGGATCTGCTTCACGGCACTTCTCTTGAAAGGAAGATCGACAGATTCTCGTTTTTTGACTACAGTATGAATGAGGCCCTTCACATGACGGAGGAGGAAAGGGAAGTCATCGTAGGACTTCTACGCAGTATAGAGGCTGAGATCGATAGGCCGCGAGACTCTCATCAGGATACAATAATAGTCGGATACATAGAGTTGCTGCTTAATTTCTGCCAACGGTTTTACGACCGCCAGTTCATGACCCGTAAACTTGACAATACCGATATCCTGACTCGCTTTCATGAGGAACTCAAGAACTATTATTCATCAGAACTTCAGCTGAAACACGGTATTCCTACCATTCAGTTCATGGCTGACAGACTGAATCTGTCGCCAAGTTACTTAGGCGATCTCATAAAACGTTCCACTGGAACAAACGCGAGTAAATATATCCAAAGGATGGTGATCCAGGAAGCGAAGAATCTGCTATCATCCGGTCAGAACATATCCCAAACCGCCTACAGCCTCGGCTTCGACTATCCTCAGCATTTCACCCGCTTCTTCAAACGCGAGGAAGGCATCACTCCTAAAGAATACCTCACCCGCCGTAAGTCATAGAAGAACCCGTAACTTAAATTAACTTATTTAAGTTTCGCTTGTTCTCGCGTATTGATTCGCAATTCCTTAGCGCAGGAACTGCGCTTATTCTCTGCGAGCTCCGGGCGATGCGAAGCAGCCCGTAATCTTAGCGTGCTTGCCATAACAGCGACGCGAAGCTTCCCTATGTACTGAAACTCTGCGCCTTTGCGACCTTTGCGTGAGAATTTTAGAGCTTGCGAAAGTTGAGTTAACTTATTTTTTGATTGATTTTCTTCCTTTTTGGACATAGATTCCAGAGGGTAGATTGTCAAAATTGACAGAGGTGTATCGTTTTCCTGAAATATCATATATGTGATTTTCTGTTGGGTCAATTCCTGTTTCGGTATCTATGTCCTTTATGCCGGCACCGTCTATTGCCTGTTTTGACAGCAGAAATTTTAGGGGGATCTTGACACGTTGCTGCCAATACCATTCGTTATGTCCGGCTCCTTTTGCATCATAGACGTATAGGCTTCCGTTTTCTTCGGTGTAGCCTTTGTCTCGTACGATCTCACGTGCGATGTCCTCATATTTTAGGTAGCCTGCGTCCCAGTCAATTGTGCCTTGATCCAAATAAAGTCTGTGCATACCATCGACAGGGATGTGTTCGCTCAGATATTGAAGGATAGCGTTGGCGCATACTTCATCGTCGATCATCGTATAGTCCGGGTTGAGATTTAAGGAGCCGATCCAATGGGTCGACATACATGCCGCTCCTCCAAAAGTCTCAGGATATTCGCAAAGCAGATACATTGATGCCAATGCTCCCATGCTCGAACCCATTGCAAACGTTGCCGAAATTCCGGGATTGGTATTGTAAAGGCTGTCTATAAGAGGTTTCAGTTCATTGGCGACAAATGCTGCTTCCTCATTTCCTAAAAATATATCGTTGCATGTTTCGTAAATAAAGGTATTCTCTGTTTGGTCAGGTGAGATGTAATCCAGTGAGTTCTCCGGGAAATAGTCGTTGGGGCGCAGACCTTCCGCACCTCTGTTGTTGATGCCTACAATAATGGGCATTTCAAAGTCAGGATCATTTGCTAATTGATAACACACCTTGTCAATACCCCAGGGAACGCCTGCGAACGTAAAAGAGGCATCAAATAGATTCTGACCGTCATGGGCGTAGACTACTGGGTATCGCTTATCGGAGGACGTGTCATATTCCGCCGGAGTCCACACGTCCACAATCACTGTCCCATCAAGATTTTCCGAATCAACAGCCATACGAGTGATCTTGCCATATGAGGAAATCGGCGACGGTGATGTGATAGTCTCATACTTACGCAATGCTGACGCTACTGATGTGACAGCGAGTAATATAGATACGGTAAAGCATACCTTTGACATATTCATGTGCAGAAATTTAAGTGTGACCCTAATAAGGAAACGAGCCACGTTTTTTTATTGGTATCTCAAGAGCTTCCTGTCGATATCACCACTTTCCAGAACACTCATCTGATGGATGGCGATCTCATTGAGTTTCTTTAGTCTTTCCGGCTGAGGCATTCCCTGCTCTATAAAGACAGCATTGAGATTCTCCATATTGGAAAGACATATCAGCTCATTTATAGAGGCGTAATCACGGATATTCCCTTTTAGTTCCGGGTTGGCATCACGCCATTGCTTGGCGGTCATGCCAAACATGGCTACATTCAGCACGTCGGCTTCATTGGCATAGATGATGCTGGACTGAGCCTTCGTAATCTCAGCCGGAATAAGGTTGTGCTTGATAGCGTCTGTGTGGATACGGTAGTTGATTTTTGACAGCTCACGTTTGGCAGACCAACCGAGCTGTTTCTGCTCCTCCTCTTTGAGTCGTTGAAATTCTTTGACAATATACACCTTGAATTCAGGACTTATCCACATAGCGAATTCAAAGGCGATGTCTTTATGGGCATAGGTGCCACCATAGCGTCCGGCCTTTGCTTGAAGAGAGATGGCATTTGTTTTTGCTACGAATTCCTTGACACTGATTTTGAAACTGTTTAAACCTGCTTGGTTTTTAATTATGGCGAATTCGCCATAATTAAAAT
>JAIDSL010000115.1 GCA_029061255.1 Muribaculaceae bacterium
CGCACGAGCCGTGCGTCCCTACAAGATGCGGAGAATATAGTTCTTCAACACCCTCTTAAATATATTATATAAGTTTTGATTTAGAATTTGTAGCCTATCTTTAGGTTGAAGCAATTTGTTGCACCTGCATCATCATGAGTCCAGCAAAGAGCTTGATAACCGATACCTGCATAAACCTTACCGAAGTCAAGACCGATCATCGGGTTTACAACGACAGCACCCCAATCAGTATGCTCAGTATTGATTGCGTAACCAAGGTCAAGGGAGAAGAATGGCTTGAAACCACCCATCTTTCCGCTTATGTCGCCCCTTACGAAGATTGGGATAAGTGGACCATTATCGAAGTTCCACTGTTCTGTGATACCAATACCGGCACCAAGACCGATATTCTTGGTCATCATCTCATGGATACCACCCTGCACATTGAAACGGCAAGTATTACCACCAGCGATAACAGGCTGAAATTCTACGAATGGAGTAATGGCGAAGGCGGAGGAGACTGCAGCAAAAATGCCGACGAGAGTGAGTAATAATTTTTTCATAGTAGTATTTGATTAAGTTTATAATTTATCCTTATAACACCATAACAGAGGAAATGGTTCAAAAAAAAGTGGACGCACGAGCCGTGCGTCCCTACAAGGATACCGGAAATGTCATCAGAAGCGGACTCCGGCAGAGAGAATAATCTGATTGTTGGAGAAAGACAACTTAGATGTCGGGCTTGGAATCTGGGGATTCGCCGGATCAGGAGTGTATGCATGATACTCGCTGCTTTGATGCTTGTTGACATATGCCGCATCGATATAGAAATGGTCGAAATTGTAGCCAACACCACAGGTAATGTAATTTGTGGAGTTATCCATCTTGTAGTTGGGCATTGTGCCAGAAGTATAGATCATCATAGACCCATCCTTAGCCTCTGACCTTACAGGTGTAGACACGTTGGCAAAGCCGGCACGGACACTAAAGCGCGGTGTCACTCTATATTCTGCACCTACTCGAATAGTAGTAGTAGACTTATAATATTCCTCTATATCAGCATTTGTGGCATACCAAGGATCGGAATTGACAAGTGGAGAAGCCTTCTGTGCGGGAGCATAATATGGATAATCCCAGTCCCAGTCGTCGAAACCACCACCATATCCGAATTCATATCCATTGCCATTATAGAAGCGCATCTTATCATATTTTTGCCATTCGAAATCTGCGCTTACAATAAGATTTCTGCCTATCACGCCAGCTGCACTTGCAGTGAGACGCCAAGGAGTGCGGAAATTATAGGAATTCAAGCCCCACTGTCCATCATTGGTAATGGCACGATTCTGCTGAATGTCGGGAATATTGGCACTGTAATTGAAATTAGTGGATGCCATATAGCTTTCGTTGATCGAATACCAAGTCGGCGATGCAAACGAAAGACCAAGTCGGAGTTCCTGAATAGGCCTGTAGATAAGACCAACCTTTATATTATAGCCGGTACCGCTTGCATTATATGAATTGGACATAGTCCACATGGAAGAACTATTCTCGGTTCCTTCCGGATTGTCGACGACCGCATTCTGAAGATTTTCACCCCACTTAGCCGTCATACTATAGCTAAGGTCAACGATACCGAAATCAATGCCCCAGAACACTTTGTTGGCAATATTGCCACCTACAGCAATGTTATATTCGTTTGCGCCACCTGTTGTAGTGACATCAAATGCACCAGTGCCGGAAGTCGTAGCGCCCCACTGCCCTATCCAATTAGGCTGGTCATCATCACCGGTAGGAGTGATGAAATAACTGTCATAACCAAGAATAGAAAGCCAAGGAGCGGCGTAACCACCATCATTAGGATTATATGGATCAAAAGACACATAACCATCCGTATCAAAACGGGTAGTCACATCGCCAACCGTCACACCTTCATTATTACTTATTCCGGCTATATAATTAGTCAGAGAATTACTGAGAGTTGGAATGACTCCGGAATAATGCTGATTGAAGGATGCCATACGATTATAGGTAAATCCTACATTAATATTAGGCATCACAGAGTTTGCAAGATTCCAGCTTGCCACTCCACCAATATTATTTATAAGGAACTTCGTTTGGCTTTGGGTGTTTTTTGAACCCTGAGATTCAGAAGTTGCATTTTGGATGTCAAGGTCCATGGTAATTCCAAGTTCATTCCTTCTATATACCCCGATACCTGCAGGATTTGTAGAGATAGAACTCAAATCACCTCCAAGAGCGCCAAACGCTCCACCCATACTCATATACCTTGCCGTTCCCTTCATGTCAGGTTGGGAGAAACGGAAGCCATCTATAGCGCTTTGGGCATCTGCCATAAATGGAATGGCCATAGAAGCCGCGATGAAATATATCTTTTTCATGTCGATTCAAAATTAATATTATTATCTGCGGCCCCCGCGACCTCCGCCGCCACCGCCGCTGCTTCTGTGGCCTCCGCCAAAGCTTCCGCTACCAAATGACCCATTGCCACTTGAACGATTTGAGTTGTAGCTACCGGAATTTCTGGTGTTGGATGTATTTCGGTTGCTGTTGTAGCTATTGTTACGGTTGGAGTTATTCGTGTTATTGTAAGAGTTTCCTCTGGAATTGCCGGTGTTCCGATTGTTGTAGGAACCATTATTTACTGTTCCAGTGCCATTACCGGTATATCTATGACCGTTTGATCCAATCGTATATCCGCGGTTATTGCCGGTAGAGGAAGCATTATGACGGTTTGAATTGGCACTTCCATACGAGCCTCGGTGATTGCCGGTAATGCTCCATTGAGAACCGGAAGAGGGACGGTTGCCACCATGGCCAGCGACAGCACTGCCCGGTCTACCAGGATTGCGATGGTTTCCAGCCCAACCATGACCGGGATTCACAGGGCGATTGCCACCGGGATTCCATGATCCGTTAGGACCACCCCAACCCCAAGAGGGACCCCAACCCCAAGACCAGGAAGGTCCCCAAGCCCAGGATGGGCCCCCACCCCAAGACCAAGATTGGCCCCAGCACCCAGTCCACGGCGGCCCCCAAAACCAGGGAACTTACCAACCACCAAGGCGCCAGCCA
>JAIDSL010000116.1 GCA_029061255.1 Muribaculaceae bacterium
GCATAATTGTTAGTCTCTGAAATTCAGAAGATAATACATTTATGATTATATTAATTTAATTTTAATAGCTACTTAAGGGTTAAGGGTCAAGGGTTTGGATGCTCTCTGTGTACAAGGCGGACATTGACCTCCGGAAACAACTCCGAGATATGTTCTGCCGTACTTTCCGCACTGTAGACAGACCTATGTTGCCCACCGGTGCATCCGAAACCGATCTGAAGCTTAGAGAAACCACGGGATATATATCTTTCGACGGCAGCATCCGTCAAAGACCACGCACTCTTCAAAAATGACTGAATTTCTCCTCTTTCCTCAAGAAAATCCTTGACTGCCTCGTCGCGTCCTGTCAGCGACTTAAACCGGGCATACCTTCCGGGGTTATGAAGAGCACGACAATCAAACATAAATCCACCTCCGTTACCGCTGAAATCATCCGGGTATCCCTTCTTATAGGAGAACGAGAACACCTCGACAGTAAGTCCGTCGTGATCCGTCATGGTTGGCACATCAAGCGAATCAATCAGGGATTCCGAGCATCTCTTTAATTCAGGATACATTTCGAGACCACCTTTTTCAATAAAATCTCTAAGATTCCTCAGGGCACCCGGAATGGAAAGCAGGAAGTGTGCCTTACGCTGCACAAGTCCTCGGAATCCGTAAGCTCCAAGCACCTGAAGCGTTCTGAAAAGTACCAAATCGTCAAGCGAAGCCAACATTCTACTTTTTTTCCCGGAGTCGCCGTCACAAAATACATCACAATAGAAATCCAGCATATCCATTCGGAAATCCGAGCTGAATCCGGCCCGCGCCTGCCAGAGAAAGGATACTGCATCATAGAGGACAGGGCCTTTCCGTCCTCCCTGGAAATCTATAAAGATCGGTCCATGATCAGTCAACATAACATTCCGGCTCTGACAATCCCGCATCATGAATCCTTGGAACTCATCAGGAATTTCCGACAGTCGCTCGGTCACCTTTTCGAAATCGTCTTCAAGAAGATCTTCGTCAAAGATAACTTCCGATGGTTTCAGATATTCATATTTAAAATAGTTGAGATCCCAAATAGCCTGACGCCGGCAGAAAGGGACACTCATGCATTTATCCGCCCATAACTTCTCAGGAGTTTTCTGAAGGGCAACCAACCCCTTCAAGCTCTCCTTTATATATTGATGAGAATATTCACTGTCTAATTCTGAAAAGAGACTTCTGTCGCCCAGATCCTCCTGTAGATAAAACTTGCTATCTTTGGAGACAGCGAAAACCTTAGGGACAGCCCTGCCTGCTCTACCGAATGCATCAGCAAGACGCACGAAACACTCTCCTTCAACAGGGTCTGACGTAAAGGTAGCGATAAAAGAACCTACATCCGTCATCATTCGGTAATATTTCCTGTTAGACCCGCTCTGCGGCAGAACAAACACCTCCAGACGAGAATAACTCACCACCGATGCAAGAAGCCCCTCAAGACGCTCAAAAATATGTTTCTCTTCCATTTTAATGAATTCAACCGGTAAAAAAGTATCCTATGGAATCAGATAGAATCCGATTATAAGTAAAACTGAATACAAAATTAATCAAAAAACCATATTTTTCATAAAAAGATTTGGAATAGTTGAGAGAATTTCTTAATTTTGTGTGAGATTCCGATTCACCCTCCCCGGCACTGTCCGGAAAGAGACCAGAACCGGACCATAATAAGTGGAAAAAACAAATTAACCCGTAGTTTAGATATGGCAACAATCGACAATTACAATTTCGCCGGAAAGAAGGCGATTGTACGAGTAGACTTCAATGTGCCCTTGAATGAAGACGGCACAATCAGCGACGACACCCGTATCCGCGGCGCGCTTCCCACTCTCAAGAAGATTCTTGCAGACGGCGGCTCGCTGATCCTTATGAGCCACATGGGTAAGCCCAAAGGTAAAGTCAATGAGAAACTGAGTCTCGCTCAGATTCGCGAGGCTGTCGCAAAAGCTCTTGGCGCAGACGTAAAGTTCGCACCCGACTGTGCTAAGGCACAGGAAGCAGCCAAAGACCTGAAGCCCGGAGAAGTGCTTCTTCTTGAAAACCTTCGCTTCTATCCTGAGGAGGAAGGCAAACCCGTAGGCATCGACAAGAACGATCCCGCTTATGAGGATGCTAAGAAAGAGATGAAGAAGAGCCAGAAAGAGTTTGCCAAAACTCTTGCAAGCTATGCTGACGTTTATGTCAATGACGCTTTCGGCACAGCCCACCGCAAACACGCCTCTACTGCCGTTATAGCTGATTACTTCGACGCCAACGACAAGATGCTCGGCTACCTCATGGAGAAAGAAGTACAGGCTGTAGATAATATCCTTAAAGACATCAAGCGTCCCTTCACCGCTATCATGGGCGGATCAAAGGTTTCCACCAAGATCGGCATTATCGAGAACCTGATGGACAAGGTAGACAACCTCATCCTTTGCGGCGGCATGACCTATACATTCGCCAAGGCTCAGGGAGGCAAAGTCGGCAACTCAATCTGTGAGGAAGACAAGCTCGACCTCGCTCTCGACATCATCAAGAAAGCGAAGGAAAAGGGCGTAAATCTCGTGCTCGGAACCGACTGCGTGGCAGCTGACGACTTCAGCAACGACGCCAATACCCAGATATGCTCTGTCATGGATATACCAGAAGGCTGGGAAGGCCTTGACGCAGGTCCCGACAGCATAGCTGCATTCCGCGCTGCCATACTTCCTGCAAAGACAATCCTCTGGAACGGTCCTGCAGGTGTATTCGAAATGGAGAAGTTCACGACAGGCAGCCGCGCTATCGCCGACGCAATCGTAGAGGCAACCGACAACGGAGCATTCTCACTCGTCGGAGGCGGTGACTCAGTAGCATGCGTCAACAAGTTCGGCCTCGCTGACTCAGTAAGCTACGTATCGACCGGAGGCGGAGCTCTTCTTGAGGCCATCGAAGGCAAGACACTTCCCGGCATAGCTGCCATCAAGGGCTGATGAAACCAGTCAGGAGTGGGCGCTCACCCACTCCTGACACTAACAAACCATAAACTTACCTTAAATATCTCAACACCGTAGATACTCACCCAATTTTCCGGCATAAATTCTCAACGACCATAAACTAACGATTTATAAAGGATTAGCTTGGGATTTACGTTTTTTCAATGTCAACGGATAAAAATTTGTGTAATTTTTTTTCGATTTAGATTTGTTTTTTTTGATATTTTTGGTAATTTTGCATTGTTAAGTCGTCAGGACCGTGACACGTACTAAAAAAGAACGATCAACTAACATCTTTAATTAATAACAACACAAACTAATTACATCTATGGCATCTAACGATCCCAAGACTCAGTCAGCAGCAACGACAGCTGCGGCTAAGATCAAGAAAGAAGAGAAAATCTCTAAGATCCGCGGCATCAAGAACGCGTTCTTCGTAATCATCGCCTGCGCCGTGTGCGGTGTGTGCATCTTCCTGTTCCTCATGGGTAACCCCGCGAACTTCGAAGGTGGCGATCCGGCTAACGGACATCCCCTCAACCTCGCAGGTACAGTCTACAAGGGCGGTTTCATCGTGCCTATCCTTATGACTCTTCTTCTCACCGTAATCACACTTTCCATCGAACGCTGGATCGCTCTTTCTTCCGCAAGCGGCAAGGGCAACACTTCCAAGTTTGTCGCAGCCATCAAGGCTGACCTCGCTGCCAACAACATCGACGCAGCTATGAAGCGTTGCAAAGACCAGAAGGGTTCAGTAGCATCTGTAGTCTACAACACTCTCGTGAAGTACAAAGAGATGGATGCCAACACAGTTCTCAGCAAAGAGCAGAAGCTTACTACACTCCGCAACGAGGTAGAAGAGGCAACCGCCCTCGAAATGCCTTCTCTCAGCCAGAACCTCCCCATCCTCGCAACCCTTACCACTCTCGGTACTCTCGTCGGTCTTCTCGGTACTGTAATGGGTATGATCAAGTCATTCCAGGCTCTTGCAAACTCCGGTTCTCCTGACTCAACAGAGCTGTCAACCGGTATCTCCGAGGCACTTGTGAACACCGCGTTCGGTATTGCAACCGGTGCATTCGCTGTAATCTCCTACAACTTCTTCACCAACAAGATCGACAACCTTTCCTACGCTATTGACGAAATCGGTTTCTCTATCGT
>JAIDSL010000117.1 GCA_029061255.1 Muribaculaceae bacterium
GTGCGTCCTAAAAATATAAAACCCCCTTTATGTGGACGCACGAGCCGTGCGTCCCTACAAGGACAAGGAGGATACTTTTGATTTTAATTTATTGTCAGTGAAGTGGCATCTCCATATGACTCGTATCCGTTTGTTATGACTCGTTCTCCGGGTTCGAGGCCTTCGAGCACTTCGTAAAATTCAGGATTTTGGCGTCCGAGGCGGATGTTGCGTCTATAAGCTTTTTTACCTGACGAGTCAACTACGAATATCCATTTGCCACCCGTGGCAGAATAGAAAGTTCCTTTGGGGATTACGATGGCATCCACAGGCTGACCGAGCTGTAGGCTGAGATAGCAGGTCTGTCCGCTTCTTATCTTTTCAGGAGTTTTGCCGGTGAATACGAATTCCACCTTGAATTTTCCTTCCTTCACTTCCGGAAAAACCTTGCGAAGGCGCAGATTCATATCCTTGTCGTTGCGTGCAGAGGTGGCAAACAGATCTTTATGAACGCGGTCGAGATAGTGTTCATCGATTTGTCCTGTCACCTTATAGTTGGTTAAGTCGTTGATTTGTCCTATCTTCTGTCCGGCACTGATGGCTTGTCCTAATTCCACATCAAGCAGGCCAAGTTCTCCGTCAATGGGACTTACTACGTTCATCTGGTCTTTACGCTTACGGATCAGCTGAATATTTCGCTGCATGTTAGCGAGATTGTCTTCCATTTGATCCACTTGTGCCAATCGGTAGATACTGTCTTGGTTGAGACGTTGATTTATCAGGGTTTGTCGCTTGAGAGCCACTTCATAATCCTCCTTTGCTTGTAGATAATCTTCCTTGGCTATCAGTTTGTCATCATATAGCTTCTTCTTCTGTTGGTAAGCACGCAGTTTTCTTTGCACTTCCAAGTCGAGTTGCACTTGCTCCGTGCGGTTGTTGAGGCGATCCTGCTCCATTGAAATCTGGGTATTGCGGAGGATATTTTGCTTTTCCGCGAGTTCTGCCTCAGCATTAAGTATCTGCAGGTCAAGATTACTGTTGCTTAAGCGGATGATCACGTCTCCCTTGCGCACCTGAGCACCTTCCTCAACGACTTTCTCCATGACTATTCCACCTTCTTCAGGACTGATCTGTACGGTACTGATGGGCTCAATTCTACCATCAACCCTCACATAGTCATCAAACTTTTGCGATTTCACGTCAGCTATATTCAGTCCGGTCCTTTCTACTTTATATGTCGATGCTATGTCGCTTGTCGCGAGCCATATCACCAAGGCTATGGCTAACAATGCACATCCTATATACATCCAATATTTTGGCTTAATTCCTCTTATTCCTTTAGGTCTTTCTATCTTTACATCCATAGTTTATTTCCTTTATAGTATTCTACAAGTTTATCTTTCAATAAGTAAAGCGTTTGTTTTTGAAGCAGTTCCACTCTTGAAGAGTAGTAGGTATTTGCAGAAAGCTGGAGATCGATGAGCGAAAGTAGACCTTCCTCATATTTACGGGTATTAAGGCGATAGGCTTCGGCATCCGCTTCCACTTTGGTCTTCAATGCATTTATCTCCATAGCGTAACCATCCCTATCCATAACTGCCGCAACAATATCATCGTGAAGCTGTCGTTGTTGTTCGTTAAGGAGTTCCTTTGCCTGTTCATACGCATATTTTGCTCTGTTTTTTCCTGATATATTACTGAGACCGTTAAAAATAGGTATGGAAAGTGTAGCAGAGATATACTCGCCCATATTGTTTCGGAACTGTTCGCCAAAAATAGGAGTTGTATAATCCCCGCTGAGGCTTTTGAAATAAGAAGTAGAGACACCGGCATTCAGACTTAGATTTGGCAAAAGGTATCCTTTTGCTGCATTGAAAGAATATTTACTTGATTTGACTTGCATACGGGCATTCACTACCTTCGGATTTGTGGAGAGTGCATATAGATAGATGCTTTCAGTATCTTCAGTTGCTATTTTTTCACTGACTGTATTAGAGACTGTGTCGATACAGAGTGGTTGATCTGCCGGCAGATTCATGGCTGATCTAAGGGTGAGCATTGCCTGTGCAAATAGATTTTGCTGATGCACTAATGAATACTTATCGCTTGCGACATGAGCTTCGGCTTCTACTACTTCCGGAATCCCTTTCAGTCCCAACTCCTCTTGGGCTTTGGTGAGAGTCAGCATTCCTTCGCTTTGACTTAGCTTATCCTCAGCTATCTTTATGGAATTCTGATAATAGAGGACATCTGCGAAGGCCATCATAGCAGCTATAGCGCTGTCGTCTCGCTTCATCTCAACGGCATTGAGGTATCTTTTCCGTTCGTTTCGGGCTTGGCGATATCGATTGAGGGTCACTCCTCCGTCAAAAAGAGTGAGGGAGGCATAGATACCATAACCGTTATTGAATGTTGTGATGTCGTTGTAGGTATTGGTCTCCGGATCGATATTACGTCCCCAGCTAAATTGTGTGCCAACTTGTGCTGATATTGATGGGAAGAAGTCTGCGAATGCCTCATTGCGGGTGGCAGTAGCGGAAGCGACATCCCATCTTGCTTGGATCACTGACGATGCATGGTCGGCAGCGTATTCCATGCATTGCTCAAGACTCCACGGTTCTTGGGCGGAAGCTGTGAAAGCGAGTGCTATTGATATTGTTGTAAAAATTTTTCTCATAACGCTGATAATACTTTCAATCAGCGTGCCAAAATTGTAAAGTTCTAAGGGTTAAGAGTTAAGGGTTAAGGGTTAGGTTTGGGGTGTCAAGAAATCATACACATTGCCGTCAAGAAATCATACAAGTCCTCGCCGGAGAAGGCGAGGGCTGAGAGTCATTCATCGATGTAGAGCATTGTCGGATGTGCATTCATGAATTCATTGTAGCGGTCGATGGCTTTTGAATGCTCAAGTGAGGCCATGTATTCCGCAAGTTCGCTGTCGCCATACATGATAGGCTTATGGTTGAGATGCTTCGTGATCTTTTCCCCTTCTGCGAGAATCTCGCGGGATGCCTTAGAAAGGTAGCGGTCTTGAAACTTCTCCCAGATATAGTCTACAGCTTCGGGGGAGGGGTGTACCATGTCGGAGGAATAGAAACGGTAGTCGCGGAGGTCGTCGTTCATTATCTCGAATGAAGGAAAATAGTCGACTCCGTCATTATGGTTGCATAACTCTTCACATGCTAATTGCAGGATGGCTTTTGAGCGGCTGTTGCCCTCGAAGCCATCTTTCAGATGCCTTACGGGGCTCACAGTGAAGATAACTCTCATATCAGGATAGTTGTCCTTTAGAAGGTTCAATAGTTCATTCCATTCCTTGACAATTTCGTCGACTGAGAGTCTGCGGCGAACGAATGTATCGGCAGGAAACTTATGGCAGTTGGCTACGACATAGCCGGGACGTTCACGGAGTTCATATATCCAAGCTGTTCCAAAGGTCACAATCAATGTGCGAGCTTCTGCAAGACGTTCGTGTAGACGTAGGAGTTTGCTGAAGATTCGGTCGTCTGTATCTCGTTTGCTGTAAGTGGTGCATTTGGAATCTGCAAGCCAGGACAGCCATAGCTGGTCTCTGTTTGCTAAAGAGTCTTTAATCACTTCAAAAGGATTAGTCCAAGTGCAAGCAATATTAATTACTTTTGCGATAGAGGAAGGATTGAAGAGAGTCCCGGTGATATTAGGGAAAGCCTTCCAGCGGCATGCTCGCATCCGCTCACCGATATAGTCGGTAAAGCATGATCCTATAAGAACAACGGATTCCTCCGGATTGAGGAGTCTTTTACTCGGACGGGCTTCATATTCTGTTCTGAACTTCATGTGTTGGAGTATTGGTGATTAATGTGCAAATTTAATAAAAAATCATGGATTTCTGATATGATGGATGCATTCGGGGGTCAACGTTCTGGGAGGGTGTTGCAGAACTACATTCTCCGCATCTTGTAGGGACGCACGGCTCGTGCGTCCGTTTTTATATTGTTGATTACCAATCTAATTGCATAGAGGACGCACGAGCCGTGCGTCCCTACATCAGAATATTGGCCCATTTTGCAACACCCTCCCTCATTGGTCAGCTTAGGAAGCGTTTTTCTTTCAGTAGGGATAGGAAGGATTCGGAAACGGCGGTGTTTACTGATTCCGGATAGCGAATGTCGGTGAATACCTGAGCGAGGGTATCCTTCTTGTTTTCCTCAACAAACTTCTTGTTGTCGGGGAAGTCATCCTTCGCTTTGAAGAGTTCCACGATTTCTTCCTTGCTGTCTTTTCGGTAAGTTTCATTGTGCTTGATGGCTTCAAGGGGAAGGCGTTCGCATTGCTCAGGAGTCGCTGCAGGATAACCGAGCGATATGGAAGCTACCGGCACCACAAGGTCGGGGAGTTCAAGAAGTTCGGAAATTTGCTTCGCATTGTAGTTGACTGTGCCGAGATAGCATGTGCCGAGTCCTTCTGTTTCCGCTATTGTCACCACCTGCTGCGTGTAGATTACGGCATCTGTCAGAGCCATAATGAAGGAGTGGAAGTTATCGTAGCCAGGTTTCGCTCCGCTTGCCTCGCACCATTCTGTAAATCGGTTGAAATCGGCGCAAATGGTCAGGATAACGTCGGCTCCGGTGGCTGCCGGTTGGTTGAAATGCTCTTTGGCGAGGCGTTCAAGTCTTTCGGGCTCCCGCGTGACAATCACACTGTAAAGCTGCATATTGCCGCATGTGGGGGCACGCATTGCTCGCTCAAGAATGTCATCCAAGAGACTCTCAGGTATGTGTCTTTTCTCATAATTGCGGACACTTGCACGCTTGCTGAAATATTCCTTTTCCATATCTTTATAATTTTAATTGATTTTTAGGATGGTGGGGACAGAAGTCTTGCCGTCTTTACACAGGATAGCCGAGACGGTTGCCTTGCATTTGGGTAAATCTATTGGACCGCTGTATATTGAGGAACCAATCAATGCCGGCATATTCCCATCTAATTGATAGTTTATCTCATAGTGAATCTCTGCATCTGGATACGGACTATTCATAAGAATTTTCCCATCTTTTACAAGTATCCCGGGTTGTCGGAGATGCCAGTCAGTGTCAAGGCTGCTGAGTCGAGGAAGTTCCTTATGATCTATGAGGATGTTGAAGTCAGGATCAGAGAAGGTGGGGGCGGCGTTCCATCCGCGTTCGGCAAGCCCCAGACATTTTGGGAAAAGGAGTCTCTCCATATCTTGAGGATTTCTTATGGTTTCAGCGAAAAGTTTGCCTGATACCCCAATCACTTTCCCTTTTTCATTACCATCTCGTGGACATATAGAGTCGGGATAGCCGGAAAGAGTACGGAGCTCATCGGTAAAACCACCCCAGAATAGTCCCTTCTCCTCAGGGTGCGGAGCATAAAGCATATCCATATAGAAATAATCCACGTTGCTGATGATGACGGGATATCCGGCTCTTACACCCTTTACCGCTATGTTGTCTTCTAAATCATGAGGCGATACCCAGCAGTCCATGCCCCCTACAGTGGGAGCAACCTCCGCATGAAACTCATCGTCATAGTCCGTGCAGATGTCCTGCCATCCGTAGAGTGGTATTCCGCGCTCACACATTATGCGGGAGATATTTCTGACGTATTCTCCCTGCAAGGCATGACGTCCGTTTAGCCCTTTGCTTTCACTTAGTCTGTTTGCGGATGCCGAACCGTCCCATGCCCCTTCCGGAACCTCATCGCCCCCAAGATGAATACCAATCAATTCAACTCCGGCTTCTGCATACATGGCGGCTATCTCATCTACCACTTTCGCGATAAACCGGTAAGTGCCCGGCAGAGCAGGATTCATAAGATTGTCATGATAAAACTGGGCAGTAGTATATTTCGAAGTGTCTCCATCTTCTATCAAGCGGAAAGAATCGTCGCCGGTATTCCTGAATCTTGCTTCCATAGCCTTGATTGCAGCGCGGGCGTGGCCGGGAGATTCGATTTCGGGAATCACCGAGATTCCAATGGAATCACAATACTTTATGAAGTCAATGAAATCTTTCCTTGTGAAGTAGCCATTGGCAGTAGGCAGATTATTGTCTGGGTTTCCTGTGCCGGCAAATATCTCCGGAAGAAAATAATGGCTGTCGGTGGCATATCCTCTGCGCGAACCTACTTCTGTAAGTTCCGGAAGTCCAGGGATCTCCAAGCGCCAAGCCTCATCATCAGTGATGTGGAAATGGAGTCGGTTGAAACGGTAATCAGCCATGAGGTCCGCGATATGGCGCATTGTTTGAGGAGTCTGGAAATTACGTGCGATGTCAATCATCAGTCCTCTATAGGGATAGTCTGGCCAATCCTCGATTACGACGCATGGCAACGATTGTGTTTCCTTATTCAGCAATCTGCGTTGATGCATCCTGAGTCCCATATTGATGGCTTTCTCTGAAGCTCCTTCTATAAGAGCCAAGTCAGGCGACAGCGTTATTCTGTAAAACTCAGGATTTTCATTGTTGATTATTGAAGTTTTAACCGGAGAGCCGGGCTTGAACACACCCTCCTTCATTTCTACTCTTTTGAAAGAAGGCACTATATCATATGGGCCGGGAATCTTTCCATTTGCAAGCTTTTTATTAAGCCGGAATATTGAATCAGCAGGAATCATCCAATTCATCCACTCCTCATCATTCATGGCAGCCTTTATCATAGACTGTTTATCGTGAAGCGCCACAGGTATGATACGTCCTCCCGGTGTCAAGGCATGAAAGGCCTCCGGACCTTCGGAGACGCTTCTCAACGGCCATTCGCATTCCACATCAATGATAATGTCTTTAGCATTGGTTCCGAATTTTGGCGATTTTATGAAATAGTATCCGGCATTGATCTCACCTAATGAATCTCCCTTTGATACCACCTTCATCGGGCGGGGCAGTTGAGTAAAACAAACTCTTTCAATAGAATCTGTATTATTGACTATAAAACGTACAATACACCCTCCTTCACTTTTATATTTATCGATTAGTTGCCAGCTAACAGTAGGGATATCATCGTTTATAAGTTCAGTCGAAGCATAATTCAGGCTATTCTTGTCTGTCTTGATGGTAAAAGCATAAATCATAAATGGCACGACCACCATTGCTAATAATAGGATATTTTTTAGTTTCATTTTGTGTAGTTAGATTTTAAAGTCAATTCAGCATATCTTCCATAAGCGCGATATCGCTTTTTACTTCGCCTTGCAACAGATACTCCTCTTGGCGTGCCTTAATATTTTCATAAATTTGCCTGGCCTTGGATTCATCTTTTTCAAGATAGAGAGCGATGGCACATATCAGCCTTTCTTTAGATGACATCATCTTTCTGTAGGTCTCGATATATTTCATTAAATCCTTATCCAGAATTGCTTCAGCTTTGTCAGGGTTTCCTGTACGCATATACAGGAAAGCAAGCTCACAAGCTATTTCTTTCACATATAGGGGCATGATTTCATCTTTATGGGAATAGAGGTTCTCGATAATTTCGAGGGCCTCTTTGTGTTCTTTCCTGTCGATAAGACGGGAAGAAAACATCAATGGTATAGAGACTTCAAGTGCATTATGATAGTCGATCTCTTCCGGATTGATAAATAGATCTTCCGGCATATCCTTAGGGCGTACGCCGTTTTGTATGAGGGCGTTGGCTCTAAGTTGATTTATAATCCCTTTTTTGCTCAGGAAGTTCTTCTTAAGAAGCTTGATATTGTAGCCGTCATTTCCGACGCCACCTGCCTGCATGGGAATGCCATTGAGAAGTATCATGATAGCATCAGTGGCTATAAAGATTCCAAGAGCTTCTGCCACAAAGGGATTAAGATCAAGGAAGAAGAAGGGGAGGGCAATCAGAAGCATTATAATGTTTGCGAGTACTCCTCCGAAGTTGTACCATCCGGTAGGAATTTGTTCAAGGGGTAGTTCCGGAGGAGTGAGTAGACATTGTCCACCCGTGCCTGCCACGCCGAATTTCTTGATTTTGAATCTCCCGTTTTCCTTAAGAATTGTGTAGTTGAAAACACGGAAGCTGACAAACTTGTATCCGGTAAGCAAACCACAGACGAGGTGACCCAGTTCATGAATTGGCACGAGTATCATAAATGACACTATCATCGATGCCACAGCTACCAAAAATACAAGAATCCCTTCTGAAATATCAATGGAATAATACTTGTCGATATATTCACTCCACGTTGTGTCGGTGAATACAACCACGATAAGGCCACCAATCAGCAGGCCGATCAGTCCACCTACAACAAGCCCAACTATAATTTTCAATATATTCTTAATCATACTTGATTCAAATGCTGGTTAGAAGATACAAAATTAAGAAAAAATGCAGTCATAGACAACTGAAGCAGGGGAATTTTTTGATTAAATTATCTTGTAATTCAAGATGATTTATTAATTTTGCATCCGAAATCTATCGTTTTTAAATGAAAGTCAACTTCAATATATGAAAATAATACGTCTCTGGAGTCTTATCGTTATTCTAATGTTGTCAGTGGATGCTGAGGCTCAATTGATCAAGAAAGCCGGGCAACTTATTAAATCGACTTTTGAGGAGACTGTGTCAGATACAGCTTCAAACGGCTCCGACACGGGGATGGAGATGCAGGAGCTGTCTGACTCCATCCGGATGGAGCAGATGGCAAGAGAGCTGGAAGAGATGCGCCTCAGTGAGATGCTACTTCGCAGTCAACTTGCGCAAAATCATATCGAGGATTCGCTGAAAAGAGCTGCGCAGCTGCAACGTATCGATTCGCTTCGGGCGATCACTCCAGGTGTTCCTGTAGTGGTGGAGGAAGACACTTTGTTTAAGATTTATGCAGCCAGGGGAGGGCATTCTGCTCTTGACAGGGCTGAGACTGCAAGCGAGATGATAACCAAGATAGGGCATTCCGGCTCGCTACGCCGGGATTCCGTATATCTTCTCGATAATGACACCTACATCGATATTATGTATGGCGACAAGGTCATCATGAGTGTCACCGAGCAAGACGCGCTTTGGCACGCCACCACACCGTCAATATTAGCTGAGACATGGATGCCAATCATCGCTGACAAGATAACACTGCTCAAAGCTGAAAACAGTTTCTGGCAGATACTTAAAAGGGCTGCGCTGTTTGTGCTTGTCATTATCTTGCAGTATCTTGTCTTGAAACTGATCAATTTCCTTTTCAGGAAGCTAAGAAGAGAGATAATCTGGCTCAAGGTGCATAAGCTCAAGCCACTCGTGATCAAGGACTATGAGCTTTTAAACACCAAATATTTATGCAGGGCACTAATAGTCTTGACCAGATTCTTGCGTTATATAGTGCTTATATTTTTCTTTATCATCACAGTTCCCATCCTGTTCTCTATCTTCCCGCAGACCGAGAGTCTGGCTTTGAAGATATTCCATTACATCATTGATCCGGTAAAAATGGTAGTGAAGGCAATATTGGAATATATTCCAAACCTATTCATCATTGCCATAATATGGTATTGCGTAAGATATATTGTCAAGGGTCTGCGATACATTTCAGACGAGATAAAGAGCGAGAAACTAAAGATTGCCGGATTTTATTCTGATTGGGCGGAGCCAACATTCAATATCATCCGCTTCTTACTATATGCATTTATGATTGCAATGATATATCCTTATTTGCCTGGGTCAGAGTCCGGGGTTTTTCAAGGAGTGTCGGTATTCGTTGGTCTCATCGTCTCATTAGGTTCAAGCTCTGTGATATCAAATTTTATTGCAGGATTTGTGATCACTTATATGCGCCCGTTCAAGTCCGGTGATTTCATCAAGGTCAATGATACGATAGGAAATGTAGTGGAAAAGACACCATTCATAACCCGTATCCGCACGATAAAGAATGAAATTGTGACAATCCCCAATTCGTTTATCACTACTTCCAACACCGTAAATTATTCATCATCTGCCCGCCAGTATGGCTTAATAATACACACCATGTTGACGATGGGCTATGACGTGCCATGGAGAAAAGTGCATCAATTGCTTATAGATGCAGCCCTTGAAACAAAGGGAGTCCTTGAACATCCGACACCTTTCGTGCTCGAGACTGAGCTTAACGACAACTACATGTGCTATCAGATCAACGCCTATATTAAAGATGCTGACGATATGCCCGTAATCATGTCAGACCTTCTGCAGAACATCCAGGATTACTTCAACGGAGCCGGCATCGAACTGTTTGCTCCACATCATTTCACTACCAAGTCGCGCTGTGAGGTGGAACCGGTGCGTGTGGAGGTCTCCACATTGCATCGGCAAGCTTAAGTAGCCAAGCTTCCGGCTTAATTTACGTGGCGCTCGGCATGATAAGAGGAGCGGACCATTGGTGCTGACTCCATATGACGGAATCCTCTGCGCAGTCCCTCGAGACGATATTCTTCGAAAATGTCGGGATGAATATAGTCTTTGACGGGGTAGTGGTTGGCCGTTGGCTGCAAGTATTGTCCGATGGTCATTACTTCGCAACCCACTTCAAGAAGATCATCCATGGTCTGATATATCTCTTCAGCTGTCTCTCCGAGTCCAAGCATAATTCCGCTTTTTGACCTGATTCCACTTTCGGCTATCATTCGTATCACCTTGAGAGAAGTGTCATAAGTGGCATGGCAACGCACCTCGGGAGTAAGTCTCCTTACTGTCTCAAGATTGTGTGAGATTACGTCAGGCTTCTCTTCAATCACCATTTTGACTAACTCTTCCCTTCCTTGAAAGTCGGGAATCAAAACCTCCATAGTGACGCCGGGACATTCTTTTCTAAGCGTACGGATCATTTCAGCCCAATGTCCGGCCCCCAAATCCGGAAGGTCGTCTCTGTCAACAGACGTAATCACAATATGCTTTAGCTTAAGAGATTTGACAGACTCTACGATGTCTGATATCTCTTTCTTGTCAAGTGGAAGTGGCCGACCGGTGGCAACATTGCAGAATTTGCAGCTGCGTGTGCATACATTACCTCCGATCATAAAGGTAGCGGTGCCGTTTCCCCAGCATTCTCCACGGTTTGGGCACATTCCGCTTGAGCAAATCGTATGCAGGTGTTTCTCATTGAGCAGTCCTACCACCTGGCTTGTCTTGAATCCACGGGGGAGCTTTATCTTCAGCCATTCCGGCTTCCTTCTGAAATCTGCCATTACTCTTCTTCTGTTTTTTCAGGAACTATAGGAGTCTCTTCTTTTTGTGGTGTCTCCGGTTGCTCCTGAGTTGTGGTTTCAATTGTAGGTGTTGAGATTGGTTCCTCTACAGCTTTTACAGTCTTTTCGGGTTCCGGCTTCTCTTTCTCCTGCTTTTGTGGCTTAGGTTTGGAATCAGAGTCAGAAACGGCAGGTATGCCTCCCGACTGAGTGAGCATCTTCTTGACTTTAGATGCGCTTCCACTGCTGTAGGCATTGAAAACGTTGAAGCAAACGGCTATGTCTGTTATGCCATTTTTATTCACGTACTCCTTAAGGTTGTGGGTGAAATAGCGGAAATCGATCACATGCACCTCATTGAAGCTATAGAAGAGATTGCCGGGAACAGCATTGCCATATGAATCCTTTATTATAAGAAGTTTTCTGTTGCCGGGAGTAGATGTCTTGACCTTAACGTATGCTTGGTCAGTGCCGATGAAAGTAAGGTAGGCATTGCCACTGCCATCCTTGAATTTCTTGAAAAACGCAGATTTATATGGTTTTGACTCGCGAACAATCTTGAAGTTTTTGTTGAGGGTATAAGATACGAATTGGGCGTCATAACCGACTTGTGTCGGGACATAATACACAAAGTCTTCCGGAGCCTTCTTCACCGAAATATCTTTGGAGTATCCATACATCGAACCCACGAAGTTCTTGACCACATGCTTTTCGTAGGCATCCAGACCTTTGAAAGGCACGCCTGCAGTCTCCGCCAGACGCTTAGCGGCATAATACCCCCCAAGACCGGCCCAGTGATGGTCGGTGCGAAGATAGATGTCTTCTTTCTTATGCTTAAGAAGTTCATCGTAGATGTCCACAAACTTTACTTTCGGCGAAAGACGGTCTCGGATGCTATAGATGAATGGTTTCTGAGGATTGCTTGCCTTTGCTGCTTTAGACGGAAGGTAGTATTCTGTAGCAAGTGGAGCCACCATAGCGTAGACGTTGCTGTTAGGAAATTCATTGGCGAGAGTGTTAAGCAGATCCACATATCCGCCTCCACCCTTGGCAGTGCCGCCAAATGCCATCAGAGCCCTTACTTTATCGCCTTTCCCGATAATAATAGTACCTGAGCTTCCAAGTTTAGCCTTGCCGTCTTCGATATCCTCGTCGTCATCATCGGCAGCCGGAGCTTCTCCGTTGTATGTGTTGTCTGAGTTATCTGCGTTATCTGCATTTTCCTGGTTGGATGTATCATCTGATTTCTCTGAACTTGCTGAGTTGTCAGGTTTCACTGCCGCTACTGCGGTCTCGGCCGGACGGAATGAAACTGTCTCTTCATCCGATCGGAAGTCTGCTTTCATGGCTCCGCGTATTTTCATGCTCATGGTCATAAGCTCATCGCGGTATGGCTCAGTGTCACTAAACCATGAAGAGACTTCTGAAGTGAATTTAGCGGGATCTTGCTTGATTTTCTCAATATCTGAAATGTCAGGAAACTCAGCAAGGTCTCTTTTTTCAAGTTCCGAATAGGCTGAACGTGGGAAAAAAAGGAATACTGCCGTAAGGATGACAAAGAAAATGCCAACAGTGATTATATACATGACTGATGCGCCATGCTTCCCTTTTCCCTTTGGAATATCGTTTTCAGTATGATTTTCCATTGTTGTCTTAGAATCTTGTGTAAATGAATGCATTGTTGGTGGCTCCCACGAGAAGTGCCACAGAGCAGATGAGTATTGTTATGGAAATGATGGCATGGCAAAACTGCACGGTATAGTTGCCGGCATAAGGAATATGGACAGCCATCTTGTATCCGATTTTTTCCACTTGTTTTCTGACCGGGAGACACAGGATGAGTGCAGCAGCCCAAAGCCATAGATTGTCGATGAGTACGGTCTCTACGTGCATAGGGAGTCCTTGTGGTTCGTTTTGTCCGAAGAATGCCGCGAAGAACTGGGTCATACGTCCGAAATCATCAAAATAGAATATCCCCCATCCTACTATAATCAGAAAAATACTATAGATATAGAGCCCTATCTTAGGCATCCATTTCCATTTTAGCAAAGTGTATTTCTCAATCATGATGATAAGGCCGAAATATACACCCCAGATTATGAAATTCCAACTGGCTCCATGCCACATACCGGTCAGAAACCATACCGTCATTATATTGAGGGCCTGATGTCGGCGGTTGCCACCCATAGGTATATACACGTAGTCGCGGAAGAAAGATCCAAGGCTCATGTGCCATCTGCGCCAGAAATCAGTCATTGACGTGCAGGTGTAGGGATGGTTGAAGTTTTCAGGGAAATGGAATCCCACACATCTTCCGATGCCTATTGCCATATCTGAATAACCGGAGAAATCAAAGTAGATCTGGATGGAGAATGCAAGTATTCCTACCCAAGCAGCAGCCGCCGACATATTGTCGAGGTTGCCCCCAAGCAGGGTAGTTGCTATTTCACCCATGATATTGGCAATGATCACTTTCTTGCCTAATCCGATTATAAAGCGGTAGATACCGTCAGCTACATCATCTGCAGTAGCGTGGCGTCTGCCGATCTCCTCTGCGACAGTACCGTAACGCACGATTGGTCCGGCAATAAGTTGCGGGAACATAGATATGTAGAGCAGAAGGTCGAAATAGTTTCTCTGAGGCTTTGAATCCTCACGGTAGACATCCACCAGATATGATATGGATTGGAAAATGTAGAAGCTGATGCCTATTGGGAGGGCTATCTGAGGATCAGGCACATCAAATCCAAAGCCTCGGATAATTCCTGAGAAAAAACCAAGATATTTGAAGCTGGCAAGAGCAGCCAAGTCGGCGGCAACACCGATGAATAGCCACGCTTTTCCTATGATATTGTGCTTCTTATATAAGAGAATACCGCAGAAGTAATTGACAACCACCACAGCCAGCATCAGGAACACATAAATCGGTTCGCCCCAAGCATAAAAGAGGATAGAGAAAATGGTGAGGATTATATTGCGGAAAAGCATCGGGCGCTTCAGGCGCTTTTCTCTTTTGTCGGCATAATGGATTCTTGCTTTGTCAAGCCATCCGAAAAGTATGTAGAGCAATCCGAACAGCGGAATGAAGCAGAAGATGAAGAATAAGTCTGAGAATACCATATGAGTTTTTAGTTGTGGTGTTGTGAGGTTGTGGAGTATTGGAGATTGGGTATCAGGATGGAGAGGATATAATCGCCGAGCAGGTGTGCACCTTCCGGATTGGTGTGGACACCGTCGTAGGTATATTTTGGCGACTTTGCCTCTTGTTCATGAGTGATAGCGGTTTCCTTATCTGCTCTCAATACTTGATATCCTTTTTTTGAGGCTACCGTGTCAATTATGTCAGAAACCTTGAAGATGGTTTCGGCATCTGTCTTAGACATTTGGAGAGGAGTTACAAACAGGAGAGTGGCATCCGGGAATCTTTCCTGCAGGAGTTCACACACAAGATTTATGCTTCCTTCAAGCGTCGTTACGCTTGCGGGATCAGTATCTGAGGCGTATTTGATTGTTGAATCTTCTTTATCGTATAATCCGGGGCGTTTGGCTGCAAACCATGCGTCGTTGGCTCCGGCAAAAAGAACGATAATATTGGGATTCTCGTTGCACTTGTCAGCTTTTTCAATAAGTCTGACAGCTTGATTGTAGACTACATTGTCATCATGAAGGAGTTCGGTGTAATGTTTCGGATTGCGTTTTGTAGACTTTGTATTGGTCCATGTGGCGCCGCTTCTTGCATAAATATCAATCTTTCCGGCGATTCCGCTTTCCTTAAGCACGTGGCTCCATCCGGTTGGATTTTGGCAGGAATCGCCACCAATCCAGGTCATTGAATCGCCTAAAAGTGCAATTTTCGGACGCTTTGAGGAATATGGATGTGTTTCAGCGGAAGCATACAATATCCCAAGTAGTATTAAAAATACCACTGACACACCTCGGAATATGTTGCATTTATATGGTTTACAATGATTAAACATTGCCTCTTTGCCAAATTATTTTTATACCTGAAGATAGATTTGCCATCTCTTAAGTTTAGGCGTACAAAGTTACTCTATATTTATGAAATAGCAAAATAACTTAGCGAAAAAATAAAAAAATATTAGTATTATTCTTCGGCTTTGAAGAGGAGGAGCTCGCGGATGAGAGAGGCCTCTTTTTCTTTGAGGCTGCGGATGATAAAGGTGGTGCCGGAAGTGGAGATGGCGAGTGATACGCGATGAAATCGGCGAGTGAAGGGGGTACGTCGGATTTGGGCTACCTCGATGTCTGAGTATTTGACGTAGTTGTCTATTTCAGCGAAGGCTCCGTTATGGACTATAAGATAGTCAGGTTTGAGCACTATACTGCTGTGGCACATTGTGTAGATTCCTCGTGGTATCAGTATCAGCATATATAGGAGGGGAAAAAGTATCCAAATGTATAATTGCGAATAATACAGCAAAATACATACAGCTAAGGCAATAACTGTAGGCATTGCAATATGGCGGTAGAATACTCCCTTTCCCGATTTGGCAGAGATGACATCTTCTGCTGAGGCATAGCCTTCTCCCAACCACCATTTAAGGAAAAAGGAAGAATTGTCTGTGCCATACAGCTTCATGTTTTCCTCTTCTTTTTGGGCGGTCACGTTCAGTGCCTGACGAAGCATAAGTGTGCAAAAACCAAACCTCTTTTCAAGGAAATTGCGTTTTATCCAAATGGTGCAGATCTTATCGTGGAAAAAGCGACAACTTGATCTTGTCAGCATACCATAGGTGAAGGTCAGTAGCTGTTTGTCATGGCTCATGGTGGTGTCATAATATCGTAGCAAGGTCTTTCCAAGCCACATGACCAATATCACTATATAGACGATAACCAATGAAGCTACTATCCTCAATGGAGAGGCGACAAGCATTTCAATAAAAGAATCCAACCATTCCAGTATGCTCTCATACTGCTCTTTAGAAAGGTCTTCAAAACCACCAAAAATTACGGCCGACAACGACAAAAGAACTGCCATCCCCTTCAGATGGTTTTGGCATAGTGCAGCTAAGAGAAGATTTTTAGTAGGGAAGTGGATAGTTGGAGTGGGATTGTATTCCGGCGGTTCGTTTTCTGATTGCGTCAGAGGTCTCTCTTCTTTTTCAATCACAGCAAGCAGCCGCTGCCAGTCAAATTCATCCAAAATCAGCTCAATTTCCTCTTGGCGCGTGGCAAGTGTATCGAAGATTATACCACGCATGTCGAGCAGACGAAACCAGATCCCTTTTTCTGTGCGCAATGAATGTACTCGGTCAAGGGGAACAATGGTATTCTCCCGATTGATCAGTCCATATATGAATATTAGGTTTCCATCCTTTATATAGAATTTCTTTGGGAAATAGGAGATGAGTGCCATAATAAAAGGCACAAAAAGACAAACCCCTATAACCATCAGGATTATAAATACTCGATCTTCAGAAGTAGCTGTAAAAATAGAATAAAAGGCAGGGAAGGATAGCGGACCGACGGAGCGTTTGAAGAGTTTCGCATAGATTATCATTAACGCGGCCGGACTCATCCTCTGGGGATGAGAAAACAAATCAGTCATCATTTCTCAGCTTCTGAATTAAGATGTCTTTGATTTGATTTGCTCTCTCTTCAGTAAGCCCGGGGATAGTCAGAGAAGACATAGCCTGGGCACCATTGACGACTTCCACTGAGTACATGCTGAATAATTTTGAGACCGGATTTTGCTTTACGCTTACCTGCTGCAGACGGTAGTATGGGATAGTCGTAGTCTTCGCAAACACCAGCCCGCTGCGATATGTGATGTCATTTTCGCGCAGGGCATAGCCCTTAAATTTCCATGCCTTATTGGCGATGATGAGATTCACCACCATTGCAACTACGATTACGCATTCCGCAAGCATGCACCATATGCAATCATCAGTAAGGAGCAGAAGGAGAGCAAATGCTGCAGTGAGGATGTAGCCCAGTCCGGTGAGTATTAGCTGGACCGATCTGTAGCGATGGTCGACCGTCTCAAATTCCAGTTCATCTACAGGCTGGATTCCTTGCATTATATCCTCAATTCTTATCTGAACGTTACCCATTGTGTTTTATTTGGAGCGTTTGTCTATTCAAAAGACAAAGATAATGCATTTATGGCTATTTTGCAAGAAATTTATGACATAAATACAAATACAAAAAAATCATACTCCAAGCACTATAGATGGAGCGATATTCAGTTTCTGACTTATGACTCTTGCCTGATTAAGGGTAGGCTGTTTTTTCCCTGAAAGATACTCGCATACGCGGGAAGGATTCACTCCGATTAACTTTGCCAGGGCGGCTTGAGTAAGTCCCATTTCATACATACGCAGTTTTATTACATCGACCAATGAGGGTTCTCCGATAGCAAAGTGCTCATCAGAATAGTCTGCTACAAGACCGGAAAGCAGTTCAAGCTCCATACTATATGGATCAGTCAGCGGAGTATCGTCCTTTACATGCGGTAACAATTCCTCCACTCGTGCAAGTGCCCAACGATATTGGGCTTCATTTTCTATTTTAGTCATGTTTCGCTCCTTTTATATTCATATTGTTGAACAATCGATCTTGTCATATTCCTCATGAGTTCCGATAAATCGAATGTAAATCCATTTTATTGTAAACTTAATAACTACGACAAGGCGATGGTTATTGCCATGGATATTAAACACATAATGCTGATTACCAACACTATCCACACTATTAAAACTCTTCTTTACATCAGCAAAGCATTCCCATTGGGCTTCTTTAACTATCTTCAACCAGTTTTGCAAGGCAATCTTGGTATCAGGGAATCTTACTATATAATTTTTGAGAGGTTCTTCGGTTATTATTCTCAAGGCGCTTTAGAAAATTGGTATTGCAAAATTACAAAGAAAATTCCAATTTTGCAAATTTTATAGATGTTATCGGGAATGCTATTTAAAAACAAATCACAGAAGAAATCAGAATGATGGAGCAAGCCTGGTGGAAGCTGAGGTCTGCAATTGATTTTTTATTAAACCAAAGGGGAGGATCTGGTGTTATATTTTCGAAAACACATTATAAACAATCTAAATTATTAATACTATGACACGCACAATGCTTAAAACCGCCTCCAAATATTGGTGGATTCCTGTAATCACCGGTCTTCTTTCCATAGGACTCGGAATATGGTGCCTCGCAAGCCCGCAAACCTCTCTTCCTATCATGGCTTACACCTTCGCTTTGGTGATCTGCTCTGTGGGATTCCTTAACACAGTATTCGCTCTGCTCAGCATCGGAAGCATTTCCGGTTGGGGATTCAAGCTCCTTGTAGGTGTAATCGAGATTATCTGCGGCGTGTGGTTGCTACTCCTTCCTGAAGCTTCAATGGTCAGCGCATTCATATATGGAATTGGATTCTATCTTGTCTTTGTAGCTTTGAATGCAGTATGTGAGGCAGTTCTTTATTATGGCGACACTAAATATTGGCTCGCAATGCTTCTTTCCTTTATCCTTTGCACACTGATCCTTGCAGTCATCTTCCTCGCCGGTCCTCTTGCAGGCGGAATCGCAGTATGGCTCTACATCGGCATCGCATTCATCACTTTCGGTATCTACCGTATGCTTCTCGGATTTAAGATAAGCCAGGCTAACAGGATGCTGAATAAGTAAAGCGTTATAAGTTTTGCGTTACGCGTATTGCGTAATATCTGAAATATAAAAATGAAATATAAAAAGGAGGTTTCCGAATATTTCGGAAGCCTCCTTTTAATTGTAAACTACATGTCTCTTAAAAGAACAACATATTTACTTCTTGATGAACTTGTGGGTCTCTTTGGATGAGCCGTTGTCGATGACGAGAACGTAAATGCCCTTTTCAAGGCCATCTGTGATTCCCTTGCCTGCAGCTCCCTTGGCGGTCTTGACAACCTGTCCGGAGAGTGCATCAACTACAGTGAAATCAGCGTTTCCGCTTACTGCGATGATTTCTTCTACTGCAGAAGGAGCAAGACGATCATAGTTCTCTTTAACTTCTTCTTTAGAAAGCACGAACGGATAGATGGTGAGCTCGTCGATCACGCCATTGAATGTACGGTTCTCGCGACCTGCCGTAGGTTCGTCATCACCGCCAATCCACATCAGTTCAGATGGATTGAAGTTGATAGCCCCTGTACCGGTATTGTTGTTGGTCATATTCTGCTTGCCGTCGATGTAGATAGTCATCGAATTAGCAGCTGCATTGCGCACGCAGACGATATGGTGCCATTCTCCATCGAAATAGGTGCTTGGAGAGAGTGCGTAGCAGTCGCTCTTAGTCACGTCGTCGTCGATTGAGAAGCATAGACGGTCAGTGCTTTCGTTTTTCAGTCGTTCAAGACCAATCCAGTTTCCTGTGCCTCCTTCTACATTGGTTTTGTTGTGTGTGCCGATGCAGAAGAGATAGCCATCATTATCAGTCGACTTCATCCAAAGTTCGATGGAGAAGTCATCCTTGCCAAACATCAGTTCCTCATAAACCGGCTGTGTCAAGAAGCCATTGCCATCAAATTTGATTGCCCCGTTGCTTACTCCTTCTTCAGAGCCCACGGTGCCTGTGATGGCTGCTGTTGTGCCCTTATAGTCGTTGAGCACAGTCTCAGTTCCAACCGTGTCAAATGAGAAGTATGCTGCACGTCCACTCTTGTCGACGAAGGTTACGTGGATTGTTCCAGTGATAGAGATGTCTTCGCCATCATCAGAGCCAACAGTTGAGATTGTGTATGTCCATTCACCCTTCTCTGCAGGAACACCGGAGATGATGCCCTTTCCATCCTTGCTGTCGAAAGTGAATTCCACTCCTTCAGGAAGGCCTGTGACTTCAGCACCCTCTGCACGCATTACTGTGAATTCAATGTCATCGATTGACTCTCCGAGAGAGATCACCTGCTGAAGACCTCCATGGGTGACAATGATACGCGGACGAGTGTCATACTGAGCCTCGAGGTTGTAGCTGAGGTGAGGGGGCTGGTTGTAAGCCACGTTCTGCCATGCGATAGCCTCGCGATACTGACGGTCGGTCATAAGACAAGGCACCTTGTATTCGCTTGGGATAGTAGTGGTGAAAATGATAAGGTCTGATTCGGTTTCACTGTCATGTAGGATTACCTCCTCGCGCCAGTCTCCGAAGATATCAGCCTGAAGGTTGGGGGTTGCCTTTGTGGTGTTGCAAGAAGCGGCGTGAGAAGTTCCTGCAAAAACCTTTACGTTTGATACAGACGTGAGGTCTTCATTGGGTTTTGTCACAGCCGTATTGTCAAGTAACTCATCAAGAAGGTCTCCATCCCAGAAAATACGGAAATTGACTGACGGACGTTTGCTTCCAACAACTTCGCCAGAATTCATTACATTACCGTCAAGAGTAGACCAATATTCGCTTCCGGAGAATTTGGATGATACGTTTGCAATCAAGCCGCGTCCAACATCCTTACCCGGATTTGGCTGGGAGAAGAGAACTTTACCTGTCTTTCCGTCGCGGAGCGATGTGGCATACTTGCCGTTCTTGTCTTCATGAGGCATATAGATCTCAAGGCCTTCGTTTTCAAGGATGAAATCACCAACATGGAGTGCATCGCCATGACCGCCTCCGGTAGAGTGCATGAAAGAACCATCATGGTCTACTGCTCCTGAGCCGATTATAACCTCATCGAAGCCATCTCCGTCAAGGTCGGCTATGGAAAGAGAGTGGGTGCCTTGTCCGTAGATTCCTTCACCGGCTTTTTCAGATTTGTGAAGCCATTTTTCTTTCAATTCCTTTCCGTCAAAGTCAACTGCCCACACATATGATGCGGTGTAGTAGCCTCTTACGAAAATGGCACTTGGCTTAATGCCATCAAGATATGCCACACCGGCAAGATAGCGCTCACAGCGGTTGCCGTAATTGTCGCCCCATGCATCAGCGCCACTCTTCACATGCTTGCGGATGCTGCGTGGAGGATTATAAGCGATAGTATTGATTTCTGCACCAGTCTCGCCATTGAATACAGTCAGGTATTCGGGTCCACTCATCACAGTGCCGTCGCTCTTGCGGTAATCGTCAGTCTCTTTGTCATCTCCCATGAGAACAGCTTTGCCTGTTCCGTCGATGGTGCCGGGAGCAGTCTTGCAGATCAATTCAGCCTTTCCGTCACCGTCAAAATCGAATACCATAAACTGGGTATAGTGATTGCCGGAGCGGATATTGTGTCCCAGGTCGATGCGCCAGAGTTTTGTGCCGTCGAGCTTATAGCAGTCAATAATAGTATTGCCTGTGAAGCGGGTATGGGAGTTGTCGGCAGCATTGGTTGGGAACCATTTCACGATGAACTCAAATTCACCGTCGCCATCTACATCACCAACCGAAACATCATCGGGAGTATAGGTATATTCACGGTCTTCCTTTGCGCCACCGGGCTTAGATGTGCCTCCCTCCGGGCGGTCGAGATGAATCTTCATGAAGTCTGAAGCCCACACATTGTTGGCATTGGCAGATTCTTTTTCTTCTCCATTCAAGATTGCCTTGATGGTATATTTTGAATCTACTGTGCCCTCAGGATCGGTGAAGTTGGTCATCTTTGTCAGGGGTGTTTCATTCACTTTGACCCCGTCACGATAGATGTCAAATGCAAGGTCGGCGTCGTCAGACGGCAATGATCGCCATGAGACGAAGATTCCTTTGTCAGCTTTCACTGCAAGTACCCCACGGCCAAGGTTATCGGCATTGATGGTGTGGGAGTATTGTGCCCATGAAGCAGTTGAAGCAGCGAGCATAAGCGCTGCCATTGCTGTTTTCTTCATTATATAATAGGTTTAGTTCTTATTCTTCTGCAAGTGCCTTACGCATATCTTCCACCATCTTAGCATATTCCTCATCAGAAAGATACACTTCGCCGGGATTCATGCGGAATGTGCCGCCATAGTCGGGTCCGTCTACATATTTAGGAGCAAGATGGAAATGAAGGTGAGAGAGTTTGTCGCTGTAGGCTCCATAATTGATTTTTTCAGGATGAAACACCTTGTCCATGGCACGTGTCACTCTTACAACGTCTTTCATAAACGCATTGCGTTCTTCGTCGGAGAGTTCGTTGAGGTCGTTGACATGTCCGTTGTATGCTACGAGGCATCGCCCGCGGTAGGTCTGTTCTTTAAAAAGGAAAGCCCTTGAGACGCTAAGCGGTGCTATCTCAATCATGAGGTTGTGGAGAGTCTCATTGTTGGTGCAATAGAGACAATCTTTTGGATCGCTATGCATAAAATTTTAGATTATAATAGGTTAGTTTAATAAGGCACTGAAGATAACTACGGCAATCATTGTGCTTTGCCGAGATTAAATCATTCCATACTACAAAATTAACATATTTTGTGGAGAGATAAAATTTTTTCGACCTAAAAATTGTTAATCTTTCAATTTAATAAGTCATAACTTTGATATGTCGGAATTTTTTGATAATTTTGCATACTAATGATCAAACGAAACCTAATATGCAACCTGAAATAGACACATCAGAAGCGGAAGCGATCACTGGGAGGAATAACGGATTCATTGACTACGTCGTCAGTCTTGACACCGACGGATTGTCGGAAATGTTGTCATCCAGAGCCATCCCTTCAATGATACACTCTATAAGGCGTCATGGACTTTCAGAGTTTTCTGATAAAACTATCAGGCTTTGGACGATCGACATGCTGCTTGATGGACTTAAAGGGAGCACTGTGAAGCGCTATGTAGGAGCGATGCACACTCTTTTCAAAGAATGGTGTGAGGGAGAGGGAATAGAACCAGACAGTAAGATATTTTCCCTTTCGTTAGGAGGTTTCGATACAGACTCTTCAGCCAAACGCCTGAAGGAGATTGAAGAGAACCTTGAAGCGACTGAAAGGTTTACAAAGCGATCATTGAAACAGGATTCTCCGGCATTTTTATACAGCAAGGCATTCCAATATCTTTTGTTTAACCCATTTGCATCATTAAAAGATATTGTCAACCTGAAGTTTTCGGACAGTAGGCCCGACTGCCTGCATCTCGAGGATATCGTCACTTCTATGCGCAATGCCCCTCAGGCAAAATATGTCTTCCCGCTTCAGCAGGGGAAGCGTCGCGAACCGGCTATCATCAAAGATCTTCTTGTAGAACTTCATGCTACCGGACGGCGTGCCGGATTAAAATTCGGTGATTCTTTCTCCAGGGATTCCATCACGTCGCTATGGATTGCAGCCGCTATCAAGGAAGATATTCCATATGCAGAGATAAGAGGGATGATACCCAATTTGCCGGAAGCATATTCTTTTCTTTCTCTCATAGAACCTGTAGAGATTTCCGAATCCCGAAAGACTGAGATCATGAACACGGTGGCTTATTCAATCACGAATAAGAATCCCGGATGGTTTGTGCTGAGATTGAGGAGCGGTGTGAATCCTGATAAAATAAAGGAGCGCTTAAAGGAGAAGGAGAGCCCGCTGCAGCGTCAGATCATGTATTATTATCCTCTTCGTACTGTTAAGAAGATTGAGAAGAAAAAGGTAGTGGCTGTTGAGACTCCCGTCATACCCGGATTGCTTTTCATTCGTCTGCCGCATGATCGGGTCACTCCGCTCATAGGCATCATAGGCGATTTGGCATGGTGTTATCGGACATCGGCTAATCCTTCCAGTCCATATTCTGTGATTCCCCAAGCTGAAATGAGGATTTTCCAAAGGAGCGTTGGTTCGTTTACAGAGGATGTCGAGATGGATATTGTATCAGAATTGCCGGCATTGAACGTTGGCGACGAGGTCATGATCGAAGATGGATCGCATCTTGACGGTCAGGTGGCTACCATACGAAAAGTGCGAAGCGTAGATGGCACACTCACCTATACGCTTCGCCTTTCAGACACTGCCTTCATCAAGTGGAAAGACGTCAGTCTTCCCGCCTCCCACTTGTCAAAGGTCGATAATTAAGCACCATATTGTATGTGCCTATAGAGGTAAACACCGAGACGGCACCTATGATGATCCAAGCTATGACTGATTGAAATTCGGGTATGGCATTAAGGTTGCTTAGCACTGAATTTGTTGAGATAAAATCTTCAAACTCTGCTATCATATTGCTGATGTAGGGGAGTGCAAATGAGAAGAGGAAGCCAACCAGGAATCCTACAATAGAAGCACAAATCACTGCAAGGCGATTTCGCTTAGTGGCCAAGGCGTTCTCGCGATGTATTATTTCTACAGCGTTGAGATTTCTTTCAAGCCTTTCCATAAACGCCATACGCGATGACAGGTCAGGTTCATATTCCTTGAATATATCTTTAAGTCTGTCTTCTTCCATTTCAATCTATTTTTAGATATTCCTTAAGATGTTTTCGTCCTCGCGACATTTGTTGGCGTACTGAGTCTTCAGATGAATCAACAATTCCGGATATTTCCTTGATGGAATATCCCTCCATATAATATAGGAGTATGGCAATCCTTTCCTTTAAAGGGAGACGATTGAGTGCCAAGTGGAGCTCCTGATACTTGAAGTTGCAATCAGATGCAGATTCTGATTGCATTTCCCGAACTTCCTCATAGCCTACCATCAGTTTTTCGGATCGCTTATGGCTTAGAAACGTGTTGTGGCCAATGCGGTAAAGCCAGTAGCGGAACTTATCAGGATTTTCAAGATTTTCAACTGAAAGATATGCCTTGATGTATGATTGCTGAGCAATGTCGTCGGCAAGGGCTGAATCTCCACAGCAGAGCGCCATGAGAAACCGACGAAACGACTTCTCATGGTTTTTAACCTGGATTATGAATTGCTCCCGGGTCATAATCTACTTTTCTTTCAGTACTTCCTTGCGGGTTACGAAATATACTATAAGATAAGCAATCCCAATTGCTGTTGAGACCGAGCCAATCAACATTAGAAAGGACAGTTCATCGATATCATTGACCGGCCAAAGGAAATATACGACTGAGAGTGCGATGCCAACAAGTGTACAGATGCAACCACGCAGTAGACGCGCGTAAAGCAAATCTTTATCTGTATACTGACGGTTTCTGGGATCGCGGAGTGATTCCACCAGACGTTCTGTGTCAACTTCCCTGCCTGATTCGATAGCTTTGGTGAGAATCTCGGCACGTTTGTTGTCACTGTTCCATTTTCTAAGGCTGACAATCAGCACGATCGATACGGGTAAAACCACGCAAACAAAGATGGGTACTATCTCTACCATATTAAGTGTTTATTAAGTTTGTTACGTATGATAGATGCACGGAAGTAAGGAAATGTGACATCAGGATTAAAAAAAAATCAGACATTCATGGCTTTTTTATGAATGTCTGATTTTTGGGGTTTGGTTGGCGGCGGTTGGGACTTGCTTTAGCTTGGGCGAAGCCAAACCGCCGTCCCATAGGTTAGAGCTTGTAGACCTCTACGCCGGCGAGGAGGAAGCAGCCTGTGCCATAGTCGTCAAAATCCGGCACTGAGTCGTAGGCTACGGGCTGACCGTCTTTGGGTTCTTTGCCGGTGCCCTGGACATAGCCGAGGTATCCGTTCTCGTGAACGGCTTCTTTCACCATTGCATTCCAAGCCTTGGTGATGACCGGCATATATTTTGCCTTGTCGAGGATTCCGTTGCGGACACCCCAAGCCATGCCATATACGAAGAGGGCAGTGCCAGTAAGTTCCTTACCACCAAAGTTGTCAGGATCATGGAGCGATACATTCCAGAATCCGTCGGGACGCTGGCATTTCACGAGGGCTGCACACATGTCTTGAAGATCCTTTACGTAGACAGCTCTGTGGGGATCGTCGGCGGGTGTATCTTCAAGAACACGCACGAGGGCTGCAACAACCCATCCGTTGCCACGGCTCCAATAGCAGTTCTTTCCATTAGGCTCCTTGTAGGGAGGCACGAAATCTGCATCTCTCCACCAAAGGCCTTCTTTCTCGTTGTAAAGTCCACCGGCGAGAGTATTGCGGCTCCACTCATACATGTCCCATGCTTTCTCGCTATATTTCTTGTCGCCGGTGACAGCGCTTAGCTTTGTGAGCACCGGCATACCCATCTGGATAGCGTCGATCCATGTCCAGTCGTCAACCTGAGGAGTATTGACAAGCATATTGCAGAGGGAGATGGTCTGGGTTAGCATCTCCGGCTTCGGTGTCAGTTTGTAGAGATCGATATAGGTCTGTCCACATGCATAATTGTCGGCATTGCGGGTAGTGGTGTCATCGCGGCGCATTCCCCATTTGAAGCCTTCAGCCCAGTCAGTGGCGTATTGCCAGTATTTCTTGTCGGGATATATGGAATGCAAAGCCATCAGCCCTTCGAAATAGATCGAACGGGTCCATATATTGGCTTCGTAAACTTTCTTACGGGAATAATAGGGGATACCTAAAAGTGGATCCGGATGTTTACGCATGTAGAGGTCATTGACCTTGATGAGGGTCTTGAGAGTTTCCTGACGGGGAGGAAGCTCTTCCTTTGCCATAATGGCGGGTATTGCCATGATGACAGCAAGGATGGTTAAGATTACTTTTTTCATAGGGTTGGTATTAATGCATAATTCATAATGCATAATGCATAATTCATGGACTATGAATTTCTATGCAAATACATAAATGATATTACACGTTGATATTAGGTATTATATTAGTTTTATTGTTTCTTTTTCATCGGAATTAGCTTTACTTCTGAATTGAGTCCGGCGGGAACGGTCTCCCAGTCGGAATAATCTACGACTTTCTTGCCGATTACGCTCGCTATATTGGCATCTTTGAAGATCTTCCATTTTTTCCCTTTGCGGTCATAGTCGGCAATCCTGTTGGCCGGTAGGTTGGTGACATCAATCTCAAGTGTGTTTGTGCCGGGTTGCAGGAATTCTCCGATTTCAATAGTAAATGGAACGCTCCATACTTTGCCTGCATCTTTGCCATTGACTTTCACAGAGGCACTTTCGCGGAGATCGCCAAGGTCGAGAAGCCATTCATCGGCTTCTATTCCCTTCGGGAGTTCGAAAGAAACTTTATAGCGTCCTGTAGCAGTGTTGACTTTTGCTTCATCGATAGGGAGGTTGGTCCATGCCGTCACAGTATCTGTATCGAACACACCTTCAATAGCCGGCTCGCTTTCAGGGAAAGTTATACTCCATCCTTTTTCTATGTTGACAGGAGCTCCTTTTTCATAGTAAGCCCATTCCTCAGCGTCAATCTCAGTCGGGAATGTCTTTAGCAGAAGTGACTGGCCCGGATCTACTTGAAGCAATATCTCGGTTGTTCCGTTCGGTCCCTTACGGGTCTTAGCCTTTCCTTTCTTGCCCGTGAGAGGATCGAAGATCATCACGCTTTCAGCCGGCTCCGCCAGTGTCTCCCATCCATCGAGGCTATTGTCGTTGAGGAGAGCGAGGAAATAGTTGAAGCCACCAGCCTCGTTGGTGCGTCGGAGAAGTGAGACCCCTTTGTTTCGCAGTGGCTCAGGAGTGGCTCCGGTCATTCGGATAGCTGCCTGGATATCTTTTACCGGGGATGCCATATCCTTTTCAAGCTCTGAGAGTAGGGCACGTCTCTCCTCAAGATTTCCGAGCCCCGGCACATCTTTAGGAAGATTTCCGGTGAAGATCACGTTTCCACCCTTTTCCTTGAGATCCTTCAGGGCTTTGAGTGTCTCCACCGGCATATAATTGACGGGTGGGACTATGATCGACTTGTAGCGGTTGCCACCAGTCGATACTATTGTTCCATCTGCCTCGACACTGAGTTCTGATATGAGGGCATCTGAAAGATAGTCAGGATCAAGACCGGCCTTCACCAATTCATTGACCATTGCCTTCACGTCCGGCATCTTTTTATCCATACTATGGATGTCAAACATCATGTATATGCCGTCTTGACGTTGCCAAATGTCGTCGATAGGGAAGTAGAGCAGTACGTCAGAATCAGGGTTGCCTGCTGTAAGAAAAGCTTGGCAACGGGCGATATATTTGAATAGAGCATCCGCATCTTTCCATATGGTGTTGGTAGGTGACATATTGACCGATGCATAGAACAACCATCCCGGAAATTCCACTCCTTTTGGGGAGTAAGTGGCTCCATGGAAGAAAATATGGTTGACTCCGGCTGCCAGCATTTGGTCGATTTCAGGTTTTGCAACAGACAAGGATGTGTGGAAATGCTCGGTAAGCCATGTCAGAGTTTCTGCAGAGACGAGTGGTTTGCCGGCTATGTGGGCAGCCGAGGATGCAAACTTAAGCACCGCCGGGTCAGCATCGCTGTGGCGCGAATCTCCGGTAGGATGAAGGCCGGGGATATTCAGTTCGGAGCGTCCGAATGATTCGCATTCCGGAATGTCAACGATTGCATAGAGGTCAATGATGTTTGCCGGGCTTCCATGGCTTTGGTTGCGGATTTGGGCGCCATGGCTGTGTGCCCAACGGGTCCAAAGGTCAGTGAAATTTTCGCGCAGTACACGAGCTAAAGTATATCGATAGTCTCTTACGATGCGGCCGCGAAGCTCCGTCTGGTTACCTTGATCGGCAAACTCCGGAAGATATTGCTCAAGGCGATAGCCATGATCCTTGGCAAACTCTTCGAAAAGACCTTTTGTCCAGTCTGACCCATACACTTCATATGAATCGTTGAACATCACTTTCGGGAAAGTATCTTCCTTCCCGGTGAAAGCCCGGTCGAAACGGTCGAGATATTTCTTTACGGCAACGCTGTCGTAGTGGTTTACTACATACCCTTCACCACCCGGGGCAGCTCGCTTCACTTTTTGGAATGTCCTTCCTGCAAATAGGGTATACACTTCCCAATTCCCTTTCTTGGGAGCAGTCCAGTCAAGGGTTCCGTCTTTTTTCAGTTTGTTTGTGATGTCGATGCGAGTGTCGCCATTCACAGCCATTATCTTTTCGACTGTGGCTACCGCGCGTTGCTTTTCATCCTGCGGCTCTATTTTCACAGCGAGTTTTTTGCCGGGAGCCACGTTCCATTTTTCTATGATGAGTTTCTGGGCACTTTCATTTTCTGTCACTTCCGGACCTCCAAATGGCCAGCCTGTTCCGTTGTTCATCTCCGGTTGAAGCCCGAGCCTCCGGCTCTCGTCGGTCACGTGGCGGAGCATCTCCATCCATTTTTCGGAGAGGTATGGGATATCGTTGGCTTCGTTGCCCTGCACTCCATAGATAGGAGTGATCTCGAATCCTCCCATTCCCTGACGGGCAAACTCTTCGAGGTTGTAGGTGAGTCCATCCTTGTCAACGGCGCTTCCTTGCCACCACCAGCGTACGAACGGACGGTTGACTGTCGTCTCCGCATACCAGTCGGTAGATGGATCTTCGGCATGCATAAAGAATGCCGCGCTTCCAAGCAAGCAAATGGCTGTGAGATATTTATATCTTTTTTTCATGTATGTTGGTTTTTTAGTCTTAAGTCTTGAGTCTTAAGTCTTAAGAATTTATTTTTATGTTTGGTGGGCGGTGAGGGGTTCAGGCCTCACCGTCCTGTGTTTTTTTCAGGGAATCAAGGTAGTGGCTTTATGCCTTCCCAGCGTACGTCCCAGGTGCCATCTTTCGGGAATCCGGGATTTTCAATCTCACATCCGTCCCATCCGGCAGTCATCAGAGCCACTGCTGTCAGCAGTCCGCCATTGCCGGGAAGATAGCAACGAAGTCGGTTGTCCTGATAGTTATGTCCGTTTGGCAGATAGGTGTTGGTGCGCTTGTCCATCAGCAGGGCATTGATGGCCTTTTCAGGTTCTCCTACGCGTACGGCACACATAGCCGTTGTCGGATAGTCCCAACCCCAAGTCTTGTCCCAGTTCCAATTGTTGTAGACCCAGTCGAAAGTATTGTCGAGAATCTTTGGGTCGGCAAGTGGGGAAGCAGGGAGAATACCAAGTGAGCCAAGAACAGCCATGTGGTCGGAAGTGAAGCGGATGTCCTCATAGGTCTGTGGAGCAGTCTCGGCAGCAAGATAAAGGGAGTCTTTTGCAGCAAGATGAGAGAGCTCGTTTGTGATCTTGTCCCATTCAGGATTTCGCTCGAGCCCCATTCTTTCTCTCCATTTTTGGGCTGTATTGAGTCCGAAATGCCAATATGAGAGTTCAAACGGAGGATTTACGGTTTCCGATGCCTTCAATGTCTCCTGCGCCGGTATGATACCCTTAAGTATGTAGCGTTTGTTTGCCTCATCTCTGTCAGCAAACGAAGCCATAAACTGAGCGGTTTCCTCAATGAGGGGATAATACTTGTGGAGAACGGCTGTATCCGGATTCGCACGGTAAAGCAGCTCTGCGAGATAGATGAGATGAGGCTGCTGCCAAATAAGGAAAGATCCAACTCCTGATGGAGCCTCTATTGAGGAAGGATCAGTCATCTTCATCCATCTAACTCCTTCGAATCCCTGTCGCTTGGCAATGTTTCTCGCGTTTGCTTCGGCCTTCTCATACCAAGGAAGAGTGCGGGCGAGAAGGTCTTCATGGCCATAGAGGGCGAACTGAGCCTGATGCCACCATATCATCTCGAGATGGAATTTTCCAAACCAGGAATTATAAGTCAAGCCTGTCTCCTGAGGCGGGGTAGTGCCCGCACAGTTTGTGGCAAGCAGATACTGCGAGAGCACCACGCGGCGTTCGAGTTCCTTGGCGCGAGGATCCGTGCAGTGGCTGAAGTCAACCACACCTCCTTCGTTCCAAAACTTCTGCCAGTAGTCGCTTGCATCAGCAATCACTTTCTCTGCGGTAACATCCGAGTTGCCTGTCATCTCTTCGGTGAATTGCGCAGTGATGCTCCATTTGTCGGCATCCGGAGTGATGACGATGGTGTGTGGGGATGTCTTTTCTGCCTCAGTCTTTCCGTCCCAGTGCAGTGTGATGAAGTAGGAAGTGGAGTCAAGGGTATGTTTTACGATAGCCTTACCCGGTTCTGACACTACGATGTCGGCAGTGTGAAGGGAGTCGGCGTTCCAATCGCATGCGTCGTCGCTGTGTTTTCCGGTAGGGTAGGGCAGACGAAGAGCAATCGCGTGTCGACCTTCATCGTTGATGACAGCAGCCACAAGATCCAGCTCCGGATCAACCGATGTCCTTACTTCAGCTTTCTTTCCGGCTGAAGTGAACTTGGAATTGATCACTCCGTTCCACATGTCGAGTGTCTGGTCTATGTCGGTCAGCGATTCAGGCGTTATACCGTCAAATCCAAGTGCGCCGAGATGAAGCCTGTGGGGGTTGACGCGGTAATAGTCTGCGGCAGCCTTCTTCCTTGGGTCATCTTTAAACTGGACAGAGTAGAGTTCCTGTCTTCCACGCCCGAAGTCATATTCCTTGAGTGTTTCCTCAAATTTATAGTCTTCAGTGTTTGGAAAGCTGTGCCAGCCCCAGTCGCTCATGGTCCCGAGTGGAACGCCGGCTGAATATATCTCAGGGAATGTCTGGAGTCCGGTCACATCAGCAGTAAATGCAAATCGTCCGTTGCCAACCGTGAGCGAAGCCATAGTGTCGATGGCTGTGACATGGGGGTTATTGCGAGTCACCAGTGCGAAACGGTCGATTTTTTCGCTGTTTGAGCTACAGCCGGACATGATTGCCGTCGCGACGAATAAATTCGCCGCGACGGTAGTCATAAATTTCCCTGTACAGAATAATCTGCGGAATTTATTCATTTCAATCACTTTTTCAAGTTGTCATATTCAAGACCAGCAAGGATGAAGGGACCTACGCCCTTAGCATCGTTGTCGCGGATAGGCTCACTAAGATAATACTGGAATGTGCCGTTTCTGCGCTTGTCCTTTCCTCCTCCAAGTCCTGCTACGGCGCAGCAATTGGTCAGAGAAATAGTGCCGTCAGGATTTTCCTTGACGAAAGTCTCTACCATACCCTCATATCCTTTCTTTGCAGGAGCGAGATATGACTCGTCGAGCAGACCGAGGCGCACTGCACGGAGAAGGTTGTAGACGAACATTGCTGAAGCTGTTGCCTCGAGGTAGTTGCCCTGACGCTTCGGGGAGTCCATCACCTGATACCATACACCGGATTCAGGATCCTGATACTTCACTACACCGTCAGCTACACTCTTAAGGAGCGCAAGCATTTCAGGACGCTTGGGATGATCTGCCGGCATCTTTTCAAGCACATCGGTTATAGCCCAAAGGTACCAGCCCATTGCGCGTCCCCATGCGTGCTCTGACTGTCCGGTGCGACGGTCAGCCCAGAACTGTTTCTTCTTCTCATCCCATGCATGGCGGTAGAGCCCTGTCGCAGGGTCGTACGTCTTCTTGCCTACAGTGAGGAATTGGTTGGCGATGTCGTTCCAGAGCTTCGGGTCTGAACCAAGGTAACGGTTTACGTATTCAGCATAGAACGGCTGGCCCATGTAAAGACCGTCAAGCCAAGCCTGGTGAGGATAAATCTTCTTGTGCCAGAAATTCTTTGTCTTTGTTCTGGGCTGTGATAGAAGCTGGTCGTAGATGTTGTCGGCAGCCTTCTTGTATTTTTCATCGCCTGTGATGTCATAGGCCTGAAGGATCTCAATGCCTCCCTTCACGTTGTCGATATTGTAAGCGTTCTTGTCAAACGCCTTGATGGTGCCGTCGGGATTTACAAAGAAGTCAGTGTAATTGAGCACGTAGTCGAGCATTTCCTTATCATTGTAGGCGCGAGCGGCCGCAAGGATACCCTCGAGTTCCACTGCAGCTGCATAGCTCCATTTCACTCCGTTTACGTCGATAGTCTCGCTCTTAGGATTGCGTATCATTTCTGATTTAGCCATCTGGTAGGCGAGGGGTCGGCCGTAGAAGCATTCTACACCGTTGATCTTAAGATTGTCAAACACCACGTCTTTTACTTCACCTGTGATGCTGTTGCCATCAGCTACACCATTGAAGTTACAATCCTTTACCTCGATGTCGTAGACGTTGCATTTGTCGGCAAGACCTACGATCTTGACACCGTATTTGCTCTTGTTGCAATTTACATTCTCAAGATACACGTTGCGGACTGTCGGAGGATAAGCGCGCTTGCATTTTTCTTTGGGCTCATAGTCGAGGTTGATCTTAAGAACAGCTTCATCACACTGTCCCACTTCAACATTACGGACATAGATATCTTCAATTACACCACCACGGCAAGTATTGGTCTTGATTCGGATGACACGTTCGAGATCTGGGCTATCCATTTTGCAGTTTTCTACAAAAAGAGTCTTATAGCCGCCTGAGATTTCACTACCGACAACTACACCACCATGTCCATTTTTCATCTGGCAATTACGTACGATAATGTTCTCGCTGGGGATAGCACGTTCACGACCGTCACGGTTACGTCCGCTCTTGATTGCTATGCAATCATCGCCGGTGTCAAAATAGCAGTTTTCAATAAGAACGTCTTTGCAAGATTCAGGGTCGCATCCGTCGCCGTTAGGACCATCGTTCTGCACATGAACACCACGAACAGTAACGTTCTGGCACATGAGAGGGTGCATAACCCAGAAGGCAGAACGAAGCATAGTCACATCTTCAATGAGGACGTTTTTACATTCCACCGGGTTTACAAGCTGGGGACGCATACCCCAGTTGGAGCCGAGGCGACGCTCAAAAAGGTCAACTCCGCATTCATTCCAGTCTTGAAGAATGATTCGGCCTGCACGCTGGGATAGCATACCTGGTTTCCATCCCCATTTGTCGTTGCCTACCATTGACCACCAATTCTCGCGGCTTGCACCGCCATCGATGGTTCCCTTACCTGTAATCGCGATGTTATCTTGCTTATAAGCATAGATCATAGGGCTCCAGTTCCAGCAGTTCATGCCTTCCCAAGCCGTGAGGACAAGAGGATAATACTGATGCGGATCATCAGTGAATAGGAGGACTGCACCTTCCTCAAGATGAAGGTTGACATTGGTGAGCAATTTTATAGGACCTGTGAGCCATGTTCCGGCAGGGACAATTACCCTACCGCCACCGTCTGCACTACACTTGGCAATAGCAGAATTGATCACATTTGTGTAGAGTTCTTTGCCATGTTTGTCTTTCGGTAATACTGAAGCCTTCTTGCCTTTTGGCTTTTTAGGCATGAAATCATTGATGTTGTAATCCTTGTCTTTAAAAGTAGGTGCTTTAATACGAGCCTCTACCTGAGGATACACGTCTTTCCATGCTTTCTGGGCTCTTTCTGCAATGCCTTCCGCCATTGCCGAGCCTACGCATAGAATCGCGGCCGCTAATGAAATTAAAGTTCTCTTCATGTTGTTATTAAAGTTTGTCGTATTCGTTTTCTTCGGGGAGGTTCAAGCGCTCTGCCTTAGGTTGGAAAGAAGTTCCGTTGACTGTCACATTCTCAAATTTCACAGTCGGATAAGCCACAACTGTCAGAGAGGGGTCTTCAGCTTCTACCTTGACATTCTCAAAAAGAACGTTTTCTACAGTGTCGTTGGGATTTCCCTGGATATGGCAGAATGTATTGCAAGTGACATCGACGTTCTCAATCTTGATGTCACGTACTATGCCGTAAGGATGTTCGTCACTTCCTTCAAGAGTGTAGAACTGTTTCCATGGTTTCATGTCCATGACAGTTCCGCAATGTCCGGTGATATTTTCGATCTTGACATTTTCATAGACCTGATATGTGTCAGGACGCATCTTGAGACGAAGTATGGCGGCATTAATGTCCACCTTGCAGTTTCTTACAGTGACATTCTTTGCATGTATGCATTCGCTGCCGAGAGTGAGCACACCGTGAAGGTTTCTTCCAAACTCACAGTTCTCTACGAGGATATCCTCGCAAATGCCATTGTCCATGGTCCGGTTGGCATATACTCCCTTTCCTCCTTTGAGGCAGACGCCATCATCGTCGCAATTCAGGTAACAGTTTCTTACTGTCACCCTGCGGCATGCATCAAGGTCGAGTGCATCGCTGCTTGGTGCTCTTACTTCCCCACGTGGAGCCGTGATTCGGCAGTTTTCGATCAGCACATCGTCACACATATATAGGTGAGTGGTCCAGAACGGGGAGTTTTGCAGATTCACTCCTGATATCTTCAGGTCGTTGCATCCCCAAAGGAAAACGAGGCGAGGACGGCGCACCTCAAGGTTGGTCCATTCGCGTCCGGCTTCAACAGCACGGTCGCGGTTTGCCCAAAATTCTTTCCAGTAGCGCAGGCCGTTGCCGTCAATTGTCCCTTCACCGGTGATCTCAAATCCCTTCACGAAATATGCGTTGATGAGGGCTGCGTGGTAATAGATGCTTTTCCCTTCCATACGAGATGGAATAAGGGGGAAGTTGCTGATATCGTCCGATCCCTTTATCTTTGCCCCTTTTTCAAGGTGAAGGCGAGTGCCGGGCTTAAAGAAGAGGGCACCTGTCAGGTATGTGCCGGCAGGGAATATGATCTCTCCGCCTCCATTGGCTTCAGCTATGTCGATGATATTCTGGATTGCAGCGGTCTGGAGTACGGTACTGTCGTTGGCATAGACAGCCATATCAGTGACCACATATTTCATCTCTCGTGCATTTTCCTTTGGAATCACAAACTTTGAAAGCTCAGGAATCCTCTTGGCGAGTGAGTCGGCAGCGAGGCGCGCAAGGACGGTGCCACCATAGATATTGAGATGAGTGTTGTCAATCTTTCCTTTCGGACAGAATTTGTATTTCCCTTCAGGAATCCACATATAGAGAGCCTTTGACTTCTCAGTGCCGAGATACTGCACCAGATTATGAGTGCCGGCATTCATGTCGATGAATGCCACTTTCTGTTTTTTTGCGACATCCTTGGGGCTCTGCAGGTAAGCTCCATGAGTATCCACGAGTCTTGTCCCCTCCTTTTTGGGGTCAACGTTTGTAGGTCCGGCTTCATGGTCGCTCACGTCTTTAGTATTGTCCATCTTGTCTGATGGGAAGTTTCGACGAACGATTGAGTTCATCAAGATAGGGTTGGCTCCTTTCTTCTTGACGTCTTTTACCATCTTGGTCAGGTTGGCATCGAAAGTTGATCCCGGTGCGGAATATCTGTCGGGATTCTTGATCTTCTCGTCGTTGTGCCCGAACTGGATGATCACGTAGTCTCCTTTCTTGACTCCTTCCATCATCTTGTCCCAGCGTCCGCTGTCGATGAAGCTTTTAGTGCTCTGCCCGTTGACAGCATGATTGCTGACCTTCACCGGTCCCTGAAGCATCAACGGGAGCATCTGTCCCCAGCCTCTTTCCTGCTTTTCATCATCTATCGGCTTATTGGCCATAGTAGAATCGCCAGCCATCCAGATGGTGATGGTATCGGTCTGCTCTTGTGCAAGAGCTCGCGCAGGCAGCATTGCTGCCAGCGCGAGTAACATAATTGATATTTTCTTCATTGTGGAAATTGCTAAGGATTATGCCACTTCGATCTTCTTGTAGCGAGGCACAAGAAGCTTCATGATGCACCATCCGAGAAGATACGCCACGCCACAGATGCAGAATACGATGAAGTATCCGGCAGGCTTGCCTGTGAAGCTGAACATAGACATCTGAGTCTGTGCTGCATAATCGAAAAGTACACCGGAGCCTTTATTGATGCAGAAAGAACCAATGCCGCCTGCCATGCCGCCGATACCGATGATCGTAGCGATGGTACTCTTCGGGAACATATCGCCTACAACAGAATAGATGTTGGCGCTCCATGACTGATGTGCTGCACCAGCTATACCGATGATTATGATAGGCATCCACTGAGAGACTTCTGCAAGTGGCTGGGCGAAAAGCGCAAGAAGGGGGAAGAGTGCGAAGATGAACATCGCTTTCATACGAGCTGAATATGGATTCTCATCGATTCCTTTGGCTGCCGCCCGGTTCATGAGGATTGTCGGGAGCTTACCTCCGTAGATAGATAACATCGTGATGAGATATAGCACAAAAATCATCAGCATACCGGTGCCGGAAGAAGTGGAAAGCTCAAAAACGTCAGTAATGTAAGCAGGTGTCCAGAAGAGGAAGAACCACCACACACCGTCAGTCAAGAACTTACCGAAGAACACCGCCCATGTTTGCGGATACTTGAAGCACTGCCAGAAAGGAATTGTTGCAGTCTCGCTGTCTTCGATCTCTGCCTTTTCTCTTGCTGACTCATCGGGAGTGTCATTGTCTTGTTCGATATAAGCAAGCTCAGCCTCGTTGACACGTGGATTCTGAGCCGGTTCCTTATAAAGGAATACCCAGAAGCCCATCCATACGAAACCGAGTGCACCGATTACAATGAATGCCATCTCCCATCCGTTTCCCCAGCCGATGCTCTGGAAGAAGCGAGCGAGCGGGCCGATGGTGAAGGGAGCCACGAGTGCGCCAACTGCTGATCCGGCATTGAATATAGAAGTTGCATATGCACGGTCGCGTTTTGGGAAGTATTCAGCTGTCACTTTGATTGCAGCCGGGAAGTTTCCAGCCTCACCGAGTGCCAGGATAGTGCGTGCTGCAAGGAAGAAATAGACAGACACTGTAGAAATCATCAAAGCTAATTCTCCGGTGGCTCCTAACAGGTCGTTTGCTTCATGAAGGCCAAGTGTGTGCTCAGTTGCCCATCCGCATGCTGCATGAAGGCATGCACCGGCACTCCATACTCCGATGGCCCAGAGATATCCTTTCTTTGTGCCCATCCAGTCGATGAAGCGGCCGGCAAGAAGATTAGCGATGGCATATACTATTGAGAAAACAGCCGTTATTGTTCCGTAGTCAGAATCAGTCCAATGGAATTCAGGAGAAATAAACTCCTTCCAGGTAAGGGAGAGCACCTGACGGTCCATATAATTGACCGTAGTTGCAAGAAACAGCAGCAGACAGATGGTCCAACGGAAGTTGGTCATCTTCTGGTTGGCTGCTGCCAATGGTGAAGTATTTGCCATGATCAGAATTTGAAGTAGTTTTTAGCGTTGTTGTAGCAAATATCTTCGATCATCTGGTTGACGCGCTTCTCCTCATAGCCTGTGTAGGGTATCTCACCATTTTCGATATCTGTGCCTACAAGGTTGCAGAGGGTGCGACGGAAATATTCGTGACGCGGGTAGGAGAGGAAGGAGCGGCTGTCGGTGAGCATACCGACGAAACGGCTAAGAAGGCCGAGGAGTGAGAGTGCATTCATCTGCTTCTGCATTCCATCTTTCTGATCAAGGAACCACCATCCTGAACCGAGCTGGATCTTGCCTGCCACACTTCCATCCTGGAAGTTGCCGAGCATAGTTGCCATCACTTCGTTAGCGCATGGATTCAGGTTGTAAAGTATAGTCTTGGCGAGTTTACCACGGCTGTTGAGCTTATCGAGATATTTTGCACACTTCTTGGCTGTGTTGAATTCACCGATCGAATCAAAGCCTGTGTCTGGACCAAGAAGCTTGAACATCTTGGAGTTATTGTCGCGGATAGCTCCGTAGTGGAACTGCTGTGTCCAACCGCTTTCATAATCCATTTCACCGAACACAATCATCATGGCGCTCTTGAACTTCTCCACTTCCTCGGGAGTGAGAGAACCTCCGTCCATGACTTTGGTAAACATTGCATCTATTTCAGGCTGAGTGTAATCCTCAGCATAGAATTCCTCGATACCGTGGTCGGAAAGGCGGCAACCCATCTCCTCGAAGAAATCGTGACGCTTCTGAAGTGCATCTACGAGATCATTGAAAGTGCGGATTTCCATTCCGGCAGCCTCGCCGAGTTTTGCGATATATTCGCGGTATTCCTCAGGTTTGTCTACAGCCATAGCCTTGTCGGGACGCCATGTAGGAAGCATCTTGATCTCAAAGCCGGAGTCTTTCACCTGCTTGTGGTATTCAAGTGAATCTGCCGGATCATCAGTGGTGCACACAGTCTCAACATTGTAGCGGCGCATGAGTCCGCGGGCTGTCATATTGGGGTCGTTGCGAAGCTTGTCGTTGCACTCGTCGAAAATCTCTTTTGCAGTCTCCGGATTGAGAAGTTTGTCGATTCCGAAAGCAGTCTTGAGCTCCAGATGTGTCCAGTGGTAGAGTGGGTTACGGAATGTATAAGGAACAGTCTCAGCCCATTTCTGGAATTTCTCCCAGTCAGTAGTGTCTTTGCCTGTGCAGAAGCGCTCGTCAACGCCGTTGCTGCGCATGGCACGCCACTTATAATGGTCGCCACCGAGCCAAAGCTCAGTGATAGAATTGAATTTGTGGTCGTCAGCCACCATCTTCGGAATCAGGTGGCAGTGATAGTCGATAATCGGCATTTTAGCCGCATGCTCGTGATAGAGCTTCTGCGCAGTCTCATTCTGCAGCAGAAAATTTTCGTCCATGAAGGGTTTCATATGCAGTTAGTTTAAACATTTGAAATGCATAATGCATAATTCATAATGCATAATCTATTTCTATATTAAGATAAATGAAATGCTTTTATGAATTATTAGTTGATTATGTCGGTTGCTCAGTAAGCTTTCACTTACAGGGTAACTCCATTCTTGAAGATGGCGATCTCGTGGATGCCTGCCTTTTCGGAGTTGACTTTCTTTCCGCTTGCCACATCGAGCACGAAGTCGGCAAATTTCTTTGCAACATCCTTCATGTCAGCATCTTCTACAAGCACACCGGCATTGAAGTCAATCCAATCCGGTTTTCTCCTTGCCAGATTGCTGTTGGTGGAAATTTTAGCTGTAGGCACAAAAGTCCCAAATGGAGTGCCTCGTCCGGTGGTGAAAAGCACTATCTGGCATCCTGATGCCGCGAGGGCAGTAGAGGCTACGAGGTCGTTGCCGGGAGCAGAAAGAAGGTTAAGTCCATGATTGTGTATGCGTTCGCCATATGCAAGCACCCCTTTCACTTCGCTCTTACCGCTCTTCTGGGTGCAACCGAGGGCTTTCTCCTCAAGAGTGGATATGCCACCTGCCTTGTTGCCCGGAGATGGATTCTCACCTACCGGTTCGCCATGGCTGAGGAAATATTCCTTGAAGTCATTGATGAGGGTGATAGTCTCTCCAAGGAGCTCATCATCGGCACATCTCTGCATAAGAATGGTCTCGGCGCCAAACATTTCAGGCACCTCGGTCAGAACTGTGGTGCCACCCTGGCAATCGCACAGGAAATCTGAGAATTCTCCAAGGAGGGGGTTTGCTGTGATGCCTGAGAAGCCATCGCTGCCGCCGCACTTGAGTCCAATTTTGAGCTTGGAGGCGGGAAGGGTAGTGCGTTTGTCTTCCTTAGCCTTATTATATAAGTCGCGGAGAATATTTAAGCCGTATTCAACTTCATCGCCTTCCACTTCCTGGCAAACCATGAATTTGACACGATCTTTATCGTAGTCGCCGCAGAATTCCTCAAATACTTTCGGCTGATTGTTCTCGCATCCGAGTCCTACCACGAGAATGCCACCGGCATTTGGGTGATGCACCATATCGCGGAGGATCTTCTTGGTGTTTTCGTGGTCGTCGCCAAGCTGTGAGCATCCATAGTTGTGTGGGAAGCCGAATATTCCGTCTACACCCTCTGCCCCTGTCTCGGCATTGAGCTTATCTACGATTTGCTTTACGATTCCATTGACGCAACCAACTGTAGGGATCACCCATAGCTCATTGCGCACACCGGCCTGTCCATCCTTGCGGAGGAATCCTTCGAAGGTGCGTTCGCCACCTTCACAGTGACATTTCTCTACCGGTTTACGCTTCACGTCGGAATAGTCGAGTTGTCCTTCAAGGTTGGTCTTGATGTCATGATCATCGAGAAAACTGCCGAGAGCTATGTCATGTTTGGCATGGCCGATGGGAAAACCATATTTGATGATATTCTCACCTTCCTTTATATCCTTGAGAGCGAATTTATGACCTGCCGGGATGTCAGAGACGAGTGTGAAAGTCACCCCGTCTATATTTACCTCATTACCCTTCTGCAATGCGGAGATGGCAACTGCCACATTGTCGGAAGGGTTGATTTTAATGTAATCTTTCATGAAGAAAAATGGTAATGTTCATGCCCGGTCGGAATTAATCCGTCCGGGCATGAGATAATTTATATTAAAGAATGCTCTCGACAGTAGCGAGCATACCCTTGTCTTGGATGCTGTCGAGATATTCCACCACGAGGTCTGTCAGACCCGGAATCTCATTGAGATTGCCGTGTTCCTTCCAGATGAGGTCGTCAGCGGCGAGCACTCCTTCAGCCACCTTGCGTGTGTCGCCGGTAGCCCAGAGTTCAGTCAGAAGGTCCATTATCTTCTGGTCGTCTTTCGGCTGGATAGGAGATCCATCTTCGCGCTTGCCACCCTTATAGTAGGTGATGATGGCAGCTAAGCCGAGTACAAGACCCTTCGGAAGCTCACCCTTGCGCTCGAGATAGGTCTTCACGCCGGGGAGATCGCGGGTCTGGTATTTCGGGAAGGAGTTGAGCATGATAGATGTCACCTGATGGTCCACGAATGGGTTGTTGAAGCGTTCGAGCACGCTTTCGCCATAAGCCTGAAGCTCATCCATCGGGAGATTAAGTGTCTGCATAAGCTCGTCAAACTGCACCTTGTGGATGAATTTGCCGATTACCGGATGGTTGCATGCATCGCGCACGATGTCTACGCCGCTGAGATAGCTGACAGGGGAGAGGACGGTGTGCGGGCCATTGAGCAGTGTCACTTTGCGCTCGTGGTATGGAGCCTCAGAATCAGTGATGATCACGTTAAGTCCGGCCTTCTCGGCAGGGAATTCAGCACGGAGCTCCTCGATGCTCATGTTTTCGGGGCGTTCGATTACCCAAACGTGGAAAGCCTCACCCTGCACCACTACGTTGTCTTTATATCCAAGTTTCTCCTGGATGTTTGCAATTTCCTTGCGTGGGAATCCCGGGACAATTCGGTCTACAAGAGTTGCACATACATAGTTGTAGGTGTTAAACCAGTTCTTGAATCCTTCATAGTCTTCACCGAGCTGATCTTTCCAGAGGTCGATATAGTCGTTGACGAATTTCTTGAGGTGGTGACCGTTTTCAAAGATAAGCTCGCAAGGCATGATGATGAGACCTTTCTTGGGGTCGCCGTTGAATGCCTTATAGCGAGTGTAGAGAATCTGGGCCAGTTTAGCAGGATAAGATGCCGGGGGAGCGTCGTTGAGCTTGCATTCCGGATCAAATGCTATGCCAGCTTCTGTGGTGTTGGAGATTACGAATCTGATTTCCGGTTGAACTGCAAGACCAAGCATTGCGTCGTGTTGGCCCCAGGGGTTGATACCTCTGCTGATGACGTCGATTCTCTTGAAAGAGTTGACGATTTCACCGTTCAGACGACCCTGAAGGTTGACGTTATACATATAGTCTTGAGCTGAGAGCAACTTCATTGCAAAATCATCGGGAGTGCCCTGAAGCACAACGACTGATGAATTGAAGTCTGTAGCCTCGTTCATATTCTTTACGATCCAGTCTACAAATGCGCGAAGGAAGTTTCCTTCTCCAAACTGGATGATTCTCTCAGGTGCCGTAGCTTTAGGTGCGGTCAGTTTGTTAAGAACTTTCATGTGTTTAGATTGATTCTTAGATAGGTTGATTCTTTCTAAAATGCAAAACTAACAAAAATTCCTCTCATATGCAAATAAAATGCTATTTAATTCAACTTTCGTTTTTCTCCGGTATCAAGTCGATTCAATTACTGCATGTTTATCTTTTGGGGGTGATGATGGCCATCCATCCTCCCGCGGGCGCCATGTCGGCTGTCACCGTGGTGGAGGCGTTGACTGAGGAAGAGGCATGTCTGTGGTCAGTCGCATCTATATTGGTATTCATGCCGTCGGCCACGTATGTCATAGTGTAGTTGCCATCACCGAGGAATGACAGGGGAATCTGCACAACGCGTGGGTTGCGGTTGGTCATAGCCCCGACATACCATGTGTCGCCTTTACGTCGTGCGGTCACGATGTATTCGCCCACTTTCCCATCAAGGGTCATGGACTCGTCAAACACCGTGGGCACGAGAGAGATCATCTTTGTGCATTCAGGATTGGCACGGTAGCGCGTCGGGCTGTCGGCGAGCATTTGTAGCGGAGCGTCATACACGACATACATGGCGAGTTGGTGGGCGCGTGTGCTTTCCGACATCGGGTTGTCATTGTTGGCACGATGCTCGGCAGTGTTGACGTTGGTCATGGCCCCCGGGGTGTAATCCATCGGTCCGGTTATTGTGCGGATAAAAGGCACTGTGACGGCGTAGCGCGGCGGGTCATTCTCTATGCTGCTCCATCTATAGTTCTCGAGACCCTTCACTCCCTCAAAGTTAAGGATATTTGGGTAAATGGTCTGCAGTCCGTTTGCCTTCATGCCGTGGTAGTCTACAATCATATGATTCTCTGCAGCAGCTTTTGCAAACCGCTCCATGTCGCGCATCATATTCTGGTCGTCGGCATCAAAGAAGTCGATCTTGAAACCTGCCACTCCCATGTCAGCATAGTGTTTCATTGCTTCATCAAGCTCTTTATGCACATTCTTCCATGAGGCCCACAATATCACGCCTACACCCTGATCCTTGCCGTAGGCCACTAAGGCGGGGATATCTATTTCCCCTACTGCAGTTAGTATGGAGTTGGGGTCGCTCCAACCTTCGTCAACAATTATGTATTCGATGCCGTATTCTTTGGCAAAGTCGATAAAATGCTTGTAAGTCTCGGTGTTTCGTCCCACCTTGAAATCAACACCTGTTATATGTAGATTATTCCACCAGTCCCATGCTACTTGCCCCGGCTTGATCCATGATGTGTCGGCGATGCGTGATGGCTGTCCGAGTCGTACGGCCATATCTGTATCGGCAAGGGAAGCATCATTCCGGCTAATGACAATGGCGCGCCACGGATATTCAAAGTTGCCGGGCAAGTCGCGCGCGATGTATCCGACTCTCTCAGTCGGGATGAAGTTCAGGTAATTGTAGCCACCCATCTCCCCTTTTAGGGGAACGGGGGCAAATTCGGCAATGAGTGCTCCTGCCTTATTGGGGTTGCGCTTTAAAAACATTCCCGGATAGTCGATACCTCCAAAGTCACTTATGGCGACCTTCACGTTGCCGGCATCGACAAGCAGCGGGGTGATGGCAAGAGAGTCGGTATACATCTCCCCGATATTCGAACGGTCATAGAAGCTCTCAAACGAGTATGTGTATCGTTCTCCTGAGCGGTTGTCGTTGACGTATGGTATGTAGGCAGGATAGTCATTGGGAAAATTGAACTCGACACGTTCGTCGGTTACTGTGACGGGTTTCTTGCCTGATGTTATGAATCGGTAGGCAGCTCCGTCATCGTAGGCACGCACTTCAAGGCTGTATCCACCCATGTCGAGAGTGAGCTGATTATATTGGTCTTGTACCTTGGCTCGTTTGTAGACTGCAGGAGTGATAATGCGGTCGACGCTCTTGATTGAAGATTTCTTTACTTTTGGTTTTATGCCGGGAGATATGCCCTTCTGCATGGTCATAGACATAGCTGAAGGCGCGAGCACCTCCTTGCCATCTACATCCACTTTCCATGATATGATGCTGTCGACATTTACAGTCGCTACGACAGCTTTGTCAGGCGATGCGACAGTGTAAGATCCGGCATGCGCCGTGGTAGATAAGGTAAGGAGTGAGGCGATCAGTATCAGTTTTTTCATGTTTCTGCTGTATTGTTTTGGGTATTGGTTGGCGCAAGTTAATATATTTTGTGAGAAGGTGCAAGTTTTTGTTTGGGAAATTTAGGAAATATGTTTTAGAACATATGATTCGATGATTTTTTGGAAGAGGATTGATGGGGGATGATTGTCTTATATAGGATTGACGCGCGGGGACGCGCACGGAGTGCGCTTGCTACTTAGTTTGACTTGGTGGGAGGTTGGGAGGTATTTCTTCCATAAGTTTGACTTTTGGGGAGATGAAAAAAAGGCTTGCAGCCGGTGTCGGGAGGACAGCGGAGTGCAAGCTTTTGGGTATGTAGGGATGTGGTATTGTTCATAACATAATAATGGAAGCAGGCCGGAAGGCCTGCTTTCCATGGAGGGTGTTGCAAAATGGGCCAATATTCTGATGTAGGGACGCACGGCTCGTGCGTCCTCTATGCAAATAGATTGGTAATCAACAATATAAAAACGGACGCACGAGCCGTGCGTCCCTACAAGATGCGGAGAATATAGTTCTGCAACACCCTCTTACTACTTAGTTTGACTCGTGGGAAGGTTGGGAAGCTTCTCTTCATTATTGGGTGTGGGAAAAATGGGTGCAGGCTGGACTTGCTTTAGCTTGGGCGAAGCCAAAGCCTGCTTTCCATGGTTAGATGGAGAAGGAGAGGATGACGCGCTGGTAGAAGTTGAAGTGGGAGGGGGCTATGTTGAAGTCGAGGGAGGCTTTCAGCGACATGAATTTGCGTCTGAGGAAAATGATTGAGGCAGAGGTGCGGTTGTAGAGGGAGGCTGCGTAGTAGGGCTCTCCTTGGTCCAGGATATAGTTGTATCTGCCATAAATTGGATATAGCTTTCCTCCTGCATAAAAGGTGTTTTTCAATTCCAAGAATTTCCATGCTATGTCAAAGTCTGCCCATAAGCCTACAGGAGTTCTCCACTCGCGATCCCCACGGTCGCGAGTCAGATCTCCTAATATGCCGACCCGTAGCGAGCAGGAGTCGAGTGGAGTGCCGGTTGCCATTTTAGCTATGTCAATTCCTACATATGGATTATAAAGCAAATTATCTATGACGTGTTGGTCCGGATTTCCAGACTTGTCGAGAGCAAGATGATTCATCATTGCAAGTCCACCCCACAGGAATTTTCCTCCGGCATGATATCGCTCGCCACTTGCTATGATATTGAAAGCTTCCCGTTGGGTCTCTGTCTGCATTCCCCTCCAGTCGAGGAAAGCTTGAAAATAGCCTTTGTCGTTGCGGTAGCCTATCATCGCTCCGCGAATATTTCGCTGACTATATTTTACGGAGTCGTTCCAAATATAGTTAGGCATTTCTGCATAAAGCTGGTCTCTGCCAAACATGCCCATGGCAAAGCGCAGTCCTTTTGACTGGTAGCGGTAATAGACTGTAGGCGACAGCCGATGTCCTTCCCATTCGCAACCGATAGGTTGCGTCCAGACAACGCCTGCCGCTATCCGATGTCGGTCGTCATAAAGGCTGATGCCAATTTCCGGAGCAAGTTGTGTCTGGAAGAATGTCTTAGCCGCTGCATGCTGTGTATCACCTTCGCGATTGTCAAAGACAGCCGACATGTCTACACTCCAATAAAGATCCGGCCTTTGGGCATAAAGACCGGATACGCTGATGAGTGCAAATACTGCACCTATGAAAATATTCTTGAGATTCATATCAAAGAACGTCTGGCTTACGGATTGCCATATACATACGCGGAAGAGCTGTGTAGGTCCGGCTAACGATTACCAATGCCAAATAGCCGAATACGCTGCCGAAAGCTGCCCCACACAAGATATCAGTGGGATAGTGTACGCCACAATAGAGTCGGGAAATGCTCACCACTATAGCCCATATGAAAATCATGGCTGTGAATTTTCTTGATCTCATGACGCACGAAAGGAGAGTGGCGAGTGCAAAGGTGTTTGCTGCATGGCAAGAGGGCCAACTATATCCTCCGGGTTGGATTCCATTGACGAGAGAGATGGCACTGAAAATAGGATTTTCCGGATTGCAGGGACGCAGACGACCTATATATGGACGAATTACGCTTGCACAAATTTGGTCGGTCATAACAATAGCAAGCACTACTGCAACCAGCGTCAGGGCAGCATATTTAGGTCCTAATTTCTTAAACAATAAGTCGATCAAGATAAGATAGAAAGGTATCCATATCCATTTCCCGGTGATCAATGCCATAGCATAATCCATAAAAGGGGTATGGTTGCCATTGAAAAACAACAATATTTGTTCGTCGAGTGATGTTAGTGTTTCAATCATTTTGAAAATTTGTTCTAAAAATCTTTATTAGTAAGTTTCTCGCAAATTTAGTTCAATTTCTCCTAATTTCCAAAGCTTTTCCTTATTTTTTACCGTTTTTTAGTAAGATTTTACTTTCTGATACAAAAACAGGCTTGATTCTTACGAATCAAGCCACGTTTTATATTCATCTTCTTAAGACTTAAGACTAAAAATGGGATGTGCCGTCGAAGCAATGGGTGCAGATTTGGTCTTTCGGCAATCCGATAGCTTCTATGAGGTTTTCCAGTGTATTGAATTTGAGTGAGGTCAAGTCGTAGCGCTCACGCATCTTTTCTACCATCTTGCAGTAGCGGCAACTGCCGGTCTTGGCATATTCCTCAAGATGCGCGTTGGGGTCTCCTTCGAGCTCCTCAATGATACGGCGTGTGAGCAGTTCCATCTCAGATTTGGATGATGTAAAGTTCAGGTAGCGACATCCGTAGATGAGAGGGGGACATGCGATGCGCATATGCACTTCCTTTGCTCCACAGTCGAACAGAACATTTACATTATCATTGAGCTGTGTGCCGCGCACAATGGAGTCGTCGCAGAATAGGGCTCTCTTGCCTTTAAGCATGGCTTCGTTTGGCACGAGTTTCATTTTTGCTATGAAGCTACGCATAGACTGGTCAGACGGAGTGAAGCTGCGGGGCCAAGTGGGAGTGTATTTAGAGATACAACGCTGGTAGGGGGTGCCGTGTCCGGCTGCATAACCCAATGCCATGCCTACTCCGGAATCAGGGATACCTGCGACACAGTCAATTTCGGTTTCTTGATCCTGCTGACCGAGGGCATAGCCTGATTTGAATCTTACTTCTTCTACATTGCGTCCTTCGTAGGTGGAAGTAGGGAATCCATAGTAGACCCACATAAAGGCACAAATCTGCATTTCCTTGTTGGGCTGGCGGAGCTGGCGTATGCCTTCCGGTTTTAATTCCACTATCTCGCCCGGTCCTACATCACGAAGCAGTTTGTAGTCAAGGTTGGGGAAGGAGGTAGACTCGCTGCTGACAGCGTAGCCATCTTCTTTTTCGCCGATTACGATTGATGTGCGTCCGAGTTTGTCGCGTCCTACAATCACTGAGTCTTCCGTAAGGATGAGCATTGAGCATGATCCTTTCACCTTGTTGTAGACATTCTCGATGCCTTCCACGAATGTCTTGCCCTGATTGATAAGCAGAGCAATGAGTTCTGTAGGATTGGTGACTCCGGAACTAAGTTCTGCAAAGTGTGCTCCGCTGTCGAGGAGCTCTTTCTCGAGCTCTTCCATGTTGTCGATCTTGGCTACAGTCACAATGGCGTAGCGTCCGAGATGCGAATTGATGGTGATTGGTTGCGGATCAGTATCGCTGATGACTCCAATGCCAAGGTTGCCCTTGTATTTGTGCAATTCTGATTCAAATTTGGTCCGGAAATACGAGCTTTCCAAAGAGTGGATTGATCTGCAGAATCGTTTCTCTTCCGGATCATAGGTCACCATGCCGCCGCGGCGTGTACCGAGATGCGAGTTATAGTCGACACCGTAAAAAATGTCGTTGACACACTTGCGTTTTAACGCCGCGCCAAAAAAACCTCCCATAAGATTGTAAAGTTTAGCTTATTACCTGTATTTTGTGGATTCTATCAGTGAAAGCCAAGGCCATCTCCTCAGGAATCACGATGCAAAATTAATAAAAAGTCGGGAAAAATCTTATGTTGGCGCTAAAATTTTTTCATGAATTGATGATGAAGAAGAGTTATGTCCCCAATTCCGAGGTGCACTATATGGCTACTGTGTTGCCCTGCATATGGAAATGATGTTCCAGTTTGTGACATTTCCTTTTATTCCGTCTATTTGGACGTATCCTGATTTGTTTTTATTGTATGATTCCACTGGAACGAATGAAATCTTTATGGTTTTGTCGTCAATCTTAGTGACAGAGTAACCTAATTCAGGATATTCCGGTGAACCGGTGAAAGAATTTTCGACGATATCCAGCTGACCGTAATTTTTACACTTCAGTGTAATCGATCCCTCATAGTCAGGGACAGCGACAATATTTATCCGGTAATCAAAATCGTGAGAATATCCGGCAGATACAGCCGAACTGTCATAGTCGGAAAACTCCCATATCATACGAGGTATCGTGTCTTCACTGCACGACGAAAAGGCGAGCAGAGCAGACAGAATGGCTGAGAAAATAAGCGTTCTTTTCATGTTACTCTATTTATATATTGTTCTAAGTCTTACACCTCAAAGACGCACAATTATCAAATAAGTCCTATTCGTAAATGGTAAATTTTATCTTTTTTTATGAAACATATGGTGAATTTCGAAAATATTTATAACTTTGCAGAAGCAAAAGATTTTAACTCAACCATCATGAAAAAAACTGTATTGACGGCTGTTACCGGTTTTTCTGTTATCTTGGCATCCGGTCAGGCTTTGAAGAATTATGAGCAGGGAAATCCTAATGATCACAACTATGACTATCTTAAGGACTTTGCTGCGCTGAAAAACTATATCGATTATGACAAGTTCCCAAATTTCAAGCTTGGCATAGGCACCACCGTAGACCAATATCTGAGCAATCCTACTGTGGCAGGTATGACCAACGACAACTTTACGGAGACTGTCGCTGGTAACGCCATGAAAATGTCGAGTTGCGTGAATAACAGTGGAGGAATGGACTTCACAAGAGTCACTAACTATGTGAATGCTGCGGAGAAAGCCGGGATCAATGTCTATGGCCACACTCTCGCGTGGCATTCTCAGCAACCCAATGGATGGCTGAGGGGGCTCATCAAGGATAAGCCTGCCGTTCCGTTTGAGAATCCGGATACAATTGTGAATATAACTGTCGGATCGAAGGATTTTCGAAGTCAACAGAATGTTGGTTGGACAGGGGACAAGTCAAAATTTGGATTTTCATTAAATTTCTCTTCTTCAGATGGACTGAACATTCATACCACTAAGAAAGTAAATTCATGGGAAGTCCAGTTTGTGGCATATGACAATATTCCGGTAGAAGCAGGCAAAACATACACCTTTATCTATGAGATTAAAGGTTCTGCACCAGGAAAAATGCATTCAAAACTTGGAGACTGGGGTAGTGGAAGCAATACCGACTTTGCGTTCACAGATGAATGGCAGGAAGTGTCTGTCACATACACGAGCCCGATCAATAATCCCTTTATGCTTCTGCAATGTGGTGACTTCGTAGGCGATATCTATATCCGCAATATCAAGATAGAGGATACCATTGGGGCCATGAAGATTGATGAAAAGCGCCGTTTCCTCAAAGTTGAGGCTGCTGCGAAGACCTCTGAGGTATGGGACAATCAGTTCTGGATTCTAACATCTGAACCTTTTACGGCAGGACAAAGCTACGTTTTCACTGCCGAAGTGAGAGCTGACAAGGCTGCCAAGGCTTCAACTCAGATTCATAATGATCCAGGCAATTATGTAGATTACAATGCCCTTGGAAACATTGACTTCCGCCCGGAATGGAAGACCATTGAGATTTCCGGTAAATTTGCCAAAGGTGGAAAATCAATAGCTTTCAATCTTAGTGAGCTTGCTGAAGCAAATACATATTACTTTGATAACATCAGTCTGAAAGTAGGAGGAGTGGAAAAAATCATCAACGGAACTATTGATGGTGATGAGCTTTCATCTTTCAGAATGAAGAAAGCGAGTGGAGCAGTTATACCTCCAAAGATAGAGCAAAGTGATTTTTATCTGAAAGTCCCTCAAAGCACTCCACTGACAAAAGAAGAGAAGCGTGATATTCTTTGTGACGCTATGGAAAAATGGATAAAAGGGATGATGAATGCCTGTGGAGGAAAGGTGAAAGCGTGGGATGTAGTCAATGAGGCGATTTCCGGAGGTGGCAATGACGGAAACGGCAACTATACACTCCAGCATTCCGAGGGATTCAACGGAGAGGCCACATGGGATGTAGGAGGCGATGCTTTCTACTGGCAGGATCATATGGGAGACCTCGAATACATCCGCAGCGCAGTCCGCTATGCTCGCCAATATGGCCCGGAAGATATCAAACTCTTCATCAACGATTACAATCTTGAGAGTGATTGGGACGGCAACAAGAAACTGAAGTCGCTTATCAACTGGATAGATAAGTGGGAGGCTGACGGCGTGACATACATCGATGGAATCGGAACACAGATGCATATCTCATATTACGAGAACAGCGGCACGCAGAACAGTAAGAAAAATGCTATCACCAATATGTTCAAGCTGATGGCAGCTTCGGGAAAACTTGTCCGCGTAAGTGAATTCGATATGGGATACGTCAATGCTGCAGGAAGGGATGTCCCGACTTCTGAAATGACAGAACAGCAACACAAGAATATGGCTGACTATTATGAATGGATCATCAAAGAATATCTTCGTCTTATCCCGGCTGAGCAGCAGTGGGGCATATGCTTCTGGTGTCCTACAGACTCTCCTGCCAATAGCGGATGGCGTGCCAACACACCCGTAGGCATCTGGACCAACAATACGTTCTATCGTAAGCATGCATATGCAGGGGTAGTAAGAGGCCTTGGAGGTGTGGAATATACTGGAGTTGATGAGATTAGCACCGAAGAGAATCCGTCATGGAGTGGATACTCAAATGGAATCTACAATATCAATGGATGCCGTTACCCAGCGAATACGAATTTCTCAGATCTTCCTTCCGGCTTCTACATCATTGATGGAAAAGTTGTGAAGAAATAAGATAGAACTGTCAGGATAGATATGAATCTGAAATGCCCGAATTGCAATGCGACTTTTGAAGTCGATGAAAACCATTATGCTGCTCTACTCGCTCAGGTGAGAAATGCAGAGTTTGATGCGGAAATCAAGCGCCGTCTGAATGAACTCTCGGAAATTCAAAAAGCCAAGGAAGAGTCAAATAAGGCGAAGGCTGAACAGAAATTGGAAAAGACTGTCTCAGCCAAAGATTCCGAGATTAATAGTCTCAAGACAGAGATTGAGCGCCTAAAGGCCATAGTAGCAAACTATGATACGGTGAAGAAAGCCGACATGGAGACATTGACTGTCAAGTCAAGTCAACGCCTTGCTGAGATGTCTGCTCTTAAGGATAAGGAGATTGCTGAACTCAAAAACAAAATAACAGAGAGTGAAAGCAAGCATAAACTCGACATTACCAACCAACGCAACAGCAATCGAGAGGAACTTCATCAGAAGGAGAAAGAGATCACCGAACTTGCGTCGAGGCTCGAATCACTCAAGGCTGAGGCAAAGAATCGAGAACTCGAGCTCCGCAACAGTCATGAGATAATGATGAAGGCAAAAGATGAGGAGATAGAACGCTACAAGGATATGAAAAGCCGGCTATCGACAAAGATGATAGGGGAGACTCTTGAGCAGCATTGCATGAACACTTTCAATCTTGCCCGGAGCATGGGGCAGTTTGCAGATGCATATTTCGAGAAGGACAATGATGCAAGTAGCGGGACTAAAGGTGACTTCATCTTCCGAGACTATATCGATGGGCAAGAATGTCTATCCATTATGTTTGAGATGAAGAATGAGGCTGATACCACCGCCACTAAGCATAAGAATGAGGACTTCTTTGCCAAGCTTGACAAAGACCGAAATGAAAAGAAATGTGAGTATGCCGTGCTCGTGAGCCTTCTTGAAATAGATAGTGAACTCTACAATAATGGTATTGTGGATGTGTCATATAGATATCCTAAGATGTTTGTAGTCCGTCCGCAGTTCTTTATGCCTGTTATTGCTCTACTGTCGAAGGCTGCGCGAAGAAGTGCGGAGACGGTCTTGGCGCTGCGTGCTGAATTGGTAGAAGCTAAGGCACAAAGCATCGACGTGACTAAATTTGAGGAGCGGCGTGACAAGTTTGCTGCCGAGTTCATGAAGTTTGTAGATGGTCATCGCAAGAAGCATGAAGATGCAATGGATGCCATCGACAAGGCAATAGCAAGTGCAGAAAAACAGATAGATTCACTCCGAAAAATCAAGAATCTATTTGACACAAGCACTCAGAAACTGGTGCGTGCCGGAGAAGTGATAGAAAACGATTTCACTATAAAGAAGCTCACACATGGAAATCCTACAATGCGTGCTAAGTTTCAGGAAGCTCGCTTGAAGGTTGATCTAGACGCTCCAGAACTTGAGTGATTGATATGCCTGGCAAGCAATATGGAATAAGTTGCTTCTCATCCTTGACATAGAAACAATATAGAGAAAAACTGACTATTAAATAGTCGGTTTTTCTTTTATATGTGTTTCATTTTTCTTAATTAGTTTACGATTATATAATATTTAAGACATAAGTGTTAAATATCAACATAAATATGAACCATTCATAAAACAGTTTCGTTATAGTTTCGAAATCTCCCCTCAATCACCAATTCAATTTGAGATTATAACTGACAATTAAGAATACGATAAATCTATACGACATGATAACCGACCGAGTAATTAAGGAAATCTATAAGAAATACAATAAGGCCGCCAAGAAACCGGAGGATCTTCGGCTTGATCATTTCATTGATATGCTTGCTCCATACCATCATATACGCGTCAATGGCAATGAAGTGATTTTTGAAGACCAAGAAGAGTTTAGTCCGTTTCGCAGATTCCTTTTGAGAGGACTCAATGGTATTCTTGAATTCGATCGGCAAGTGGCATTCGTATTCCGTAATCATATACTTTTTCTTGGAAAGGATTCCAACGACATGCGCGTGCATATGCGCCCATGTGAAGACCGCCAGAATATCTTCCAGCGAATATTTGCGCGTTAAAGCTAATAAAAGAATATTAAGGCCTACATATAAGAAATCCACTTGACTCCCAAGTCAAGTGGATTTAATTTTATAGCTTATATAGGTATTAATTCAAGCTGTAGTCGTCAAGGCCTTCAAGATCTTCCGGATTATAGCCACCTTCGCTATAGAAGTCTTCGTCAAGCACATCGGCTGCCTGCTTCATAGCCACTGCATCTATCTGCGCATCAAACTCGTCCATATCTACTTTCTGAACGGGAGCTTTGCCTTTCTTCATCGTGCAAACCGGTTCGGAAAGTGACCTGCCGGGAATGATCTCCTTCAGCTCCATGAAGAACGAACGTTCAGTCAAATAATCAAATACAAATACCAGTTTCTGCCCTTCGTCTTCCACTAACTCTCCGACGGGGGTATCCTCCATAAGCCAAATGTCGCAGTCAGAGCTGCTGCCCATATCTTCAAGAGTTATCTCTTCCTGGCGTTGCCAATCTTCATCGCAAAGAAAGAATGAGTCCATGTCATCTTTAGAATAGTCTACGCTATCCAATATTGCATTTCGGAGCTGGAGAAATGAAGAATCTGAGTCTATTTCAATTTCGCGTGCGAAGTTTGTGGCTTCGTCGCTCACAAGTTTAAATCGATATACCATTGTTGTATTATTTTTAGACTGCGAATTTAATACATTTATCTTTTATATCCAACGATTTCATAAAAAAATATGCTCACCAAGGAGCATATTTTTTCATTTTATTGTGGATTAGTGCAATATAAATGTTAAAAATGAAGTAAACGAAATTCAATTCATTTCATTTAATAGCTGTATCCATCAGCCTTGCATTTCGCCTGCATCCTTGATATTCGCTTGTTGATATCCGGATGGGTTGAGAAAAGTTGGGCCATGCCTCCTGTGGCTTTTGCTCCTGATGCATCTTCCATCTGCTTGAGCTTCTGAAACGCCTTGACCATGGCTGCAGGATTCTTGCCGTTTTTCTTCAGGAATGAGTAGCCGTAGTCATCAGCATTGTTTTCCTGACTCTTGGAATATTTAGCCGAAGCGAGATTCTGGGCGATGGCGCCAAACTGGGAGTCGGTCAGCGATGCAGCGGTAGATCCGGTGGATGCTATGACATCCATCAAGGCGGCAGTCTGAAGGGCATTCTTGAATGCATTTTTAGTGTCTTGATGAGCCACATGACCCATTTCATGGCCAATCACGCCTAACACTTCTTCATCAGACATGACATCCATCAATCCACTGTAGACCCTGATCGAACCATCAGCACAGGCAAATGCATTTATGTCGTTGGTTTTATAGACCTTGAAGTTCAAAGGAATTCCCTCTACGTTTGTGATGCCGCTCAGGATATTGTTGAGTCGTTTCGTATAAGGGTCGTTTGCCCCGCATACGTTGTTCTGTGCATCAGACTGGGCTATATAGCTCTTTACGTACTGTTGGATCTGATCGTTGGAAATTGTCATAGACTGTGCTATCTTGGCTCCTCCTTGCGCAAGACGTGCCACGTCAAGATTCTGGGCTACGCTGCACCCTGAGAGCACCAGAAGGCTGGAAAAGAGTGCCGGAATGATTTTTTTCATTGCTATATAAAAAATTGCTATATAATAAACGGTGTTACTTTCTAAGTAACACCGTCTAATGAAAAAATGTTTTAATTTTGTATCAAATCATTAACCAAGGAATGCAAGGAGCACACCTGCAGCCACTGCACTACCGATCACGCCTGCTACGTTCGGACCCATTGCATGCATAAGCAAATAATTGGATGGATCGTATTCGAGACCGAGGTTGTTGGAGATACGTGCTGCCATAGGCACTGCAGATACACCTGCATTTCCAATGAGTGGATTGATCTTCTTTTCTGATGGCAAGAAAATGTTGAAGAGCTTCACAGAAAGCACACCTGCCGATGATGCGATGATGAATGCGATGAAACCGAGCGCGAAAATGAAAAGTGTCTCCTTGGTAAGGAAGAGGTCAGCTTGTGTAGAAGCACCAACAGTCAGACCAAGAAGGATAGTCACGATATCGGTCATAGCATTGCTTGCGGTCTTGGCAAGGCGAGTTGTCACGCCACTTTCACGAAGAAGGTTGCCGAAGAAGAGCATACCAAGAAGAGGAAGACCAGAAGGAACGATGAAGCATGTCATAATCAAACCCACGATAGGGAAGATGATCTTTTCATCCTGTGAAACCACTCGAGCCGGTTTCATCTTGATCTTACGCTCCTTGTCGGTAGTGAAGAGTCGCATCAACGGGGGCTGGATAAGCGGTATAAGCGCCATATAAGAATAAGCCGACACGGCTACTGCTCCCAGGAGTGCAGGATTCAACTTTGATGTGGTAAAGATAGCTGTCGGGCCGTCGGCTCCACCGATGATGGCGACACAACCTGCCGATAGAGGATCCATACCAATAAGGAGTGCAAGCATATAGGCTCCGAAGATACCAAACTGTGCGCAAGCACCGATGATCATCAGTTTCGGATTGGCAAGAAGTGCAGAGAAGTCCGTCATGGCACCAATGCCAAGGAAGATGAGGGGTGGATACCAACCCTTCTCTACGCCATTGTAGAGAATGTTCAGTACAGATCCCGGCTCATAGATGCCGATTTCCATACCTGGCTGAAAGGGAATGTTTCCAATGAGCATACCGAATCCAATCGGAACCAAAAGGAGTGGCTCAAAGTTCTTCTTGATGGCAAGCCATACAAAGAAGCATCCTACCACAAGCATGATCAGATTCTCATACTGGCAGTTGGCAAAGCCCGTAAAATTCCAAAATGTGGTAATGTTTTCGGAAAGGAATTCCCAGAATGTCTGTGCAAGTATCATATCGTAATTGCTTTTCAGGTTTGGGAATTAGCCGATTATCATGATGTCGTTGCCTTCGAGCACTGCATCGCCAACGCTTACGAGGATTTTCTGAACGGTGCCGCCTTGTGAGGTCTTGACATCATTTTCCATCTTCATTGCCTCAAGCACACATACTGTGTCGCCAGGTTTTACGGTATCGCCTTCCTTCACCTTGAAGCTCATGATTGTGCCGGGAAGCGGAGCCTTTACAGCACCGGCAGCGCTTGCTACGGTCTGCTTTGTGATCACCTTTTCTCCTGATGCCGTTGTTGGGGCGGCAGCGGCTTTGTTTACCTTTACGGGTGACTTGGTGTCTTTTTCAAGTTCTACATGATAGTGGCTGCCGTTGACTATCACTTCTACCTGATTGCCGTCGACATCGCCAACCTCAACGTTGAATTTGATGCCGTTGATTGTATATTTATATTCTTTCATTGTAGTTTTTATTTACGGATGTTGCGATGAAGTTCGGGCTTAGCGCGCAGGTTGTAGATCTTGGAATTCCATGGAGAATATGACTTCTTTATCTGGTGGATAGTGAGAAGTGTATGCTCGATGTCGTGTCCTTGTCCGAAATACTCGGCAAGAGCCATGCCGATAGCTGCTATTGTCTCGCCGCTTGAAAGCTCAGGATGTGCCTGGTCGATAGTCTTTCCGGCCTTTTCAACTGCGGCATGCTTCTTTTTCGTCAGAAGAGCCTGTGATACTTTGCCAAAGCCAAGGAAAAGCAGGCTCAATAGGATAAGTGCTGATATCACTATACACATTGAGATAATGGTGAGTGAGCCACCGAAAGAGTCGTTTTCTTTCAGGTTTTCAGCCTTCTCCAACTGGCGCATTCTTTTAGCCGTAGCGCTTACTTCAACGGTATTTGTTTCTTCAGAAGGAACAGCCACCGATTCAAGACACTCCTGCCCGTTTGCTGCGCAGCACTCCACCGGAGCATCTATCTGATCCGGAGCAAGCTCTGTCTGGGCATATCCGCAGGAAAGCGACAGGCTAATGATTCCTAATGTAATATATCTTTTAAGCATAGTTTCTTATATTATAGAGGAATGTTGCCGTGCTTCTTTGGCGGATTGCTCTGCTTCTTTGTAGCAAGCATCTGAAGAGCGCGAATGATACGGAAACGTGTGTTGCGAGGTTCGATGACATCGTCGATGTATCCGTATTTAGCTGCATTATAAGGATTAGCAAAGAGTTTTGTGTATTCCTCTTCTTTCTCCTTCTTGAATGCAGCCGGATCTTCATGCTCCTTGGCTTCTTTTGCATAGAGCACGCCTACTGCTCCTTCAGCACCCATCACAGCGATTTCTGCTGTTGGCCAAGCATAGTTCATATCGCCACGCAGCTGCTTGCAGCTCATCACGATATGGCTGCCACCATAGCTCTTGCGGAGTGTGACAGTCACCTTAGGCACAGTAGCTTCGCCATAAGCATAAAGGAGCTTCGCTCCGTGCAGGATGACTGCATTGTATTCCTGGCCTGTGCCGGGGAGGAATCCCGGGACGTCGACGAGTGTCACCAAAGGAATGTTGAATGCGTCGCAGAAGCGTACGAAGCGGGCTGCCTTGCGGGAAGCATTGCAGTCAAGAACACCTGCGAGCACTTTCGGTTGGTTGGCAACGATACCTACACTCTGGCCATTGAAGCGGGCAAAACCACAGATGATATTGCGAGCATAAGCCGGTTGCACTTCGAGGAATTCTCCATTGTCGATGATAGCACCGATCACTTCATACATATCATATGATTTCTTGGGGCTGTCGGGAACAATTTCGTTGAGCTTATCTTCCAGACGATCGATTGGATCAGAGCAGGGCACGAGTGGAGTCTCCTCCATATTGTTCTGTGGGATATAGCTGATGAGCTTGCGGATAAGCTTGAGGGCTTCTTCTCCATCTTCGCATGCGAAATGTGTCACACCTGACTTGGATGCGTGTACGGAGGCTCCACCAAGCTGTTCCTGAGTCACGTCTTCTCCGGTCACGGTCTTTACGACAGATGGACCGGTAAGGAACATATAAGACATTCCCTTCACCATAATAGTAAAGTCGGTGAGAGCAGGAGAGTAAACGGCACCACCGGCACACGGACCAAGGATAGCACTTATCTGCGGGATGACGCCTGATGCCAGGATATTGCGCTGGAAAATTTCTGAATAGCCTGCGAGTGCGTTGATACCTTCCTGTATACGAGCACCACCGGAGTCATTGAGTCCGATGACGGGAGCACCCATCTTCATAGCGAGATCCATGACCTTGCAGATCTTCTGGGCCATTGTCTCAGACAATGAGCCGCCGAGCACTGTGAAGTCTTGCGCAAATACATATACAAGGCGACCTTCAATTGTGCCAAAACCTGTCACAACGCCGTCGCCGAGATATTGCTTCTTCTCCATTCCGAAGTTTGTGCTGCGGTGAGTCACAAACATATCGAGTTCTTCAAAGCTTCCTTCGTCAAGGAGCTGGTCGATTCTTTCACGCGCAGTGTATTTGCCGCGTTCATGCTGCTTGGCAATTGCCTTCTCGCCACCGCCAAGGCGTGCAATGGCACGCTTGTCGATGAGCTCTTGAATCTTTTGTTCTTGAGTGGTCATTATTCAATGTGTTGAATGATTATTTCTTTGAGGGGTCTTCACATAGCTCGGTAAGAACAGCTTCCGTGCATTTCGGGTGAAGGAAGGCGATCTGAAGGCCGTCAGCGCCCTTGCGGGGTGCCTTGTCGATAGTGCGGATTCCCTTTTCCTCACATTCTGCAAGTGCTTCAGCCACGCCACTTTCTACAGCAAATGCCATATGATGCATGCCACCCTTGCCGCCGTTTTTCTCAATGAATTTTGCGATTGTGCTTTCAGGGCTGGTAGCCTCAAGAAGCTCTATCTTAGTGTCGCCTACCTTGAAGAAAGCAGTAGTCACTTTCTGATCTTCCACTACTTCTGTCTTGTAGCACTTGAGGCCAAGGACATCCTCGTAGTATTTGATGGCTTCAGCCAGATTAGGAACGGCAATGCCGATGTGTTCGATGTGGGAAATTTCCATTGCGTTTTTGATTTATTGGTTAGTTGGTATTATTTAAGTCTGTGCATATGCTACCCATTTTGAGTGGCATATACAATTATTTGCAAAATTAACAATTATTTTTCAAATCAGGAAAAGTATTTTAAAGAATATTTAAAAAAAAACATAAAACGCGCATCAAACTATTTTTTTTACTGTAATTTAT
>JAIDSL010000118.1 GCA_029061255.1 Muribaculaceae bacterium
ATCACTTCCGTGTCCTTCAGGCGGGCGGTCATGTCGTTGGTCGCCTTGAAGTCCCGGTATTCGAGTTTCTGTGCCATAGTCGGCAGGCCACCCAAGAGTGCCCCCGCCATGACGGCTATCTTTAAACATCTCATTGCTATATAGTTATTTTTGGGTTATTGTTGTTGGTTGGTAAGGTCCTTAAGGACTTTAAGGACTTTAAAGACCTTAAGGACCTTTTTTCGACTTAACTATTTCACCATCACCTTCACGCCCGCTACGATGTAGAGGCCGCGCGTCAGGCCATCCACTTCGAGTGTCTCTCCGGCTTGGAGGTCGATGACTCTTACGGTGGCTCCTTCAGGAGTGAAAATTGCTGAGTGGAGGGCACGGCTGCTGCTGATGCGCAGCATGCCGGGTGCAGGGGTCTCAACAGTCACGCTTCCGTCGGTAGATACAGTCGGTAGATTCACTCCGCTGCCGTCGGGGAAGACGGGGATTGCCTGTGGCTCACCCGGTGCCCATACATATGCCCCGAATGGGAGCGTAACGGCATCGGCTGTGAAGGCGCTACCTGCGTATTCTCCGTCTGTGGCATTGACATTCATGGAGAGGATTCCTTCTTCCTCCACGGGCATGAAGGTGCCGGTGAATTCAGCGCCAGCCTTCCATGAAGTTGTCTTGGGAGCTGATTCCGGCGTGCCGAGCAAGATTTCACCTGTTGCAAGGAATGTCACCTCTCCGTCAAGGTTGCTGCTCTCCACATACTCCTTGTTGTTAGGCATGGAGATGATGTAGGGCACGCCTGCCTTGATGGAGTCAGTCTCCTCCCATCCGTCTTCATTAGAGCTGTAGAGCCAGAATGGCTTGATGCCTCCGTAGGGGTCGTTCTGTCCGTCCCATGCTGCGAAGGGCACGATTGCGCCCTGACGCTCATGAGATATAGTCTCAGCGGTGAAGGGGAGCACGAGGGTTTCCCATCCTGCGCAGATGTCGATCTCCGTGGGGAGCCGGAAGATTTTCTTGAAGTCAACAGATCCCGTAGTCAGTGGCATATGTGCCCGGAAGGGACATCCGTCGAATAGATGGATTGTTTCAGCACGTCCGCTCACTCCTGTGCCTTCGGGGTCGGTGGGCACACCGTCGGGGGCATAGTCATATATCACGGTGTTGTATGAATCTTCCGGAAGCATGTCGAAGTCAGGGGTCCAGAAGAGTAGGTTTGGGTTTCCTGCCTCTGTCACTCTTCCGTCGGGGATAGCCCGGTCAGTACGTCCCCACATAAGTGTGGTCAGGCGCGGCATCCCGGTGAGCATTCCCTCCGGATATTCATTGGAAAATATTGTCTCGATGCGTGTCCCGGCAAGTGCTCCGGCATAGTCTTCAGCAGCCAGGGAGTCAACCTCTATGTGCAGTGTGCTGAGCTGCGGAAGCGCAGCCACTACATCGATGTCGGCTCTCGACAGCTCGCCGCCGAGACGGAGGTATTCGTAAGAATCCGCCTTGTCGCCCCATGTGCCGAATGCTTCGGCGAGACGGTGACCGTTTCTTGCAGCTGCCACGCGCCCTGTGTTGTAGACGTCGATGCGCATCTCAGCCATATCGCTGATGAAGGCATTCTCCGACTGTACGCGGGCTGTCACATTGCAGAAAGCGTTGATGTCTGTGCTGAGGTCAGCCGTTCCGTTTGCAGCAAGTTTGCCGTCGATGAAGAGCTGGCGTTCAGCGGCTGTGGCAGCCGGTTCTCCGTCGGCGAGCGCTACGCGCAGGGTGTGGCCATCGTAGGTGATAGCCGGGGCTTTGTGGAATACGATTTCATCTGTCATTACCGGTGAATCGTAGCGGTTCTCATCCTGAGCTACTGCAACGGCAGAGACAGCGGTCATCTCCGGGGTCACGTCGAGGGTAGCGGGAGTCGGAAGACTCTGTACAGTGCCGTCGATGTTGACGTTGACCGGCAGGGAATTCGCCTGATTGATGGTGATCTTCCTTTCGGCAAAGTCTTTGGTAATGGTAGGCATAGCCTCCTGCCAGTCGGCGAGAACAAACCTGTAGCTTCCTTCATCGGAAGACACGAACCCGGTCTTTGCGGCAATGAAGCGCACTGTGCAGTCTGCAGTCAGCGGTATCGGTGCTGAGTATAGCGTTGATTCAGCCGTCGGTGCGGTGCCATCGGTGGTGTAGCGTATCTGCGCTGTTGGGTCCTCGCAAGCGAGAGTCAGCGCATGCTTGCCGTAGGCAGCGGTCGGCATCGGGAGCTTCAGGTCAGCGATTTCATATACTGTGACTTCCGAGTCGAACATATCAGGATGGAAGGCACGGACTGTGAAAGTGACATTTCCGTTGAGGTCTACAGGAGCAGAATAAAGTGTTCCGGTAGAGGCTGTGGGAACAGTGCCGTCGGTTGTGTAGCGGATTGTAGCTCCTTCAGTGGCTGTGGTCATGGTAGCCTTAAGGGTCTCGACGCTGTGGCTGACAGCCGGCTTCGCTACCTGATGGTCGGCTACCTTGAACTCAAACGAGCCGATTTCAGAATCAAGGAAGAACTCCCGGACAGCGATGAACTTCACCGAGCAGTCGGCAGACATGGTAAGCGGGCCTGTATATGCTGTGGAAGCCGCTGTCGGATTGGTGCCGTCGGTGGTGTAGTGGATTGTGGCTTCGGCATCGGCACATGACAAGGTCAGCTGTTTTGCTGCATACGACGATGTCGGTGTCGGCACCTTCAGGTTGTCGACAGTCACGGAGGCCGGTTCCGACGGGAAGAGGTCTGCGCGGAATGCACGTGCGGTATACGTATGGTTGCCGACTACCGCCACCGGACCTTCATACAGTGTCTCGGTCTCGGCTGTCGGTGCCTCGCCGTCGATTGTGTATCGGATTTGGGCATTGATAGTGTCGCACGCCATAGTGATGGTCAGGGCTTCCGGATCATATGTCACTACAGGAGCCGCTACCTGATGCTCTACATATACGAATGTATAGCTGACGGTGTCAGAAGGCTCGTAGTTTGCCTTGAAACCGCGTGCTGTCACCTTGCAGTCTTCCGTCAGGGCGAGAGGAGCTGTGTAAAGAGTCGACTCTTCAGTAGGGTCGCTTTCGTCGAGGGTATAGCGTATCTCTGCGCCTGGAGTGGCTGTAGCCAATGTCAGTGTGAGATCGGCATATTCACATGTCGGTGTCTCCACCACGAAACCCTCCTGCACATACTCGCTGATAGGGGAGTCATAGTAGTTGGGATGAGTGGTGTATGCCTTCACTGTGAAGTTGCCGTCGAGCTTCAGCGGCTCTGTGTAGAGAGTGCTTGTCGATGTCGGGTCGGTCCCGTCGATAGTATAGCGGGTCTCTCCCCCCTCCACTGAAGCAATGATGAGCAGGCTTCCATCTTCCTGTGGGGTTATGACGGGAGCTTCGATTATGTAGTTATCTCTGTCGAAAACAAATGCGGCGATGTCTGAATCGGTGAGGTCGTCGCGACAAGCGATGGCCTTGATCAGCAAGTCATCTTCGGGATCGAGCGGAGCTGTATAGACAGGGCTGTCGGCAGTCGGGTCGCTATTGTCAACCGTATAATGGATTGTGGCATTCTCCGTCGTTGTGGAGATCTTGATCTTCTGGTTTTCGAAAGTGATCACCGGCATTGCGGCACGATAGGATGTCACTTGATAAGTGGTGACATCGGAGTCGGTCATGCCCTCTTTTACAGCGATTGCCTTCACCACTATGTTGCCGGGTACGAACACCGCCTCCGTATAGACGTCGCTTGCAGTGGTCGGCGTTGAGCCGTCAAGGGTGTAGTGGATGGTTGCGCCGGGAGTCGTACACATGATCATGACATGTGTCTTGTCTTTCATCGTCATGCGCGGTTTACCCACGATGCCGTTGTCGTCGATTGCGGGACTGCCTGGTTCATCAGGACTGGCGGGATTGAAGTCGTAGTGGAAGTTGGCGGTCAGCGTGGTGTGCTTGTTGGGCATGGTGTAGCTGAACGATTGAGTATCCGATACGACGTTTCCGGCGTCGTCTGTCCAGTTGTCGAAGATGTAATAGCTGTTTGCGGATGCAGAGACATCGACTGAAGTTCCGTTGATATGCTCTCCGGCTCCAGACAGAGAACGGGCAGCCTCAGCAGGATTTGCTTTCAGGGCAAGCATTCGGTAGAATTTCGGCTCTCCCGGTTCGGATGGGTTTGACGGGTCGTAGACGAAGTTTGCCACGATTGACCGTCCACCTTCCTCGACTGTGAAACTTAGCGAGGATGATGTGGATATTTCCTCTCCATCTTCGGTCCAGTTCACGAAGCGGAAACCGGTGCGACTGCTGGCAGAAATTCTTGCATTGGTGCCGACTTCAAATTTCCATTCATTGTCGTTGATTTTCTCTTCAGCACCGGACACACTTACGGAACCACCCTCCATCGGAGTCCAATCAACTTGGATAGTGGCGTATGTCTTGATCTCAATTTCAGGGATAGTTGGCTCTGCGGGAGAATCGGGGTTGTATTCAAAGTGGGCGATGAGAGTTACGTCTTGTGCCGGCATAGTGTAGGTGAACCTGCTGGATTCGGAGACAATGTTTCCATCCTCATCTTCCCATTGAAGGAATTGGAATCCCGTTTTTCCTGAAGCTCGTAGAGATACCGATGCATCTGCTGAATATTCCGATACACTCGGAAAATTCGTAGATGCGTCTTCCGGTATGCACCGGGTGGTAAGGGTATACTTTACCCCCTCCTCGTCCTGGGCCCGCGCCGTGGCACTCCCTATCAGGAGCGCCAACAGCGGAAGCATTATCCTAAAGATTTTACTTAGGTGTATCCTCATTTCTTTGGGGGTTTGAGGTTAAAGTCATTTTACGATGGTCTTGAAGCTCTGACCATTCACTGTCACTACATATACTCCTGCGGCTACGGCTGCCTCAAGATCGCCCTTGGCGTTAGCAATCACACTGCCGTCTGCAGCGTAAACTGCTACTTCAGCGTCTATGGGAGCGGATACTGAGATTACACCCTTGCCGCCAATAACCTTGACTGCTGTTGCATCGACACCCTCTACAGAAGTTCCTGTTGCAGGAGCAAAACGGATAGAGAAACGTGAGTCGTCGTTGCCTGCCTTGTCGGCTGTGAATATATAGTCGGCCTCGGTGAGGTCTTGCTCTGTGCCGGATACTGCGTCGTAGAGCCATACCTTGCGGTCAGCACGTACGGCTGAGATGCGGTAAGTCTCACCACCCTTTGGGATGTAGATGCCAAGCTGTGCGTTGCCGTCAGCGTAAGGACGCTCGTTGATGGCGAGAGGGTGACGATTGTCGCCGAGTGAGTAGATCTGTGCCACTTCGGTGTTCATGCTCATGAACTTGGAAGCGTCGCACTTGCCCTCATAAGAGAGTGAAGCAGACTCGTTGAGCACGATGCGTGTGTAGTCGTCGGCAGTTTCGTTGTCGCCGCTTGTGATCTCAAGGTTGAGCTTGTGGCGGTTTGCGTCGATTGCATTGAAGCGAGGAGCGGCAGCGCGGGTGATGACGCTTGTGCCGATACGGCCGCCACGCGGCATGCCGAGGGTAATGTCTGCGGCAGTCTTCTGCACGAAGAAGGGCTGCATCGGACGGAGCACGAAGTCATCGTCTTCGAGGGAGTAAGCACGGTAGGTAGAGCCGGTCCAAACTGTGATTGGAGCCGAGAGTTCCATGCTGTAGATGTCGTAGAAGGTCGGGTAGGGGTTGCCTACGAAGTTCCAACCGGCATTCTCAGCAGATTCACAAGTGTTGTCAGCGAGAGTCATAGGAGCCTCGTCGAGTCCGAAGAATGCAGAGTGCTGGGTGGTGGCAGCCGGCATGTAGAGTGTGCCTGCTGCTGCTGCCTGGATGATGTAGCCTTGTCCGCGTTTGAGTGTGCCGTTAGATGGCATGTTGACCCAGTTGCCGGATGCATTGTCGGTGGCAGCACGGTTTGCTCCGTCATAGTAGCGGATTACCCATGAGTCTGTAGCAGGATAGGTCACGTCTGCCATGTTCACGTCAGTGACAGGGGAGAAGAAATACCATGTGCCGCTGCTTGGAACGGAGAACTTAGTGGTAAGGCTGGTCGCTGTCACCTGATCGCTCTCGTTGAGGAAGACGGCAGGAACAGCCTCTTGGGTGTTGTAGCTTACTTCATTTAGGGTAAGCGGAGTGTTCTCTGCCACGTCAAGGATACCACCGGCTTCAATTTCGATGGAAGGTGTACCATTCAAGATTGAACTGCTGTTAAGTCTCAAATGACCGTGGATAGCCCAGAAATCTGATGTGGAGATTTCAGCAGATGCCTTTATGTGTCGGAACAGGAACCAATATGGGTCAACCTTATAAGAAACGAGTGAAAATTCCGGTACAAGTACAGTTACATTATCCTTATCTACAGAGCCAAATGGATCCCCGGTTACTGCCGGTGGTGTTACACTCGGGACTGTAATAGTCTTGATTGACTCGCAACCATAGAATGTAGAAGATAGGTCATTTGAATATGAATTCAACGTGACTTCTGTAAGGTTTATACAATTGTTGAATGCAGATTCTCCAATATATGTGACGTTTTGAGGAATCTTGATCGATTTAAGTGATGAGCCACCAAATGCATGAGAACCTATACTAATTAAAGATTCCGGTAATGTTATGGATTCAATATTTGTGCCTGAAAAAGCATAACTTCCAATTGAAGTAATTCCTTCTGGAATCTCTACAGATTCAATATTTGAATTATATTCGAAAAGATCGTTATTTATGGATTTCAATGATTTAGATACTTTAACATATCTCAAAGCGTTACAGCCATAAAAAGGAGAATATCCACGAGCTTCTATTTTCTCTACTGCATCGGGCATAAGAAACTCAGTGATGCCAGTATATCCAAAAGCATTACCTCCAATAAAACTTAACTTTGAATCGTCTGCAAAAATTATTTTGGTAAGATCTCTGCAATAGCTAAAAGCTTCATATTCTATGGATTCGACATTTGAAGGTATGTGAATTTCTGCAAGGTCAGAGCTATAAAAAGCAGAAGAATGTATAATTCTGAGAGATTCAGGAAGCGATATGCTGCTTAGAGATGTTCCTGAGAATGCACCCAATCCTATCTCTTCGAGGGTCTCTGGAAGTAAGACACTACTTAGATCAGCTTTGCCGTAAAAGGCATGATCAGGTAATGATTTTGTATCCAATCCTCTTAGGTCAACAGCAACAAGTCCGCTCAATCGGCTGATGCCTTCCCAATCCCTTTCATTTAGCGAACCGGTTATCTTAAGATATTTAACGTCCAATACGCTTAAATCGCCGATTGCTTCAACGAGATTAGCCACAAATTGTCCCGGAGAGGTGACCGCAACCTCAGTCCAACTACTTTCTTCAATGGAAATATTTCGGATCCATGTCGTCAAAGATGGTGTTGTCTCGCCAGTAATTTCATTTTCAAATTCGAGTGTGTGGGAGCCGGAATCCAATATAATTGAAAACGGTTGCCATGGGTTGTCCTCGTTTGATATCTTATTGTAAGCACCCCAAAGTTTTCCATCTACATAAATATTGGTAGAGCATCCATAGCTTAGATTCCTGCATTCGAATGAAACAACTGAAGTCTTGTCAATTTCGAAAGAGGCGGAAACTTTAGAAGTTGAACCTTCGTCGGTAAAGTTTGTAGACTGGATAAAGCCATCCCTTGTAATCCAAGGAAATGTTGAATCATTTGTAATGGTAAATGGTGTAGAGCATCCTTGTTTGACGCACTGAGATGCAAGAGCTCCAGCTTCGCCTATATAAAGATTATAAACATATGAAGAACCATATCCACATACGAATTCTACGGTATGTTCTCCGGCAGGGATTCGTATAAATACCCTGGTTCTCTCGTCATCTGTAATCAAAGTCTTTTCCTCACCATCTACAAGCACATTAATATTGCTGTCCTCATAGTAGCTGGCTTCTCCTTCAAAATAAAGAGCGGTTTCATATTCTGAAGAATACGTCATAGACATAGTAGAAGAAGTGCCTGAAGACAGGCTTGGGGTCCTGAGTCTGTAATTTGCTATATAGTTGCCATCAGCGTCATAGTCACCACCGTATTCATATAGATACCACGGATTATCGGCATCATTGGTCCAAGTAGGCTTGATAGCACTTTTCCATAGCATCTTCTCGTTGATCTCATCGGAAGTAGCTGCCTCATATGCGCTTGCATTCGCGAAAGCACACAGCGACAGGAGCAGGATCGCCAAATAGCGAAGCCGCTCTACTTGTTTAAGTAAAGAACTTGTCATTGTTTGTTAGTTTAATTGTTATTTATTTGTTGTTATTTACACGTTTGGATTTCCAATAGAGTTTGGTCACTCAGTAAGCTTCTCAATCTCGTATCAGAGAATACAATAATATGCAAATTTAGCAATAAATTGTGGAAAAGCAAAATATGCTTCAAAAAAATCCTTAATTTGCGATTGAAACTTTACCGATTTTATATAAAATTTTGTATTGGTAAATTTTGGTCAATGTCTTTCAGTAGCGTATTTTTGCGCTTTGGTAATGTGAAATGGCGTTTCATCCATAAAATTCATAATTTCCCCCATTTTTCGATTTTTTAACCCTCTCCCGCCTACATAATCCCCCCTGCCATCCCAAATCCCCGACAAAGTCGACCCAGCGCTTTGTAGCGACGTCCGCCCCAGCGTCAAACTATGGGAGGGAGGCTTCCCAGCCTCCCCGCGCGTCAAACTATGGATTTTAAGGGATTCTAAAGCAACGCGGATTCGGCTTCGCCGAGGATTTCGCCGATGTGGCGGATGGATCGCGGTCCCACAGGTTAAAAACCTGGGGTTAACAAAAAGTGGAATACCTCTCCGAGGTAGTAGTTGTTTTATTGCGACTTCGGCATCCGCCCGCGGACCCGAGCTGAGCAACGGCTTCGCCTGCTTTCGCGGATCAGAGCGGCTTCGCCGCAAGGGTAAAAAGAATTCTGCGCCCCCTCTGCCAGTTATTACCTCACGGCAAAGAGAGTTCTGCGCCTAAATATTCATCGCATTCCCGAAACATAAGGATATCAGGCGCAGACCTATGCCTTGTCGGGCTAACGCCCTCTCAGCATACCCCAGATCGGGCAGATTCACGCAGAATCTAAATCATTGGACTCAAAGCGATTCCAACCCCCGGCGAGGGCGAAGCCCACCGCCATCCGCGTTGCCCCAAAATCAAAAATAATCCATTGAATTTTAAGATATTCTATCCCGCATCCGGTTTCGCTATGGATATCGACGATAGGACGCACGCCCCGTGCCTCCACCCTATGGGAAGGAGACTTCCCAGCCTCCCACATAGTCAATCTTAGTAGCAAGCGCACTCCGTGCGCGTCCCTCCCACGTCAAACTATGGGAAGGAGGCTTCCCAGCCTCCCCCCAGCGTCAAACTAAGTAGTAAGAGGGTGTTGCAAAATGGGCCAATATTCTGATGTAGGGACGCACGGCTCGTGCGTCCTCTATGCAATTAGATTGGTAATCAACAATATAAAAACGGACGCACGAGCCGTGCGTCCCTACAAGATGCGGAGAATATAGTTCTGCAACACCCTCGTCCCCGCGCACGTAGTGCGCTTACTACTTAGATGGCAGCTGGAAAACGTCCGGGAGCCGCTCTATTAAAAATAATGGGTGAGGGAGATGGAAAGGCGATTTTCGTGAAGTGTCAGATGGTCTTTGTATTGGTCCGTGAGACCGAAGGCGGCATCAATACAAATAGTGGCAATACTTGTCTCAAAACCAATCCCTATTTTCCATGCAAAGTCCACACGATTCATAAAACCGTTTTTCCCGAAAAGACTCAGGTCAAAGTCATCGCCCAACAGTTGCTTGTTTTTTATACGCACATTTCCTGCAAAAGCATAGCTTAGTTCCGGTCCCGTAAAGAATCGCATCGGCAAGCTTTCAAGAAAATAATATGAATAACCAATCATCAACGGTATACGCACACCCACCTTATAAAGCGATGGGTCAGTCTCCCCAATACCAGCCGACTCATCCATGATAATGAGGTCTTTGAAGGAATAAGTGTCGTAATAGAGAGAGGCTCCCGGCTCGAGAAAGATATAGTCGTTGAAATAGTGGGTGTATACGGCTCCTAGAGTGCCTCCGAAACCTGTGCGGAAAAGGTCGAGTTTCTCGTCGTTGAGGCGCCCTCCAAGCTTGGAGGGTACGTTTATGTCAAAGGCAGCACGTATTCCCCACGCCGATTCGCCATTTTGTGCAGAAGCGGTGAGGGCGGAGATGAGGACAGCGAGGATGGTGAGGTATTTTTTCATAATGCTCAGTGTTTTTAGCTGATTGATGCATTTTTCTAACGTTTATATCGCCAAGTATATTGCATCCCGGCCGCATCTGCACTCAACTGTTGAAGCTCTCGCGATAGAGGCGTGGGGTAATCCCCGTATGCCGCCGAAACAACCGCGTAAAATATGAAATATTGTCATACCCCAACGAATACGCCACCTCCTTTATCATCAGAGGCTCAGACGCCAACATCAGCATCGCCTGCATCATCTTGCGCTCTATCACAAACTGCGCCGGAGTGCAACCGATCTCCTTCTTAAACAAGCGGATGAAATGGTCGGGCGTCATATGCACCCCCTTTGCCAGGTCGTCGATCCGCAAGTTCTCATCCACACCCATGTTGATCTTCCCGACGGCTTCCCGGATGCGGGGGTCGGTAGCCACATACTTCGGTGTAGCCTCCTTCACAAACCTCCCCAACAGCTGATAGATGATCCCCATCGACTCCAGACGGTCCCAGACGGGACGCTCCCGGTTGAGGCGCACGCAGTCGATGAGCGAGTTCTTGTTGTCGTAGATACGGGGGTCGGGAGCCTTCAGCGCCATGGTGGTGTTGTGGTCGCAGAGTGCCTTGAAGAGGGTCAGGTCGAGCGGGAGTCCGGCTATTCCGAACGGGAAGTCATATTTGTCGATAAGGCTCTCGCCCGTAGCCACATCCTCATATATATGCACGTAATAGTGGCAGAAACGTCCGTCGCAGGCATCCGTATGCTGCGTGAAGGCCGGGATGATATACATGTTGCCGGGTGTGAGCACGTGCTCCCGGTCGCCGACCGTCACCGTCGCCGTACCCTCCGTCACATAATAGATACGAGTGAACGGACTTGAGATATCTTTGAAATTCCAGTCGCCCTCATGCACCGCATGCCCGACATTTAGCATCAGAATATTGCTCTTCATGATGCAAAGTAAATCAATTTCTCCGACATCTACAACTTTTTCGTATTTCGCGCGCTGACGCATGCGGAGCATGCTATCCACGCTGGGTCGGCGAATGTGGATAGCGCACTCCGTGCGCGTCATCGCGCGTCATTCTGCTAAAATTCGACGAGTATGCGGAATACTTCGCCGCGATGCGTATCCCAGTAGGCGAGTGTCTCGGCGGCCTGCTCCGGCATGACGATGGCGGATACGAGTGAGTCGACGGGGCAAGTACCTCGCTTCATGTATTCCTTCACTGCCTTGAAATCCTCAGGCAGCGCATTGCGCGACCCGCGTATGTCGAGCTCCTTCTGCACGAAGAGCTTGGTCTGGAAGGTGACCGGAGCCGGGGAATAACCGATGCATACCACGCGCCCTGCAAATGACACCTCGCCAACGGCAAGATTGTAGGTAAACGGCGATCCGACTGCCTCTATCACAACGTCCGGGCCATCCCCACCGGTGATCTCCATCAGCTTGTCGTGGAAATCCTCTTTCGTGGAATTAAGACCGTAGGTTGCGCCCAAGTGCTTGGCAAGTTCCAGTTTCTTCTCGTCAATGTCTACTGCTATCACGCGAGCCCCGCGTAGCGCGGCACGCACGATGGCTCCCAAGCCTATCATGCCGCATCCTATCACCATCACAGTGTCGATATCCGTCACCTCACCGCGAGCCACAGCATGGAACCCGACGCTCATCGGCTCGATGAGCGCACATTCTTTCACGCTGAGTCCGTCAGCCTCCACTACCTTCTCCCAGGGCACGGCGATATACTCCTGCATCGCGCCATGGCGTTGCACGCCGAGGGTCTGGTTGTCGCGGCAAGTGTTCGGGCGACGGCGACGACAAGAGGGACACTTGCCGCAAGCCGTATAGGGGTTGACGGTGACGTGCATCCCCTTGTGGAATAGCCCTTTGGGTACGTCGCTGCCGATTTCCTCAACGATGGCTCCAATCTCATGACCCGGCACCACCGGGGAGATGGCAAGCTGGTTTTTGCCAAGATATGTATTCAGGTCAGATCCGCAGAATCCGACATATCCTATCTTCAAAAGCACCTCATTCGGTGCCATAGCCGGCATCTCGGTTTCGATGATGCTGATTTTTTCTTTATCTTCTATTTGAATGGTTTTCATGTTTTTTGTGTTTTTTTCAGGATATATCATGTTGTATCATGATGCATCATGATATATCATGAATTTGTGAATATTTTTCACTCCGACATATTCTTGATGTAGGGGAGGTCGGGGAGGGAGCCGAAGCCATAGAAGCGGCATGCATTTTCGCCGAGGAAGGCGCGTTTTTCGGCATCGGTCAGGCGATCGGTCTTCAAGACGAAGTCGTAGCTCATGCGGTAGGTGATGGCGGTGATGGTGCGGGGGTAGTCGCTGCCCCACATTAGTTTGTCGATACCCACCAAGTCTGCCGCCTCCTTTATCGCGTCTATGGCTCCTTCGAAAGGATAGAACTCCGAGTTGAAGAGCCATGTGATGCCCCCGGACTCGATCATGACATTCGGGTGACGTGCCAGTTTTATCTGCTCCTGCCAGCCGGGACATGTCACCATCCCGAAATGCCCGATGGCTATCTTAAGATTTGGGCACGCTGCGATCACATCCTCCATCTCCTTCACCTGAAGGGTGCCGGGCGCAAGAGTGATGGAGAGGATGATCCCTTTCCGCTCCATGAGGCGGAACATCTCGAGCATCTCTCCGGAATTGAGCCATACCCTCTGCTCCCCTTCGAGCGGAAGCCGATGTGCGGGGATGGCGATGGCACTGAAGCCCCGCTCTATGAGGTGCTCTGCCTCGCTGAGGAAACCGGGGCGAAGGTAGTGGCACATGCCGCAGCAGAGAAAACGGTCGGGGAAACGCTGCTGCACATCCTCAAGATATGCATTCTGGTTGCCGTCGATGAATTCCTGTGTTATCACGGCAGCGCTCACCTGAGCGTAGTCCATGTTGGAGAGGAACACCTCGGCACTGTTGCGCCCGTCGATCATAAACGGAGGAAGCATCTGACGCTCCTCCCCGAAAAAGTCAGCGCGTCCGTTGGCAAGCTGCCTTACCCTGCCGCCATCCGGCAGCTCCGCATACTGCTGCAGCCACAGATGCGCGTGTGAGTCGATTATCGTTGTCATTGTTTTCGTCGTTTTCGTCGTTGTCATCGTTTTCAACGTTGTCAGGAGTTGCGCCAGCTGACGCGTTGTTGCTCACCGATGATGTCGCGGACTTTTGCGACGAGGTCGGCGGGCGCGGGTTCCTTTATATAGGCGAGGTTGCGGCGCACGTTGTCGGGGTTTGCGGAGCTGAAGAGGGTGGAGGCGATCCGGGGATTGTCTACGGAGTATTGCATCGCAAGTTTTTCGATAGGATAGCCTACCTCATTGCAGTATTCCGCTGCCTTGCGGCATGCCTCCACGAGTGGTTTCGGGGCGGGATGCCAGTCAGGTACCCCACGGTTTGACAGTAATCCCATCGAGAGGGGAGAGGCATTGATTACACCGATCCCCCTCTCCTCGAAGAAGGGAAGGAAATCGACGAGCTTATCGTCGTTAAGACAATAATGGCAGAAATTGAGCACGCTCTCCACAGTCCCCGGCTCGGAATGCTCGATCACCCATTTCAGGTTTTCGAGCTGAAGGTCTGTGATGCCTACATGCCCAACGATACCTTTTTCCCTCAGCTCCACGAGTGCCGGGAGCGTTTCACCTACCACTTGATTGAGGTCGGCAAACTCTATGTCGTGTACATTTATAAGGTCGATGTAGTCGATGCCGAGGCGCTCCATGCTCTCCGAGACACTTTCCTGAGCACGACGTCCGGAATAATCCCATGTGTTGACGCCATCCTTGCCGTAGCGTCCTACTTTGGTGGATAGATAATACTTATCGCGCCCTATGCCGCGCAAGGCTTTGCCGAGCACGGTCTCCGCCTTGTAGTGGCCGTAGTAGGGGGACACATCGATGAAGTTTATACCCCCCTCGATGGCGGCATACACAGCCTCGATGGCTTTCCCCTCATCGATATCCCTGAATACGCCTCCGAGTGAAGAAGCCCCGAAGCTAAGTTGCGACACCTTCATCCCGGTGCGCCCGATTTCTCTGTATTGCATTTTCGTTTTTCGTTTTCCGTTTATGTTTGTTGGAATGCAAAGATAGCAAAGCCAATCTATAGGGGACTGCACAAATCCGACAAAAAGCTGTCACAAAATCGACATCCCTACATCTTCAGCCACTCCTCAAGTCCTCGTAGGGACGCACGGCTCGTGCGTCTGCCATTCATTGCAACATTGCAACCAAAATCGCCTAAAAATACATATTTTTTGCTGAAATATTTCAATTTTTATTGCTTTTACTGAAATATTCCATATCTTTGCACTATAGAAAATCAAATAACCATTAATACTGACAAGGATATGGCAATTAATCTTCAAAAAGGACAGCGAATTGAGATCGGTCTTGAAAAGGTAGGCGTAGGTCTCGGCTGGGACCCCAACACAAGCACAGGTTTTGACTTCGACCTCGACGCATCAGCTTTCATGCTCGGCGAAAACAAGAAACTCCCCCTCGATGAGTTCTTCGTATTCTACAACAACCCTGAATCGCCCGACCATGCCGTAGCCTCCTCAGGCGACGACCGCACCGGCGGCAACAGCGACGGCGGCGACGACGAAACTATCACGGTAGACCTCTCAAAGGTGGATCCCCGCATCAACGAGATCATCTTCACAGTCACCATCCACGAAGCTGACGCACGCCGCCAGAACTTCGGGCAGGTGCACAACTCTTACATCCGCATCTACAACGCCCTCACCAACGAGGAGATCGCCAAGTATGACCTTGACGAAGACTTCTCAATAGAGACAGCCGTAGAGTTCGGCCGCCTATACAAACGCAACGGCCAGTGGAAATTCGAAGCTATGGGCAATGGCTACAAGGGTGGACTCCAATTCTTCGTAGACAAATATGTTCAATAAGACTTAAGACCTAAGACTTAAGACTAAAATACAGTAATCATGATCAGACTTGAAAAGGGCCAGCGCATCAACCTCGAAAAGGGGAATGGCTCAAAACTCACTCAATTCTGCGTAGGATGCAACTGGGGTGCCATCGTGAAGAGTGGTTTCCTTGGTCTTGGCAGAACCGTCGAGGACGTTGACCTCGATCTCTCATGCTTGATGACAGATGCCAACGGCAACCTCGTCGACCACATATATTCACCCCTCTACCGAATGGAATTCCTCTCACGCTACGGGATGCCGGCAGGGAAAGTAGACTCCAACGACTATGCCCTCCACCATAGCGGCGACGACCTGAAGGGTGACCAGGCAGGCGACGACGGTCTTGACAACGAGATCATTACAGTCGACCTAAACCGTGTGAACCCCAATGTGCAGCAGATATTCTTCTTCCTCAACAACTGCGGAAAGGAAGACTTCTCCCAGATACCTTACGCATCCATCCGCATGTATGAGGGTACTCCGACAAAGGTGAAGGAAGTGTTTGCATCGTATGATGTAGCTGCCGAACCCCAATACCGAGGTATGACGGCGCTCATCATGGGTAAGCTCTACCGCCGCAACGGCGAATGGAAATTCTCCGCCATCGGCGATGCCTTCCCCGACCGCAACATCTGCGAGACCATCAAGCGAATCATGCTGCATTATGCGAAGTAAATCCTATTTATGATTTATCATGATGTATCATGTTAAATCAAGATACATCATGAATGACCCCCAATAACTCACAATTAAGATTACAATCATGCGAAGATTACCAGTATATCTCCTGCTCGATACGTCCGGCTCCATGTTTGGCGAGCCCATCGAGGCAGTCAAGAATGGCGTACAGGTGCTCGTCTCGACCCTGCGCCAAGACCCATATGCCCTTGAGACGGCATACCTCAGTATCATAACCTTCGACAGCACCGCGCAGCAGGTGACTCCTCTTACAGAACTTGCTGCATTCCAGCAGCCAAACCTTACGGCATCCGGTTGCACAGCCCTTGGCGAAGCCCTGTCACTGCTCACCAGAAAAGCTGACCAAGAAGTGACCAAGACCACCATGGAAAAGAAAGGTGACTGGAAACCACTCGTCTTCATCATGACTGACGGCGAACCAACGGACGACCTCAACAAAGGTATCGCCGACTTCAAGAAAGGGAAGTGGGGTATGGTGGTGGCATGCGCAGCCGGAAGCGGTGCCAATACCGACACGCTTAAGAAGATCACCGAATGCGTGGTGCAACTCGACACTGCCGACAGCGCAACCATCAAGGCATTCTTCAAATGGGTATCCGCATCCGTCAGCACAAGCTCAATGAAGGTAGACGATGGAATGGGTGAACCGACAGGCCTCAGCGAGCTGCCACCGCCACCGCCGGAAGTGAATATCGTAGTATGAGAAGATTACCCGTATATCTGCTTATCGACACATCAGGGTCGATGCGCGGTGAACCGATCGAATCTGTAAAGGTGGGACTCGAGACGATGCTCTCGAGTCTCCGCCAGGATCCGTTTGCCCTCGAGTCGGTCAGCATAAGCATCATCACCTTCGACAAGGAGGTGAAACAAATACTCCCGCTTACACCCCTCGACGAACTGCAGCTTCCGGAGATCACCACTCCTGAAAGCGGACCAACACATACGGGGCTTGCCCTAAAGTTGCTTTGCGATCGTATTGATTCTGAAGTGATACGCAGCACTCCTGACCGGAAAGGGGATTGGATGCCCATACTCTTCCTTATGACCGACGGCAAACCTTCCGACATACAGCTCTACCGCGAGATGATCCCTGAGATTAAACGGAGGAAATTTGCAGCGATCATAGCCTGTGCGGCCGGTATGAGCGCAAAGACGGAACCTCTGAAAGAGCTCACCGACGATGTCTATTCTCTCGACACCGTCGACAGCACAGCCTTCCGCTCCTTCTTCAAATGGGTATCTGACTCCATAGGCATCGGCAACCGCTCAATCGGCGCTACCCCCGACCTCGAGCTCCCGCCCCCACCGCCGGAAGTCAATATTGTAATTTAAGTCTTAAGACTTTCAACTATGAACTGTAAACTTGTAGGACAATTTGTGCAGCACCTTGAGGTGACGCTTGAGCCGGGCGAGAACTTTTTTGCCGAGAAAGGTGCTCTTATATATCTTGAGGCCGGGATAGAAAAAGACCTTAGCTTCAACGGGTCTGGCCTCGGCAGAATACTCGGGGCGAAGCTCTCCGGGGAATCGCTCTTCATACTGCGACTTTACAACGTAAGCCGCCAGCCACGCAAGGCGGTCATAGGCAGTCGTTTCGGTCTTCTCCCTGTCAGGCTTGAAGGGGAGTCGCTCATCTGCCACAGAGGTGTCTATGTAGGCTCGAGTGCAAAGGTCGATGTCACAACCAAGCTCTCCATTGCCGGACTTGTAGGTGGAATGGGACTCCTGCTCCAGAAGATTTCCGGACGGGCTACCGTCTTCCTCGACACAAAAGGAACTCCCATCACCATCAGTCTCCCACCCGGTGAAACCATAGAGGTTGACGAAGACCATATCATAGCAATGCAATATATGTCGGAGGGTCAATTGTCTTCCAACTGGTCGCTCGGCAACCTGCTTGGCGGGGAAGGACTGAGCATGCTGCGAGTGACAGGACCCGGCAAGATTTATCTTTCTCCCGGCACTTTCCAACCGGATGCTATCGTCAAGGCTTAAAATTGTTAAGGCTTAAAATCAAAATACAGTGAACAGACAACAAAGACATAACTCTCGCCGACAGATTACTAATGACCCCCTTCTTGACCGATTGGTTCGAGACGCAGGCATCCCTGATGCAGACCGGGAACCATTTATTAAGTGGATCATTGACTCGCATTGGTCAGAATTTAAAGAAGATCGCATGAACAGACGCAATATAATCGAAAACGATATAAAAGCACTTGGCATACGACTGCCAAACGGGACGATGAACAAGGAATACGAGACATCGTTTCAGCTTCCTGCTGACCGCATTTCCGGCATAGCGCTTCTTGGTGCAGACGAGCTCGGCATCGAATTCAGTGTATCAGACGATGGCTTATGTTCCCTCAAGGGGATCCCGGCGAAGAGCGGCGACTTTACCCTCACGCTCCGCTACCGCACTGTGGATGGTGAACCCCTCTCCGAACTTCCAATCCCGATTGCCTTCAATCCTGACCCCAGAAGTCTTTGGGTGGCAAGGCCGGTCCCTGCCGATATCCAGTTCCCGAAGGCTGACGAGGACTGCGACTATGTCTGTGTAAAGGAATTCGATGGGAAGCCGCAGAAAGACATTGTGGCTGCCAGCAAGCGAGGGCGCAGCCATGCCCAGGATGGAAAGCCGCGCGACGATGACTTCCGCGTCAGCTTCAATCCGCAGAATGGATGGTATGTGCTCGCGGTAGCCGACGGGGCAGGATCGGCAAAATACTCGAGGGAGGGGTCGCGGATTGCCTGCACTGTAGCAGAAGAGTATTGCAAGACGTATCTTGCGGAGCGGGGGCATCTATTGGAGGAAGCCGTAGGCAAGTATGCAGCTGTGAGAAGCAATGAGGCATTGCAGCCTGTGGTGGAAAAAGTGCATGAGGCGCTCTTTAAGGGAGCCACAGAGGCATACCGGGCTATCTGCAGGCGAAAGGATGAATGCGAGTCTGCTGTGTTGAAAGATTTCTCCACTACGCTTTTGCTGGCTATCTGCCGGAAATTCAGTTTCGGGTGGTTTATCGCTTCCTTCGGAGTCGGCGATGGCGCAATCGCTATCTACGACAAAAATGCCGACGCAGTGCGCCTGCTCAACGAACCCGACGGGGGTGAATTTGCCGGACAGACCCGCTTCCTGACAATGGAATCTATTTTCCGCGACCGTACGCGCATCCGTATGTCGATTGTGCCCGACTTCACAGCCTTGATGCTTATGACCGACGGCATCAGCGACCCATTCTTCGAGACCGACGCCAACCTTGCCCGCAAGGAGAAATGGGATGCGCTCTGGGACTCAATAACTGCTGATGTCGAACTGACTGACGACAACCGGGCAGCCGCCTGCCAATTGCTGGATTGGCTCGACTTCTGGAGTCCCGGCAACCACGATGACCGCACTATCGCAATGGTTTATTGAGTCGGTTGTTGAAAGAACAATCATGAGGAATCCAAAATCAGAAATTCCAAATTATGGCAAAAACAATAAAGCTTACAGCATCAGATGGCTCCACGGTGGAATTCGTCGACGAAGTGATCGGCTCAGGCGCGATGAAAGATGTCTATTTCAGCCCTGACAAGAGCTATGTGGTGGGTTTCTTCCGCGAGCCACAAGATGCCAATGCCAAAGACCGCCTGAACAACATAGTGGGTAAATACCGCGACAAAATCTTTGGGCAAATCGGGGGCGACTACTGGGAAAGCCTCTTCTGCTGGCCTACAAAACTTGTGGAGTGGAACGGAAGGTTGGGTATTGTCTGTCCTGCCTATCAGAAGCATTTCTTTTTCAAAGACGGTATGTTCAAGGGAAAGGAGAAAGATGGCAAATGGTTTGCCTCCGCCAAACTCCGCAACAAATTCCTGACACCTGCCCAAAAAGGAACATGGCTCAGCCACTACCATATGTGCCTGCAGATAGCCCGTGCGGTGCGTCGACTCCACGCCGCCGGACTTGCCCATTCCGATCTGTCGTATAAGAATGTCCTCGTTGATCCTGAGACCGGGAAAGCTGCTGTAATAGACTGCGATGGGCTTGTAGTGCCCGGCAAATACCCACCCGATGTGGTGGGTACTCCTGATTTTATAGCTCCCGAGGTGTTGCAGACGCGTTCCCTTCCCATAGGGGATCCTGCCAAGAAGCTCCCGAGCATCCAGACCGACCGCCACGCACTGGCAGTGCTTATATATATGTATCTTCTCTACCGCCATCCCCTGCGCGGTGGAAAGGTCCACGACCTTGACGCAGCCAAAGACGAGGAACTCTCTATGGGTGAGAAGGCTCTATTCATAGAGCATCCTACCGACAAGAGCAACCGCCCCAAGGTGCAGAACATGCAGAAGGCTGAGTTGCCGCAGGGAGATGTCGACAAGCTTCCATATACCATATGCGGGCCATATCTCAAGGAACTCTTTGACCGAGCCTTCATCGACGGACTTCACGACCCTTCGAAGCGTCCGACTGCCGATGAATGGGAGACCGCCCTTGTCAAGACCACCGACCTTATGCAACCTTGCCAAAATCCTGACTGCGAGGCACATTGGTTTGTATTTGACAATTCGAAGAAACCGAAATGCCCCTTCTGCGGCACCGAATATCATGGCCAGCTCCCGGTCTTGAACCTATATTATTCCCCCTCAAAAGGAAAATTCCTCCCGGAAAACTACAGGCTGATGGTCTACGACAAGCAGTCGCTCTATATGTGGCACGCCAACCGATTCGTGACACCCAACGAACGCATCAAGCCCGAGGATAAGAAACCTGTAGGTGACTTTCATTTCCACCATGGAAAATGGATTTTGATAAACCGTCGGCTCCCCGACATGTGGGACGTCACCGGTCCGGACAAACTCCACATAAAGCCCGGCGACTACGTAGAGCTCACTGAAGGGCGCAAGATTCTGCTCTCCGGAGCCGACGGCGGCCGGCTAATTGTAGTCCAATTAGTCAAAAACTAACAACACTATGACCCGTCAAGAAAAAATCGCAATAGCACGTATCTTTGCCGACCTCATCAAGGCCGACCGCATTGTCGACACCAGCGAGATGGAATATTGGCGCAACGTATGCAACAAATACGAAATTGACCGCGACATCCGTGTTGCCGCACGTGACATCTCGTTTGCGGATGCGATTGCCGCCATCCGGGCTTCCGGCGACCGTGGACTCGGGGAGGACCTTCTCGGCGACTGCCGAGCCATGACTGTCAGCGACGGATTTTGCGCGCATTCCGAAGCTCTCCTCATGATAGCCCTTTCCATAATGTTCAGCCCTGAAGGAAGCTTCACAGGCGATGTGTATTCTCTTCCGCGCGCAAGCTTCGACATAGATATAGCTACTGCAATATATGTGGAAAATGAATATGATCCTCTCACCAATGATGCCATCCGCTCCGGCTACCGATCCATATTCAAGGAATTCCAGCTGGCAGGGCTGCATTTTGTGTATATCCCCAAAATCATCGACCACTATAGCAGCACTGACCCCGAGCTTTTCCGCAGTATCCTTGCATTTCTTGCCCCTTCAATCAGCGAGGGCGGTATCGACAAGGCTTACAATGCCCTCTTGGGAATGACGACCGACATCTATTGCAAGGATCTTCTCTGCAACAAGTGCGGATTCACCGGTCTGCGCAACACATCCCCTTCAATTCTAATCAAAATTGGCAACAGCTTCGTGGGGGAGGCGCGCTACGCCAACTATCTAAAGATAGAGGTCGACGAAGATATTCTCTCAACGGTGCAGAAATTTGTGGATGAGTTTACGGATATGCTCAGCAGCGACGTCTTCGTGGTCAACACCTCCGAGGAGCGCGACAATCAATTCCATTTCCATGGTTTCTACAAGCAGCTGCTCGACATCTTCCTTGTGCGCCGCAACATACGCAGTTCGATTGTGATAGATCCTTATAAAGAGGAGATTTTCTTCCCGGATATCGACGAGAAAGCCACAGGCATGCACCGTCGCGAGAAGGCTCTCTATGCCCTGATGCTCTGCTATGGCAGCTCCGGCATCAATTTCAACCGCCCCCGCACATCGGCAGAACTCAAGCACTTCGAGCGTCGGATGAATAAATTCCAGCGGCGTTATGCTGCAATATATGAGATGTTCGGAGGTGAGAAAGAGACGGCCCCGGATCTCACGCAGCCGGAGATCCGGCGTCCGATAATCGCTTGTCTGCGTCGCTCCATCTCCCGCCTGGATGCCCTCTATAATCCTGCCGACTACACAGTCACCAAGGATGCCGACGGATCATTCGCCGTCCATGTGGAGCCGGGGCTCATCTTCGTTGCATCGCTGAAAGGAGACGACGTCATTCCACTTCAAAACTCCGATTTGTATAGCCTTTATAAGGCGTAAGTCTTATAATTCTCCTAAATTTTCACTATCTTTGCAAAAAATTTAGTAGTTGTCATCGTTTTCGTCGTTGTCATCGTTTTTAACCGATACGCGACGGCACGCTGACAACGACGAAAACGACGAAAACTAAACAATCATGGCAGAAAAACATCGTTACGCCGGCTTGACTGATAAGCAAGTGGAGGAAAGCCGTGCCACGCATGGAGTCAACATACTGACTCCCGCCGTAAAGGAACCGCTCTGGAAGCGATTCCTCGAAAAATTCAGCGATCCGCTGATCATTATCCTTATGATTGCAGGTGCCTTGTCAGTGGGCATATCCTGCTATGAATACTGGGGTCTCGGGAAAGGTCCGGAGGTATTCTTTGAGCCGGTTGGCATCTTCATCGCCATCCTCCTCGCCACAGGGCTTGCTTTCTACTTTGAGTTGAAAGCCGACAAGGAGTTTGCACTCCTCAATCAGGTGAACGACGACGAACCCGTGCAGGTGATCCGCAACGGCAACGCGATGCAGATACCGAAGAAAGACGTGGTGGTAGGCGACACCGTGATCCTCAATACCGGCGAGGAAGTCCCCGCCGACGGTGAGCTTCTTGAGGCTGTGTCGCTCAACATCGACGAGTCAACACTCACAGGCGAACCAATGTGCCACAAGACCACGGACCGCAGCCAGTTTGACCCTGATGCCACCTTCCCGAGCAACCACGTGATGCGTGGCACAAAGATCATGGAGGGGCACGGAGTGATGCGCGTGCTGGCCGTAGGCGACAAGACTGAAAACGGCAAGGTGTTTGAGGCTGCACAGATCGACGACAGCGTCAAGACCCCGCTCAACGAGCAGCTTGATGGCCTTGGCGACCTTATCACCAAGATTTCCTATGCATTTGCAGCCCTGATCGTGGTGGGGCGCATAATAATGTATTTTGTAAGCAATTCATTCGAATGGGTCGACTTCATCGCATATCTGCTGCAGACGCTGATGATTGCCGTCACTCTCGTTGTGGTTGCAGTGCCTGAAGGGTTGCCGATGGCTGTCACCCTCTCGCTTGCATATTCAATGCGACGTATGCTCAAGACCAACAACCTCGTGCGCAAGATGCATGCCTGCGAGACGATGGGTGCCACTACAGTGATATGCACCGACAAGACCGGCACCTTGACCCAAAACCAGATGCAGATCTACAAGACAAATTTCTTTGGTAATCCATCTGATGAAGTTCTATATGAGGGAATTGCCGTCAACTCAACCGCCCAGCTTGACCTGGCAGGTGAACGTCCGCAAGTGCTTGGCAATCCTACCGAAGGCGCGCTTCTTCTTTGGCTCACAGAGCGCGGTGCTGACTATGCCGCTCTGCGCGCAAAGGCTACCCGCATTGAGGAGCTCCCATTCACTACCGAGCGTAAGTATATGGCTACAGTGGTGAAGTCATCCACCGGCAAGAACATCCTTTATGTGAAGGGTGCTCCCGAGATTGTATTCGGAATGTGCAAGGACACCTCCGGAGTGACAAAGGCTGAGATTGATGCCCAGCTTCTCGAATACCAGAATATGGCAATGCGTACGCTCGGGTTCGCTTATCAGGAAGTCAACGATGGCGATGCCACCATCAAGGATGGCAAGGTTGCAGCCGAGGGCCTGACCTTCCTCGGAATTGTAGCTATCTCCGACCCTGTTCGTGCTGATGTGCCTGATGCAGTGCGCGAAGTCACGGATGCCGGCATAAAGGTGAAGATCGTCACCGGTGACACCCCGGGCACTGCCAAGGAAATCGGGCGACAGGTAGGCATATGGGACGACTCAGTAGACACCGACCGCAACATAATCACCGGAGTAGAATTTGAGGCACTCTCTGATGAAGAGCTCAAGGAGCGGGTAGGCGACTTGAAGATCATCGCCCGTGCTCGACCGATGGACAAGAAACGTCTGGTGGAGACTCTGCAGGGCAACAACGAGGTGGTGGCTGTGACGGGCGACGGCACAAATGATGCACCGGCCCTCAAGGCTGCTCACGTAGGTCTTTCGATGGGCGACGGCACATCTGTTGCCAAGGAGGCTTCAGACATCACCATCGTCGACAATTCATTCTCATCAATTGGGCGAGCCGTGATGTGGGGCCGGTCGCTGTATCAGAATATACAGCGCTTCATACTTTTCCAGATGACGGTCAATGTGGCGGCATGCTTTATTGTGCTTGCCGGTGCGTTTATGGGCACGGAGTCACCGCTGACAGTGACTCAGATGCTTTGGGTCAACCTGATTATGGACACGTTTGCGGCCATGGCGCTCGCTTCGCTGCCCCCTTCGGCAAGCGTGATGAAAGAGAAGCCACGTTCGCGCGAGGCTTTCATCATCAACCGCCCCATGTGGCGCTCGATCATTGGTGTCGGGGGTATCTTCTTCCTTGTCCTCCTTGGCATCCTGTATATCTTTGAGCACTATTCGGTCAACTCAATGACGGAGATTTTCTCGTTCATCCAGCAGACTCCCGGATCCGGAGCGACTCTGACTGCGTATGAGCTGTCGATGTTCTTCACCATCTTCGTGTTCCTGCAGTTTTGGAATATGTTTAATGCGCGGGCATTCCAGACGGGTCGCAGTGCATTCCATTTCAAGGGGGCGAGTGGCTTCGTGTTGATTGCCGTGGCGATACTCATAGGGCAGATAGCCATCGTCAGCATAGGGGGTGAATTTTTCAATGTCACTCCCCTGCGCATCGAAGACTGGCTCATCATCATCGGCAGCACATCCATCGTTCTTTGGATAGGGGAGCTGCTGCGCCTCTTCAAGAAGTAATAAAACGTCGATAATTTTGCGACGGTAGACAGCGCCGTTCCATCATAGGGTGTATTCCCAAGGTTGATGGAACGGCGTTTTTCTATTGCCATCCTTTTATTATGGGTGTCATAAGATGTTGTTGTTGTAAGTGTTGATTGTTAATGCTTTAGTTTGAGTATGCGACAAATTCTAATCTATATGAGATAAATATTATAATGCGACAAACGACAATTTAAGATAATGCGACAAATGAAATAATCAAAGTTGTGCTTTATGGTTAACTTTGTGCTATAAAACAAAATGCCATGAACTCTACTTTAAAAATGGTGTCGCGATCTTTTGTCGTCAAGGTCTTATTGATTGCGCTGATGTTGTCGGGAGTGTCGCATGCGGCGGCTCTCAACGACATTTCACTGCGTCTTTACGACCAGCGAAAGGTCTTGGCAGGTCATTATTCAGCTTTCTGCAACGACAATTCCGGATTTCTTTGGGTGGGCACAGACACCGGCTTAATTCGCTTTGATGGCAACTATGGCGACCTTTACCGGAATAATGAGCTCGATGCCTGTTCTATAAGCGACAATAAGATTGTCACCCTATATTCTGACAGCCAAGGCCGAGTATGGATCGGCACGGCTGACGGCCTCAACCTTTACGATGAGGCCTCGGATTCTTTCCGCCTTGTGAAATTGCCCGGTTTGCTTTTTAATGGATATATAAGAGACATTGCCGAATTTCCTGACGGAAGGTTGCTCTTTCTCGTGGCAGGAATCGGTCTCTATACGCTGGATCTAAGATCGATCGGCAATGATGAGTCTGACATAGCGTGTGCCCCTCTTAAGTATAGGTATGATGATGATAACGTCATCAGCCGCGTGATAGCTACGGATGACAAAGAGATCTTTTTCACTACACGAACCGGCGACATATGCCGTCTTAATCCTGACTGTAGTATTGATCATCTTGCAAAATTAGATGGTAATGTTTCCCATATTGTATGTGATCATGGCGGCAGCCTGATTCTCTCCTCGCAGTATGAGGTGTTTCGTCTCGACCTCGCATCGAAAAAAGTGACTCCACTTAGCTTAGAGGGGAAATCGACAATAAAGGTGACGGATATGTATCCTGCAGATGGAGTTGTCTATATTTCCACAGCAGGCGACGGATTGTGGCAAGCGGAGCAGAAATCCTCTAATATTAAAAGGGCTGACAGGTTTATCTCCTCTTCTCTTGAGCTCCCTGCATTGAAGATTGGCAGCCTATTTATCGACCATGCCGGCAATCTATGGTTTGGGTGCGACCATAAGGGGCTTGCTATGGCTCCCTCCGGCAATGGCGCTATGGTCATGAAGTCGCTGGCGGGAGTGCTTCGCGAGGAAGGTGGTGCTGAACTTACATGTATGTGTATGGCAGGCGACGAGGCTGTAGTCGGGCTCACAACCGGGAAAGTCCTTTTTATCAATGAAGATGGAAGGGTAAGGAAGGTGGCGGTGTCGCACGGTGGGCCGGTCACTTCACTGTGCCGGTATTCTGATGGCAAAGTGCTTGTAGGGCTGGCGCGTGAAGGGATATGGAGTGTCGACGTTGTGTCGCTTGCCCTGTCGAAAGTAGTGAGCCCGTCTGCTCCATATCCCGGAGTAGTGGCTACGGTAAGCAAAAACGGCGACATAATAGCTGCTTTCGGTGAATTGGGTGTGCTCAGGTATAACCCCTCTAATGGCGATGAGAAATGGTTTTATCCCGTGGCAGGAAGCAATCTGCTCTCATGCCTGTACTATTCCGGGATATCCACTACTTCCGACGGCAGGATATGGATAGGCGGATACAGTGGAATTGCCTGCTATAATCCTGATACCGATAACCTGATCCCGATCGACCAGAAGCCATTTTTCAAAGGTGTGGTCAATGATGTCTGCGATTTTGCCGATGGTGTTATGATCGCTACCGACAGGGGATTGATACAATACAAGAGGGAAAAAGGTGTCGTTAAGAAATACACCGTTCTCGACGGGCTTCCCGACAATGATGTCCGTACTCTTGAAAATGATGGGAAGGGTGGATTATGGATAGGCACTATGAATGGAATCGCTTATCTGCGTGGTGCTGACACAAAGATAAGTGTCTATGGCGGAAGATCCGGGTTAGGGAGCAATTCATATATCTTTTCCGACAAGGGCGCCGCTCCTTCTAATATCATCATGGGAAACTTCGAGTCGCTTATGAAGTTTGATTCGGACTCAGCAGTTCAATCATCATTTGGCGGGAATGTCAGTGTTTCAGGTATATATGCCAATGGAAAGCGACTCACCGGCAAGAGAGGCGCTGAATCTGTCAGCATTATTGAAGGTCCTATGACTCATCCGGAAAAGATATATCTTTCTCATAAGGACAATTCATTGGCAATCAGGCTGTCTACTTTTGATTTCCGTGATTCTTCCGATCTGCGCTATGAATGGCAGTTGGATGGGGAGGGTGATGTCTGGCACTCTTCATCTCCCGGGGAAAGCTTGATCTATCTACCTCCGTTGGCATCGGGGCATCATGTGTTGCGACTGCGTGGCTGGGAAAACGACATGGGTTCTGGGATTACGGAACTGAATCTCGATGTCAAGGCTCCTTGGTATCTATCCAACATGGCTTATGTGGCATACGTGCTGATGTTTATGTTCATCGCAGGCCTTATATATAAGGTAGTGAAAAACAAGAGGGAGGAGGAGTTGTATGAGGCGAAGATCAGATACTTTATGGATATCTCGCATGAGCTTCGTTCCCCGGTCACTCTTATGCTGAGCCCCGTCGAGACTCTCCTTAAGCAAAATCATTCCCCTGAGACTACTTCACAGTTGCTTACCGTACGCCGCAACGGTCAGCGAGTGCTGAATCTCGTCGACCAGCTTCTCGATCTTCGTAAGATTGAGAAAGGTAAGATGCGTCTTGTGTTTACTGACATAGATATAAGAAAATTTGTCAGTGAACTTGTGGATATGTTCCGTCCGATGGCGGAAGATAAGAAGCAGAAGCTTTCTTTCTCATGCAGTGAGTCAGAACTTTGGGGCAAGGTTGACAGTAATAATCTCGACAAGATACTCGTAAATCTCATCTCAAATGCCATAAAGTATACTCCTGAAGGAGGCGAAATCTCTGTGGATCTAAAGAAAACGACTGATTCGTTTGGGACTCCAAGATATACGGTGACGGTGACCGACACCGGGACAGGGCTCGACAATAAGGTGATTTCCCATCTTTTCGAGCGATTCTATCGCAACCGTGAGTATCACCATGGGAATGCTTCCGGATTTGGAATTGGCCTTGACCTCTGCATGAGGCTTGTAGAGCTGCACAAGGGTGAGATTACTGCTAAAAACCGCGAAGATGGCGTAAAAGGGAGTATATTTTCCGTTACTCTTCCTCTTGTGGCAGTCAAGCCGGGAGAGGAAGCGGAATCAGCTCATGCAAATCGTCGCATCCTTCCCGATGTGGTGTCAGGCACCGCCAATTCCATCAGGCCGACAAAATCCGGACATCGTTTCAGGATTATGGTGGTGGATGATGATGAGGAACTGCGCGAATATATAAAGGTGAACCTTGGCCCTTCTTATAAGGTGGTTACATTCCCTGATGCGGAGAGCGCCTTGAAGGAATTGTCGGAAAGGCTTCCTGATCTTATTGTGACTGATGTCCGTATGGATGGAATCGACGGCTTCGCCTTCCTGCGAAGGATAAAGGCAAATATGGCCACCCAGCATATCCCGGTCATCCTGTTCAGCTCAGCTTCCGGAAGCGATCAGCGTGTCAAGGGGTGGAAGAGTGGCGCCGACGGCTATCTGGCAAAGCCATTCACTATCGACGAGCTTGAAGGGATGATTTCAGGTCTTCTTTCCACGAGAAGCAAGTTGAAAGGCAAATTCTCCGGTTCGCAGGAGACTGTTGATAAAATTGCAGCCCCTAAAGTAAAGGGGGTGGATGAGGAGCTGATGGATAAAATCAACCGATACATCAATGATAATCTATCCGAGTCATCCATGAACGTCGACGGGCTCAGTGACTATATCGGACTGAGCCGATCTCAGCTGCATAGGAGGATGAAGGATATAATCGGTGTCGCACCGAGCGACTATATTAGAAATGTGAAATTGCGTAAGGCATGCGAGATGCTCTCGCAAGGGGATGTGGATATAGCGCAGGTGGCTTATTCATTGGGGTTCAATGCCCAGTCTCATTTTTCCACTCTCTTTAAGCGCTACACAGGCATGACTCCTACGGAATATCGCTCTATGGGAAAAGATGATGCGGGCACTCCTGCATCATACATCAATGAAAATGATGATATGTCTTAACGCATTGATACTCATATGTGATGTTACAAATTTGAATACATCGGATATATACGTAGGTATGATGTGCCACCAATCAAAAAACATTTGACCTATATTGTAAAAGGGTGATTGCACTATCTGAATAATTTTGCACTCGGTTTAGTCCCCACTCATCCGTCGGCTCCCCAAACCGGACCGACCACCAGACAACCAGAAAACCAGACAACCAGACAACTATAACAACTTTCCATTAATACAAAAAAAGATCTAACGATGAAAAATGAACACAGACTGCTTCATAGCATTGCTTTGTTGCTGATCTTCATCATGACCTCTGCACTTGCGGCCAGAGCCGACACAGTGAAGGGAACTGTCATTGACGACACCGGCGAGCCTCTCATCGGCGTCACTGTAATGGTAGTGGGTATGCCAGGTGGCACGGTCACTGACCTCGACGGTAACTATAAAATTGATGTGCCTAACATTAAGAAAAACGAACTGCGTTTCACTTATGTCGGCATGGAGACCCTGACTGTCAGGGTAAACTCAAGGACTACTGTCAACGTGGAGATGAAGACAGCTGACTCTGCACTTGAAGAACTCGTGGTGGTCGGCTACGGTCAGCAGAAGAAAGCCTCAGTGGTGGGTGCGATCACCCAGACTTCAGGCAAGGTGCTCGAACGTACAGGCGTCACAAGTGTCGGTGCTGCACTGACGGGTAATCTACCCGGTGTAATCACGATGGCTTCTTCAGGTATGCCCGGTGAGGAAGACCCGCAGATCATCATCCGTTCAGCTTCCACATGGAACGGAAGCGACCCTCTCGTGCTCGTGGATGGTATCGAACGCGATATGTCGTCGGTCGATATTTCTTCTATCGAGAGCATCTCAGTGCTTAAGGATGCTTCCGCTACCGCAGTGTATGGTGTGAAGGGTGCAAATGGTGTGATCCTTATCACTACAAAGCGCGGTAAGGAAGGCAACGCTGTTGTGTCAGTCAAAGCCAATATGACTGCGAAGGTCGCTTCAAAACTTCCCGATAAATTCGATGCCTATGACACATTCTACTTGCTGAATAATTCTATTGAGCGTGAGGCGGCCCTCAACGCTCAGGGTTGGGGCAACTATACCCCGGTGGCCATCATCGACAAATACCGTCACCCTGCCAATACCGAGGAATGGGACCGCTATCCCAACACTGACTGGGAAGATGCCCTCTTTAAGAAGAGCGCGATGTCTTACAATGCTTCCGTTTCGGTTTCCGGCGGTACTAAGCTCGTGAAATACTTCGCGGCTGCCGATTTCACTCACGAGGGTGACCTCTTCAAACAGTATGACAACGGCCGTGGATATTCCACAGGTTTCGGCTACAACCGTATCAATGTCCGCTCTAACCTTGACTTCACTCTCACCAAGACAACTGAGCTGACAGTCAACCTTTTCGGTTCGAACGCGACCCAGAAGACCCCTTGGGACTACAATGGCGACGGCAATTCCTACTGGGGCTCAGCCTACAAGTCTGCTCCTGATGCAATGCGCCCGATATATTCCAATGGAATGTGGGGCTGGTATGCTCCCCGCGATGCTGATGTGCCTAACTCTGTCAGGATCCTTGCCACAGGCGGCGACAAGACTTCTACCAACACACGTATCAACAGTGACATGGCTTTTGTCCAGAAGCTTGATTTCGTGACAAAGGGACTTAGCTTCCGTGCAAAGTTGGCTCTTGACTATAGGTTCCTTGAGGCCAACCGTGGTATCAACGACCAGTATCATGAAGGTCAGCTCTATTGGGTAAATCCGAATGATGGCAGCGAGCATCCAAAGACTCCGGACCCGCAGACAGGTCTTGACGTGACCGTCAACCCGATCCTCTGGGGCTATCAGGCAGGTTCGGTAGATGTAAACCAGACTTTCAGAAGACTCTACTACTCATTCCAATTTGACTATAACCGCTCGTTCGGACAGAACGAAGTTTCAGCGCTTGCCCTTTTCAGCCGTGAAAAGACCACAGGTGGTAGTTCATTCCCTGTTTACCGTGAAGACTGGGTGTTCCGTCTGACATACAACTGGGCTTACCGCTACTTCGCTGAGTTCAACGGTGCTTACAACGGTTCAGAGAAGTTCGGTCCGAAGAAGCGTTTTGAATTCTTCCCCTCAATGTCTATCGGCTGGATGCTCTCAAGCGAGCCTTTCATGGAATGGGCTACCGCAAACAATGCGCTCACCACTTTCAAGATCCGTGCCTCTATAGGTAAGGTCGGTGATGACCACGCAGGCGGACGCCACCTCTATCAGACTCAGTACAGCTATGGCGGCAACGTGCAGATGGGTACGATCAATCCGCAGAACTCTCCCTACACCTTCTATACTATTTCCCGTCTCGGCAACGAGAACATATCTTGGGAAACAGTTGAGAAGCAGAATATCGGTGTCGACTACTCATTCCTTGGCGGAATGTTTGCAGGTTCTGTCGACTTCTTCAAGGATAAGCGTACTGACATCATCCTCACCGGCGACCAGCGTAGCTCAATCCCCTCATACTTCGGTGCAGAGGCTCCGACTGCCAACCTTGGACGCATGGACAGCCACGGCTACGAGCTTGAGCTCCGCTTCAACAAGCAGATCGGCAACGATATGCGCGTATGGGCTAACCTCAGTATGACCCACGCTACAAATGAGGTGAAATTCCGCGATGACCCGGCTCTCAAGCCTGCTTATCAGAAATATGCCGGTCATGAATGGGGACAGGTGACAAGCTACCTTGACCATGGCAACCTTACATCATGGGACGATGTGCTCGGCAGCACTGTCTGGAACACCGGCAACGACTTCAAGCTCCCCGGCGACTACAACATCATCGACTTCAACGGCGACGGTGTGATCAACACTGAAGACAAGGCTCCTTACGGATATTCCACAACTCCGCAGAACACTTACAATGCTTCTGTAGGTTTTGAATGGAAAGGTTGGAGCATCTTCGCTCAGTTCTACGGTGTTTCTAACGTGATGCGCTATGTGAAGTATCCTACTTTCCGCTCTACTGCTCACGTAGCATATGACGAGGGTGAATACTGGACTCCTTTCAACAGCGCTGTCCTCCCACAGCCCCGTTGGGGAACCACCATCGATGAGTGCGCCGATGGCACACGCTATCTCTACGACGGCTCATACGTGCGACTGAAGAACGTCGAGATCGCCTACAATTTCCAAGGCAGATGGATGGCTAAGGCCGGCATCAAGAATCTCAGGCTCTATGTCAACGGCAACAACCTCTTCATGTGGACCAAGATGCCCGACGACTGCGAACGAGGCAGCTCCGGCGACGGTGTGTATCCTTCGTTCAAGCGTTTCAACGTCGGCATCGACTTGAGCTTCTGATCTCAAACTGAAGAGGAAAGATGATTTTCAAACGATTCATGAAATCTCAAAATATGAAAATTTCTAAATATTTAATAATACTTGGTCTGGCTGCCGCTTCTGTAGGGGTGACTTCTTGTACGGATTATCTCGACAAGGCTCCTAACAGTGATATCGATGAGTCGGTGCCATATCAGAACTTCCGCAATTTCCAGGGCTTTGTGGAGGAACTCTACGACTGTATGCCGGTGGTTTCGAACAACGAATACCATACCACTTTCAATTACGGTGAGGAAGATTACTGGGAGCCGCAGGAAACCCGTCTTTTCGCCCGCAGCCTTGACTACGGCGACTACTGGGGATTCACTACCTGCTACTATTCTTATCCAAATACATACTGGAACGATCCGATGAACCGCCGCCGGTATAGGGCTAACATTTGGGCCAACGCTTGGTATTCAATCAGAAAAGCCAATATCGGTCTTTCAAAACTCGACCAGCTCGTAGACGCAACTCAGGAAGAACGCGATCTTATCGCAGGCCAGCTCTATTTCTTCCGCGCATTCTATCATTATATGGTGATGGAATGGTGGGGTGGAGTTCCATATATCGACTATGCTATCGGTCCGGACGAGAATATCACTCTCCCAAGGGAAACCTGGCAGGCATGTGCCGACAAATGTGCCGCCGACCTTCAGAAGGCAGCTGACTTGCTCCCTGTAGACTGGGACAACACTACAGCGGGCAAGACCACCCTTGGCAACAACAACATGCGTGCCAACAAGATCATGGCTCTTGCATACAAGGGCAAGGTGCTTCTCTGGGCCGGTAGCCCGCTGATGAACTGGGATTCACACGAACGCAATAATGCTTATGCTGTCTACGACGAGGCTTATTGCAAGCAGGCAGCCGATGCCCTTGGTGAGGCCCTTAAGATCACTGAAGAGACCGGAAGATACTCCCTTCTCCCGATCGACCAGTTCAACGACCTTACTCTCGTGTTCAACTCCAAGGCTCTCCCCGGTGGCACAGAGACAATTCTTCAGGAGAATATGCGCGACTACGGTGGCCGTTGGTCATGGAATATGAATACAGACTTCCGTCCGCAGAGTCACATCAGTGCAGGCATCAAGTGCTGGCCGACTGCCAACTACTCCAACTATTTCGGTATGGCAAACGGCTATCCTATCGATGATTCTGCTGTCAAGGACTCACAATCAGGCTATGATCCCGAATACCCTTGGCGTGACCGCGACCCGCGTTTCTATAAGACTTACGTGATCGATGGCGAATTCTGCGGAACAGGAGGCCAAGGCAAAGAAGCTACGCTTTTCACCGGCGGAGACGACCGCGAGGGTGCAAATCCTCAGAAGGGATGCTACACTGGCCTGATGAATGCAAAGCTTTGCCTTAAGAGCTGCCACAACGGTAATGTCCGCGACCAGTGGGCTTGTATCCTTTCCCTTATGCGCTTGGCAGATGTATATCTTCTCTATTCAGAGGCTGCTGCTGTCGGATATGGGGTGAAGCAGTCCGCTCCAACATATTATAAGACTGCAGAAGACGCCATCAATGTGGTAAGAGATAGGGCAGGTGTCGCACATGTGCTTTCCAAGTTCACTGATTCCAAGGAGAACTTCCTCAGCGAGATCCGCCGCGAACGTGCCGTAGAGCTCGCTTTCGAAGGAATGCGTTTCCACGACCTTCGTCGTTGGATGCTCATCACCCAGCGCCCATACACCCTGAAGACAGGTTTCCAGTTTGACCGCGGTCCCGGCTTCACACAGGGCTCTACCGAAAACAAGGTATTCAACCTTCGTGAGGAAGTGCTCCGCGAACGTAATTTCACAAGCCGTCACTACTGGCTGCCGCTTCCCAACAAGAACGACACATACCTCTACGAAGGATTCGAGCAGAATCCGGGTTGGTAATTATTACGTCTCACATTTTTACATGAATCATCAATGAACACTAAATTTCATATAGGCATTACGGCACTCGCACTCGCCCTCAGCATCACTCCTGCTTGGGCGGAGTCTGAGTCGCAAGACAGCCTGGTTAACATTGCTTTCGGAAAGATCGACAAGAGAGACGTAATTTCTGCCGCCTCATTTGTCAATATCAACGACATAAGCAAAAAGAACGCCAACAATAGCCCGCTCTCCGAAGTAATGACCCATGCGGGTGGTTACAATGGAAGTATCTGGGGGCAGGGTCCTCTCGTGCTTGTCGATGGTGTGCCTCGAGATGCTTCTCTTGTCAAGGCTTCTGAAGTGGAAAGCGTCTCCATTCTCAAGGATGCAACTGCAGTGGCTCTCTACGGCAGCAAGGGCTCAAAAGGCGTTGTGCTGATCACTACAAAGAGAGGTCAGGAATCTCCTATGCACATCGATGTCCGTGCCAATGTAGGGGCAATGCTTCCCAAGGCTTATCCGAAGTATCTTGACGCAGCCACTTACATGAACCTCTACAACGAGGCATGCATTAACGACGGCAAGTCTGCACTCTATGATCCCTCAACTATCTACAATACTGCCATGGGAACAAATCCATACCGCTATTCTGATATGGATTTCTATTCCTCCGACTATCTCCGCGACTTCGTGACTACAACCGACCTTACAGGAGAAGTATATGGCGGCACTGAGAAGACAAAGTATTATCTCAACTTAGGCCTTGACTATACCAACGACCTTATCAAATATGGTGAGCACCATAAGTCGAATACTTTCAATTTCAATGTCCGTGGCAATGTCGACATGACTATTGCAAAGTGGCTCACCGCTGCTACCAATGCAGCAATCATAGTCAGCGATAACTACAGCGGACGTGGAAACTTCTGGGGCGATGCTTCTTCTTTGCGTCCAAACTGGTTCGCTCCACTCTTGCCTGTCAGCATGATGGATCCGAACAATGCATCCATCCAGGATTATATCAATACCAGTACTCACCTTATAGACGGTCAGTACTTGCTCGGTGGCACCACTTCAAATCAGAACAATGCATTCTCTGAGGCTTTGGCTGCAGGCTACACTCGCCAGAAATACCGCAAGTTCCTCTTCGACCTCAACTTGAATGCCGACCTCTCAAGCTTGACCAAGGGCCTTTCTTTCAAGGCGGCTTTCAGTGTAGACTACAATGCTCATTATTCTGAAGCTTATGCTCAGTCCTATGCAGTCTATCAGCCTACTTGGGCAAATGTCAACGGCCAGGACATGATCGTAGGGCTCAATAAGATCAATGAAGACAAGTCATCTACAAATGAGTATGTAGGCCAATCCACCTATCATCAGACAATGATGGGAACCCTTCAGTTTGACTACACTCGCTCATTCGACGATGCACACAATGTCAATGCCACTCTCCTTGGCTGGGGTTATCAGCAGCATTTCTCTGCTGACGACGGACACTCAAGTGAAGGCGGCTATCATCGCCCAAGTAATTTGAATGCCGGCCTGAGGGTGAACTACAACTACAAGCACCGTTACTATGTGGACCTTACAGGCACCGTGGTGCACTCATCCAAGCTTCCTGAAAAGAAACGCAATGCATTCTCGCCGGCGGTCTCTATAGCTTGGAATCTTGCAAATGAGAACTTCATGGAGGGTTCCCGCTCATGGCTTGACAATCTCAAGATAATGGGATCTTTCGCCAACCTGCATCAGGATATCGACATCAATTGGAATGGCGATGAGTATTATCTCTACATGGCAGACTATCAGTTCTCGCCATCAAGCGGTTGGTATCAGTGGGCCGACGGCACAGTCGGTGGTTCTACTTCCACTTCAAAGCGTGGAGCCAACGATGAGCTTTCTTTCATCACCCGCAAGGAATTCCGTGTAGGTCTCGATGCGACTCTCTTCAACGGTCTCATCAACGTGAATGCAAACTGGTTTAACCAGACTACCAACGGTCTGCTGACTCAGGGTGCAAGTACAATCTATCCGTCGTTCTACAATTCAGGTACTGGTAACTTCCTTCCTTACATCAATTACAATAAAGATGAGCGTACCGGCATTGATTATACTGTCAACATCAATAAGGAATTCGGCGACTGGAAATTCTCTCTCGGTCTCGTAGGAATGTACTTTGATTCCAAGGCCAAGCTCCGCGACGAGGTATGGGAAGAAGACTACCTCTATCGTCAGGGTCATGCACTCGACGCTTCTTGGGGTTATGTCTGCGAAGGTTTCTTCCAGTCTGAGGCTGAGATTGCTTCTTCTCCGAAGCAGTCATTCGGTGGTACGGTACGTCCCGGCGACCTTAAGTATAAGGATATCAACGGCGACAACGTAATTGACTCCAAAGACCAGATTGACCTTGGAAAGATGGGGTGGAATGCTTCTCCTTATGTCTATGGTCTCAATTTGACTGCCCAGTACAAGAAATTCACTCTTTATCTGTCGGGTACGGGCGTTCAGGGTGCAAAGTTCTACAAGAACGACAGCTACTATTGGCTGCGTGGCACAAGCAAGTTCTCTGAAATGGCACTCAACCGTTGGACTCCCGAAACAGCAGAAACAGCTACTTTCCCGCGTCTGACCACTGAGAATGGCGACAACAACTATCAGAATTCTACTTTCTGGCTCGCCAAGGGAGATTTCTTCCGCCTCGACAACCTTCAGCTCACCTATGATATCACTCCGAAGAGCAGTTTTATCAACGGTATCAGCGTCTATGCAGGTGCCTACAATCTCTTCACTATCTCCAAAGAGCGTGCATACCTGGAAAGAAACATCGGTGGAGCTCCTCAGTTCCGCACTATCTACATTGGTTGCAAACTTAATATGTAATTTTTGAGTAGTATGAAAAAAATATTATATACTCTCTTGGCAGTTGCTTCGCTTGGTTTCACAAGCTGCGATGACCTATGGGATCCTGCCAAGCAGAATTTTAAGGATCTTAGCCAGATGGAGACGGAGCCGGACTTTGCTATGGGTTTCCTTACAAGAGCCTATAGCTCACTCTCAGGCTACTATAATAATACGGAATATGCTACCGATAACGCTGTGGTGAACCAAAACAGTGACGGTTTCCGTACTATGGCTACCGGCGGTTGGACCGCTTCTTCATGGACTGGCATAAATGAATGGGGCGGTGCTTACACCGGGATCCAGTATATCAACCAGTTCCTTTCTAAAATCGACGAAGTGGAGTGGAGTGCTGATCCGGAGCGTAGCAAGATGCTCTCTGTGCGTTTGCGAGGCGAGGCTTACGGTTTGCGTGCAATCCTTCACTATCAGTTGCTCAAAGCCCATGCCGGCTATGATGCAGCAGGCCAGCTGCTCGGCGTGCCTTATCTTGAGAGCTATCTCGGCGCAAACGATGATATGAATGCCGCTATGGTCCGCCCATCTTTCAAGGATTGTGTAGATAAGATCAAGGCTGACTTGAATCAGGCTATCGAGATCCTTCCTCTCGACTATGAAGATTTGGCAGAAGTGCCCGCGAAGTACACTCAATATACTAAGGATATTGCCATCTACAACCGCACAATGGGAGCTCACTTCCGTCAGCTCGTCAGCGGACGTATCGCTCAGGCTTATCTTTCACGCGTCACTTTGCTTGCTGCCAGCGACGGCTTTGGCAATACAGGCTCATGGGCTGATGCCGCCAAGGCTTCTGCCGACCTTCTGAAGGAAAACAACGGTGTGGCAGGTGTTCAGGCAGGTTCTTATGAATATTATGCCGCAAAATTTGCTGATGCACTGAAAGAAGGTGTAAATCCGGATGAGATCATCTGGCGTGAGAATGTGGCTGATAACAATGGCACTGAATCTGACAATCTTCCTCCGAGCCTCAACGGCAACGGTCGCATGAATCCCTCGCAGAACCTTGTGGATGCTTTCCCTGCTGCAAGTGGCTATCCTATCAGTGTCGCAGCCGACTATGATGCAGCAAATCCTTATGCAAACCGCGATTCGCGCTTCTATGCTTACATCATCTACAATGGAAGCACACGTGTAGGCGTTGACAACGCCACTATTTCTACTGTGACAGGTACTACCGATGGCATTGGCGGTGTAGAGCAGCGTTCCTCACGCACAGGATATTATATGAAGAAGCGTCTCCGTATGGATGTGAACTGCACTGCAGGTTCAGCTACCACCAAGGCTCACTATAATCCCCGCGTACGTTATACAGAGATCTATCTCAACTATGCAGAGGCTGCAAATGAGGCTTATGGCCCGAAGGCAGATGGCGGAAATGGTTTCTCTGCCTACGACGTGATCAAGGCGATTCGCCAGCGTGCAGGCTTAGGCAATGCTGATGGCGACCTTTATCTTGAGGAGTGTGCTGCTTCCAAGGAAAAGATGAGGGAGCTTATCCGCAACGAGCGTCGCATCGAGCTTTGTTTCGAGAATTCACGTTTCTGGGATCTCCGTCGTTGGAAACTCAATCTCAACGAAACTGTGAAGGGCATCGAATGGCAGGCAGACGGAACATATAAGATTTTTGATGTCGAAACTCGTGATTACGAAGATTATATGGCATATCCTCCTATTCCGCAGTCGGAAATCCTCAAATTTAGCAATCTCCAGCAGAACAAAGGCTGGCATTAATACGGCAATAATATTATGAAACATAATTTTTTAATTCCTTCATCAATAGCTGCTTTGGCACTCCTGGCTGCTTGTACGAACGGAGACAATGAATTTTCCGATTTCGACTACCAGACAGTGTATTTTGCCAATCAGTATGGTATGCGTGTGCTTGAGCTGGGAGAAGATGAATTTGTCGATCTCACAGCAGACAATAATCATGAGGCAAACATCGTGGCTACATGGGGTGGTGGCTATGCCAACAAGAAAAATGTGGTGATCGACTATGTAGTGGATCCTACCCTCGTCGACGGTTTCTACTTCAAGGACTCAGATCAACTTGTAGAGGTGATGCCCGAGGATTACTACACAATCGAATCGAATCAGATACGCATACCTTCAGGAAGCACTATGGGGGGCGTGAAAGTACGCTTTAATGAGAAATTCTTCGCTGATCCCAAATCAGTAGGAAATTGCTACGTGATTCCCGTGCGTATGACAGATGTAGCCGGTGCTGACAAAATCATTACAGGAACTGCTACTGAAGAAAATCCGGTTCTTACCAACGACGCTCATTGGTCGGTTCAGCCAAAAAACTTTATGCTTTATGGAGTGAAGTATGTCAATCCTTGGCATGGCCAATACCTGCGTCGTGGTGTCGACAACGCTGTCATTGATGGCGCAAGCTCTAAGTTGGTTCGTCACGCCGAGTATGTGGAAAATGATGAGGTCGTAGATCTTTCTACTTCTGCTTACAAGGAAGATACCCTTCCCATCACTGTCAAGGACGCTCAAGGAGGCGATCACACTTATAATCTTCTTCTTACTTTTGCCGACGACAATTCGTGCACACTCTCTTCTGCAAGCGATGGCGCTACAGTCACCGGCACTGGCAAATTCGTAAGCAAGGGAGAAAAGAAGAGTCTTGGTGGCAAGGACCGCGATGCGATCTATCTTGACTATACTTTGGATATTCCCGGACAGAATATGAAGTTTGAGTCGAAAGATACGCTCGTGCTCCGCACCCGTAATGTCTATGGCGCTTATGCTTTCGGTATTGAAAGAAAATAACCCTCAATTTATGTGAAATATGAAAAAGATATTTATTTACACTCTCCCCGCACTCGCCTTGGCTATGGCTTCTTGTGCCGACGGATATGAGGGTAATTTCAAGATGGACAAGCCTGAGAGCGTGGCGCTTGATGAGCAGATTGCTTCTTACTCTGTCCTTTCCGAATATTCTTCTAATGCCGGCGTCACATTGGGCGTAGCGGTCGACCCAAATTCCTTTGCCGAGGAGGGACTCGCATTTGGCATTGTCAAGACAAATTTTGATCAGGTAGAGAGTGCCGTGAGCATTACTCCCTCGGCTTTGATCAATGAGGAGAATGCATATGATTTCACCGCTGTTTCTAATCTTGTTGAGACGGCAGAAAAGGCAGGAGTCGGTGTTTTTAGCCCGGCCCTTAATTCAAATGTCAATATACCGGCTTCTTACTTGAAGTCGCTGCTCGAGGATATTGTTATCCCATACGAGCCTTGGAATGAGATCATCTTGATAAATGATTTTGAGAATGATGCAGTAGGCACTGCTTATGCATCTCAAAAGAAATCTGCTGGAAGTGTCGATGTCAAGGTTATGGAAGATCCCCTTGGAGAGCAAGGAAAGGTTCTTGCCGGCACTAAGCTGACTATGGATGTTCCCTTGATTGAGGTGACTCTTCCGGAGGGATTCACTCTTGCAGATGTATCGAGAGTCAATATGAAATGTCTTTTGCTTGATGGCACTCCGACATCAGCAAGAATTCAAATTGAAGCTTCCGGTTTCAACGATAAGAGCAATCCCTACCTGAATAAAGGAAAATGGGAAGACTATATCTTCGATCTTTCCAATATCAAGTTTAAGGAAGCTGAACTGAAGCTCAACAAGTTTAAGCTTGCTGTCGGTGCTTATGGCTCAGGTGTGAGCTGCTGTGTTGATGACATTTCAATCCGTCTTGAACACCGCACTGGTGATGACACTGTGATTGTGAAGACTCCTGAGGAGAAGGCAGAGATCGTCAGTGGCGAACTCTACAAATGGGTTGACGGTATCGTTGATATTTGCGGAGAATCTGTTAAGGATTATGTGATTTTCGATCAGCCACTTGAATCAGTGAATGCCAAGTTCTTCTGGAGTGATTACCTTGGTGAGAAATATCTTGCTGATGTTGAGAAGTCTGTGATAGCTAAGGCTGGAAGTGACGTAAGCTTCTATATAAGCCAAAATCTCACTGTTGGTGATGAAATGGCTTCTGAGGTAGCTGCTCTCAAGGCTGAGTTGCAGAAGCTCGAAGGCAATGGCGTGAAAGTGGACGGTGTCAACGTAGTTCTCAACTCTACATGCAGCCTCGCGGCTGCGTCTCAGTCATCTTTCGCGGCTGCCACTGTGGCAGGCATAAAGAGCCTTGCTTCTGTAGGCAAGCCTGTAAGGGTAGTGCTTAAGGTTAACGTGCTTAATGAGAATGGTGGTCAGGCTAATCCTGTCAACTTGTCTGTGGAGCAGCGTAAGGCAGTAGGTGAATACTACAATCTGATCATCGGCACATTTCTTTCAGAGCTTGGCGGCAATGCAAAGGGAATCTCATTCTCTTCTGTCTTTGACACAGCGTCTGAGACTGCTCCTTGGCAACAGAATGGCAATCGCAGCTTCGTCTACGAAGGGATTGTAAAAGGTCTTTCCAAATAACAAAGGGTTGGGACGCACGGCCCGTGCGTCCTTCACCTCCCTCTTATCACCTCTCCTCCTACATTTAAACCTCTACTCCTCAACCATTTAAACATCAAATTCAAACAATACTATTTATTAACCTTTAACAAGATTTCTTATGAAATTTCATTATCTGAAATCCTTATCAGCCCTCGCGCTGGCCGGTATGTTTGCAGCCAATGCATATGCCGAGACTCTTTCTCAAGAGTTCGTAATCGATTTCACGCAGCAAGAAGTTGGCTTTAAGCTCAACTCATTCTGGGGTGACCCGAATGACCACATGGCTGTTGTTGCTACCGACGAAGGCAATCTCCTTCTTGTCGATGGTGTGACTGTCCTTGAAGATGGAACTGAGGCTGTCAATGAAGCCGGCTACCCATCATGGAGCACTATGACCCGCTACGAGAATCTGACGCTCCCTTCAGGTTTCAATTTCGGCAATGTCCTTTTGATCGAAGTTGAGTACAAGCCTACTCAGCCGGACAATGTGCCTTTCGCTATTCAGCTTAGAGGTGCTACAGATCCTCTGAATTTTGAAGGTGATGTAGTGGTAAATGAATGGAATACTTTGGCTTTTGACCCTGCCGAACTTACTACAGGTGAAGGTAGCGACGCTTACACAGGCACTCCGACAAGCTTCGATTTCTGTATGGGCGCAAATGGCTCTACCAACTACTACATCAAGCAAGTTACTTTCTATCTTGAGAAAGAAGTGACTCAGCGTGAGAAAGATGAGGCTGCTCTCGATAAGTCTACTGCAGCTTGCGTAGAATTCAACTTCGACAACTACGAGGTTTCCGGTGAAGTTGATGGTGCTTTCTCTTCTCCTTATGTAGGTTCTAATGGTGGCGGTATCAATCGTCCTGACATGATCATCGACAAGGGTCCTGAAGGCTATGACAACAACTGTGCTCACATCATCTATCAGGGTTGGACACAGATCTTCATCACAGAGCCTGTTGTAGCTCCTGAAGGTTATACTTTCGACGATCTTCGCCTCGTTGAATACGATATCTACGAGACTGATATCCCAGGTGTAGACTATACTCAGCCTGATAATCCTGTTTCTGGCAGAAATGGTGCTCCTATCCTTAAGCTCAAAGAGTGGTATGCTTGGGGCTGGTGTCCAAACAACGACGGTTCTTCATGTGGCAACAGCCGCCTCCCGTCAGTTAATGAATGGCATCATGTAGAGTTCTATCCTTCAGCTTATGAATGGAAAGAACGCGATTTCGAAGAGAATGTTCTCGATGAAAATGGTGAGCCCGTTCTTGATGAAGAAGGTAAGAATGTCACTACTCCCGCTCATTGGGATGCAGACCAGGTTCGTGATGAATTCGGTAAGCTTACTTCCTTCAATATTTCAATTGGTTTCTTCCCCTGCTTGAGCCAGACTTATGTCGACAATGTGAAGCTTTGGTTCCAGAAGGGTGGCGAAGAAGCTGTAGAAAGTGTTGAAGCTGTTAAGGCTGCCAACGATGTTCTCTACAATGTATTCGGCCAGCGTGTTGACGAATCATACCGTGGTATCGTGATCAAGAACGGTAAGAAGTATATCAACAAGTAAAAAATCCCCTTAGAAATATAGTACTTATGGATTCGCAGACTCATATTGAGTTTGCGAATCCTAAATTAATCTGGAAGGTTAACTTACTTCTATAACTCAAAAATTAGATTATGAAAAAATTTACTCTTTTGTGTGCAGCTGCTATGGCTGCTATGAGCATGAATGCTCAGGAGGCTCTTACGGCTGAAATGTGGCATCAATGGACTGGATGGGGCGCAGACGCTACCATTATTGAAGGTGCTGAGACTGGATGTGAATACAATGTAGGCAAGGAACTCGGCCAAAGCGATATGGTGATTGGTCCGCAATCTTGCAATGGCGACCTATATTCTGATCTGACTGAATATGCAGGTATTCAGGGTGTGGCAACTCCTGGTATTACTGTGCGTTTCTACCTAAATCGTGAGGAACTGCAGGGTCCGGGCCTGGATATCAAGGTCAACACTGACTCGGATGGCAAATTTACTTTCATGTTCAGCGAACTCGGTGATGTGGAATTTGTTCACCTCAACTTTATCAAGATTGCTGCTGAATGGCAGGGTGGTCTCTGGCCTGCAGGCTTGGATAAGTGTGTCGTTGAGTCCGTCGAACTTATACCCGGTGAAGCTCCTGCTTCCGACGCAATCACTGCTGCTTGGTGGCATAAATGGACAGGATTTGGTGCTGACGCCACTATCATTGAAGGCGCAGACACAGGATGCGAATATAATATTGGTAAGGATCTTGGAGAAGGTAGCATTGTGCTTGGTAATCCAACTTGCGACGGCGACCTTTATGCTGACCTGACTGCTTATGCAGGAATTGAAGGTGTAGCAACCCCCGGCATTTCTATTCGTTTCTTCTTTAACCGTCAGGAACTGCAGGGTGCCGGTATCGATACAAGTGTCGATACAGATGAAGATGGCAAATTTACTTTCATGTTCAGCGAACTTGGAAATGTTGAGTTTGTTCACCTTAATTTCGTGAAGATTCTTGAGCAGTGGCGTGGTGGTAAGTGGCCTGCAGGTCTTGAGGCTGCTGTAGTGTCTGAATTCAACGCTATTCCTGTTGGAAATGCTGTAGAATCAATCAGCAACGCTACTACATCTGATACTGTGCTTTACAATATCTTTGGTCAGCGTGTAGATGAAAACTACCGTGGCATCGTCATCAAGAACGGTAAGAAATACATCAACAAATAATCAGTGGATTATTAATAAAATTTGGAATACTACTAAAAAAGCGCATAAGCATTAATGCTTATGCGCTTTTTTAGAGTTGTGTGTTGTGGCGACGCACTATCTTTGCGCCTTTATTTCTTTATTACCTTGCGGACAGTCCCGTCTGCTTCGATCACAATGTTAAGTCCGGATTGCATTGAGCTTATCTTCAAGCCCTGAGGCGTATAAATGCCTGCGGGGGCATTTATACGCCCATCAATGATGCCGTCGACACCTACATTGCCTGTATTGTTAAGCTTGCATTCAAGAAGCAGGAACTCGTGGTAGCCGCCCACTGTAGATTTATCCGTGAATCGGATGATATAATTGCCTTTCTCTGGAATTGTGAATGTAAATTCATGTTCCTCTTCAGATGAGACATCTGCCGAAGTATTGCCGTTTGCATCTACTGTGGTCGTATACACCTCAGATTCTGCCACATCTGTATTGGAGTCTGCATTTCTAATGACGGCATTGAATTTGGGACTTCCCTTCCATGCTGCCATAGCAAAAGTAAGTTTATATTCTCCCGGTTCAAGATTAAGCTTGTAATTGTTCACAGCTCCATATTCAGCTCTATTGTTTCTCCAATAGAGAGCTTTTCCTTGATATCCCTTGAAATCCTTCATTGTCCTGGCTCCGGAAGAGAATGTGTTGGGATACTGATGCACCTCGTTGTTTTCCTGCATGCATCGCCATCCTTCAGGCATAGCTCCATTGGATACATTGGTGAAATCAAGTTTATATATAGAAGTAGTGTCAAAGAAGACAGGAAGTATGGTGACGTTGTCGTCAGGCATAATGAAGGATATCTCGCCTGAATCGTCAATCTTAATTGTCTTCGACATTGAATAGTATACGGAGTTCACTATTCTGAGTTCCTTAAGAGCATAGCCATCTTCCGGATTGACTGTAAGGGTCACTTTCTGCCCTTCTGAAGCTTCTGACACATCGGCTGAGACAATTCCATTTTCCACATCCCTTACGGTCACGAGAAATTTCTCTTTCTCTGTTCCTTTAGGCATGTATATGATCTGGTCGATGATAGGACCCACTCCGGAGGTATTTGTGATTATAAATGAGTTTTCACCGGCCATCAGAGATGCCTCCACCTTGACTTTTTTCCAATCGTTCTTTGCAGCCTTGGGGATAGTTATGGATCTTGCCTCCCCGTTGACAGACACCTCTATTTCTGCATCCGCAGACGTTTTGCAATAGCGTATGTAGATATCATAATCTCCCGCTTCCTTCAGATTGAGATAGTGACGCAAGGTTGCTTTTTTATTCGTTCCCATTTCCACAAAACCCATACCTGCAAATTCGGAATAGTCCGGTGCCCACCAGCCGGAATTGGTCAGTGCTACATTTTCAACGCTTCTGTAATCCATATCCTCAGCCTCGATAATTACTGTGCCTTTGAAAGGCTCAGGTTGCTTAGGAATGCTCAGGGCATAGTCTGAAGGGATGGCATCAGTCTTAGCGCTTCTGTCAGCTTCTCCTTTGCAGAATATAGATAGATCCAGAGGCCCGAGATGACTGACATAAAGAGAGTAGCTTCGTTCTGTGGCATTATATTCTTCTTTTATGTCAGCCTCATATGAGGCATGCTTTTTCAGCTCATATGAGGGCATTGCGCTTAAGCCTTCGATGCGTATAATGTCTTCCCTGATCGTTGTCGTATCATTCCTGAAATTGTTCAGGTAGAAGTCGATATGATCCTCATACTCACGTATCACTCCTGAAGAAAGAACGTCATATTTTAATTCAAGAGTGTCGCAGGTGTTGTATTGAAGCGGTATTCTTGCGGAGGCTGATTTCTTGCCGTTTATATTTGAATACGGAGTATAAGTCACAAGCTGGTTGCGAAGGCGGTTGACATATAGGTCTCCTTTGGATATTTCAGGATAATATTGGTTGAATTCTTCGACTTTTTTATCCATCGTGGCCCATCTGGTATTGCGTGTGGACTTATCTACTTTCACTGGAATCTGTTTGGCTAATTCGTCGGCGGCTTCAAGCATTATAGGAATCGCACCATATCGTCCGGTCTTTTTTAAATAGCAGTAATTGTCCATCCAGTGTCCGTAGTTCCTGTTGAAGGGATCAGATTGCTTGTATAATCCGTCATAGAGATTGTCCCAGGCTGCATACTTATCCTCGTCGCTACCTCCCGTAATATCGTTTATTATGGCAATCTTTGTTTTGTCTACTACTTCCTGGCGGGAGGGGATATACATTGATCCGTCTATGATTTTTCCAAACATATCGAGCCATATGCCATCGAAATTGGGAAATGTACCCCAGTTGCGTCTTAAGTATCCGTCAACAAGAGAGGCATTGAGATTCTTGAAATCTTCAGTCCATATGAGTTCCGGTCCGTCCCAAACTGCTCCACCATTGACGCAGGTCTGCTCCATGACCGTCCCAATTCCTGCAGATCCGGGATAAGGTTTCTTTTGGTCTTTGCAGATATCATCAAGTGCTCCGTTCCATCCGCAGTTATCGTAGCGGACACCGTAATTATTGGCGAGGCCGGCGATGAAAGGCCCCCAGGAGACGCTCTCATTGTTGTAGAAGCAGCTGCTGGTTGTGTATTTGTAAAGCCAGAGAATTGCCTCTGGATAAGCCTGACAGGCCCTGTGTAGGTCGGCGTTGCGTTTCATCATGCCTAAGGGATTGAGTGCATGGCTCCAGATGTTTCCGCAAAAACTTACAGTCAGGAATCCTCCATATTTATGCGACATTTCTACGAGCTTTGCAAACAAGGCTATACGCGACTCCTGGGTGCTGCTACTCTTGTCGCCCGGTTCGTCAAAGCCCCAGAATTGCTCTGCGTAGTTCCATCCCAAGAAGTTGGGATAAGTCTTGAAGAAATATTCAAAAGTCTCCAAGTCGTCATCTTGAATGTGAGTGTGTCCACCGCTGGCTGGCTGGCATGTAAACCACATGCCATTGTGCTGGCACACTGATGCCCAAGATTTATAAGTGCGTACAGCAGAACGAGGCATCCTGTACATGTTGTCTTTCGTGTCATAGCCGCATGAGAGCGACAGGTTCATGCACACGTAGGGCTTGATCTCTTCCGGAATCAGGTCAATGATCTTCTGAGGGTCAGCCGCATTCCAGACATCAACATGTACAAGCCATAGGGGATGCTGATTGTCGATCGGCCTTCGTTCCTGCGCACTGAGCGCAAGCCCGAAGAGTGATAGAAATAGAAAATAAATTATTCGCTTCATAATGTAGAAACCTTTTTTTGAGCCGTAGCTCGGGTGAAATGAAGTTGTTTAAACAATTTCTTAGTCAATATGTGCAAAATTAGGTATAATTTTTCAATTTTTATTTCATGGTTATTTTAAATGTGTTTTGATTCGTCGCATGATTGGCAAGTTTTCGTATAAATCCGTCTCATCGTGCTCAATTTTGTGATTTGCTGATACATTCCATATCTTATTTAAGACGCTGTGTTTACTATTTTGTATTTAAAAGACACGTATTGGAAAAAGATACACTAAAATTTAAGTTATCTTTGCAATAAAATAAAAAATATCTTATGAAACATTTCCTTGCTTTATGCATAGCTTTATCCTCCCTCGTTTCAGCTTCTGCGTCCACGACATGGGAGAAACTTACCGTCAACGGTCAAGCGCGCGACATGAAGGTGCATGTCCCCGATAACACTCCGTCCGGAGCGGCGCTTGTCATAGCCTGCCATGGTATGAACCAGAGTGCACAGTGGCACGACGACAATTCAAAGTGGACTGCAGTCTCCGACACTGCCAAGTTTGTGTTGGTTTTCCCTGAGGGCATCGACCATGGATGGGATATAGGCGGAAACCGTGATGTGGACTTTGTATGTGCCATCATCGACAAGATGGAGCAGGATCATAATATAAGCACAAGCCGTGTATATCTCACTGGTTTCTCGATGGGTGGTATGTTCACTTACCACTGCGCCAACCGTATACCGGATAAAATTGCCGCTTTTGTTCCTGTAAGTGGGTATCCAATGTGGGATAAGAGTGCCTACAGTTCTCGCCCTGTGCCTATTATGCATGTGCACGGCACAGGCGATGATGTCTGCGTATTCAGTGGAGTGCAGCCAACCCTCGACAACTGGATCAAGCACAACGGATGCAACACTGTCGAGAAGCTCATCGATCCTTATCCTGAAGGCAACCGCAATAAAGGCGCAAAGATGCACATCTGGGATGATGGTAAAGATGGGGTAGAGGTTCGTCTTCTCGAGCTTGCCGGAAAAGGACACTGGCAGTCGGAAGATCCCGTCTATTGCCTTACAAGTATAGAAGGATGGAACTTTATGCAGCGTTGGAGTCTCGGACCGGATGCCCCAAAAGTGACAGGAGTGGAACCGGAAGATGGCTCGTTTGATCTTCCTCTCGACGGTATGGATATCTCGTTGACTTTCGATATGAACGTTGATGGTTCCGAAGCTGAGGCTCAACTTATGAAAGATGGGATCCCCGTTAATCTTGATGTCAAGAGCAACGGAAACGTCATTACTTTGACTGTCCCTGAAATTGAACGCGGAGAATATTCTCTTTCCCTTCGCAATGTTAAGGGTGAGAATGATGGGATCATGAAAGTATTCAAGGCTACTTATACTTTCGGCCTCGAAGAAGTTGGAGACGTGCCTCCTTATAATGAGGTATTCAACCCTGATCTAAGGGCTGAAGAAAATACAGTAGGGGAGGGGATTCCCACCGGATGGTATCGCATCAATACCCGTGGCAACGGAGAGAAGGACGAGAAGACATCAGGAAGCGCCAATACAGGAGGTGCCCGTATGAAATACTTTATGACCGGAGGCGACTTTAACGAAGGATTCTATTTGAGCGCCCGCGACTATGACCGATGTGAGATAATATACGGAAAATACACGCCGGACTATGCTCTTCATTTCGATAAGGGTCGCTATGTGGCTACTTTCAATTCTGTCTACTGGAACAAAGGCTCTCTTGATGGCAATGTGAAATTTGATTTCACAGTTAGGGCACTCGACGGAACTGTGGCAGCATCGTTCCCTTCACTCCCTTCTACCGGAAATATGGACGAGCAGCAGGGGCGTATAGAGGGCTCCACATATCATTCCCTTGAGTTCGATATTCCGGCAGATGGCGACTACACGGTCACTTATAGCATGACGTCAGGGTGGTCAGCCGTCATTGTCGGCAATCTCAAGATAGCTACGGCAATGTCCACAGCCGAGCGTTACAAAGGCACCTTCCAGCGCACCTTGAAGGAAGCCCAAGACCTTTATGCCTCCCTTTCGGAAGAGGACCTAAACACAGAGGCTGCCAAAAGTCTTCTCGAAGCTATTCAAATGTATGAGACACTTGTTTCCACGTCCCCTTCCGTCTACGTGCAAGCTACCACAGACCTTGCGTCTGCCATTGCCGCAGCCTCAGCCCTTGCCAATGTTCAGGCTGTTGATGCCGGTATCGTCTCCCAGGAATACTTTAATCTTCATGGTCAACCGATAGATTCCTCCTTCACTGGCGTTATAATAGTATGGACTCGCTTCTCTGACGGCTCCACCAAAACCTCCAAAATATTGAATGCTGGCCTTCCAGCCCGAAACTAAGTTTTGATTATGGGAGGACGGTTTCCTAACCGTCCATATACAGGGGAGGCTTACCAGCCTCCCCTTAACACTAATATAATAAATTATACATCAAATATATATGAAACGCTTACTTTCCCTATGTCTACTGATCTTATCATTGACATCAGTATGTTTGTCGCAAGGTGTTTTTATGCATTCTACCATTGATGGCTTCCCCCTCCAAGGCTCCTGTATAGTCTATGACCCTGCAGACTATGCCGTCGTAGCAAGCGTAGCGCAGATGCTTGCCGAGGATATTTCCAAAGTAACGGGGAAAACCACCGATATCTCTAATACTATTCCAAAAGGAACAGATGCAATCCTGATTGGCACACTCGGTCACTCTCGTATCATCGACTCCCTTGCCAAAGAAGGAGCTATCCCTGCCGACAGCATCCTTGGGGGTTGGGAGCGCTTCATAATAAAGAGTATTCAGGACAGTAAAGGGAAAAAACTGTTGGTTATCGCCGGAAGCGACCGCCGTGGCACGGCATATGGTGTCACAACCCTTTCCCGTGAAATTGGTGTCGACCCATGGGTATGGTGGGGTGATGTCCCGGTAAAATATAACCCGGAGATAAAGATAAAGGCAGATTACATCTCGCAATCTCCTACAATAAAATACCGTGGAATATTCATCAACGACGAGGATTGGGGTATCCTCCCATGGGCAGCCAAAGGCCTTGACAGTGACTTGAACGATATTGGTCCGAATACATATGAGAAAGTGTGCCAGCTCCTGTTGCGTCTCAAGGGAAATATGCTTGCCCCTGCCATGCACTCTTGCACAGGTGCTTTCTATTCTCATCCGGAGAGTAAAGTAGTAGCCGACCGCTACGGCATCATCATGACTACATCCCATTGCGAACCGATTATGTTCAACAATGCAGCACTGTCGGAATGGAATCCTGAGCGCGATGGGGAATGGGACTATGGAACAAACCGCGATGTCATATATGGAAAATTCTCCGACCGCCTCAATGAGGTGGCTGACTATGAGAATATCTACACCATAGGAATGCGTGGCGTGCATGATGAGGCTATGAGCCGCACACGTCCCGTTGAAGAGCGTATAGCACTGCTTGAGAAAGTTATCTCCGATCAAAGGGATCTGTTGTCAAGACGTCTCGGCAAGCCAGCTGAGGAAATCCCGCAGATATTCGTGCCATATAAGGAGACTCTTGATCTTTATCGTAAGGGGCTGAAGGTTCCCGATGATGTCACGATTATATGGCCCGATGACAATTACGGATATATGAAAAGCGTTTCTTCTCCTGACGAGAGAAGGCGTTCCGGCTCATCGGGTGTATATTATCATACATCTTATCTCGGCACTCCCCACGACTATCTTTGGGTTTGCACAACTCCTCCTGCCATGATGTATCACGAGCTCAAGAAAGCGTACGACTGCGGTTCCGATCGTTACTGGCTCCTAAATGTAGGTGATATCAAGCCGGCAGAGCTCGATACCCAGACATTCTTCGATATGGCATGGGATTTCGATAGCTTTAATCAAGATAATGTCAATTCCTATCAGTCATCCCTTGTAGCAGAATGGTGTGGCGAGAGGTATAAGGAGCCGGTGCAGAAGATATTGGATGAGTATTATAGGCTTGCTTGGATAAGGAAACCGGAATATATGGGTTGGGAGATAGAATGGGATAGTCCCGACACCCGTGAAGTGGGTCCCACCGATTTCAGTTTTTCCAATTATGCCGACGCTTGGCAGCGAATAGATGAATATAAGGTGCTTGCAGCAAAAACGGATGCACTGATGCAGCAGCTTCCCGACACCTTGCGAATACCATACTTTGAGATGATTGGGTATCCTGTGCTCGCATCAGAAATGATGAACCGCAAGTTCCTCTTCGCCCAACTCAACAGTGAATTGGCGGCTGCCGATGATAAAGAGGAAGCTAACTATGCTGCACGTCTCTCCATAGAGGCATCCGACAGCATCGATGCCCTAAATAAGATCTACAATTCACTTCTCGACGGCAAATGGAATGGCATGATGACCGTTCCGCCCGGCTTCTGTGCCAAATATCAGGAGCGTCCACCGTTGCGCCAATTCCCGGAGGTAGGGGAGAAGCCGGTTTTCAGGGAGATCGACTGGCAGTCAAGAGGTGACGGCTTATGCCAGACGCTTGATATCAGCACAGCCAAGCTATCCAACGGCTCACGACTCATTGAAGGCATCGGCTACGACGGCTGCATACTCCAACTCGGCGATCCCGCTTCAGATAGTAATTCAGCTGAGGCAATCTTAAATATAAATGATGTGGCAGGCGATAGCATCAAGCTTCAGATTTTCCATCTCCCATACTTCCCGATGTATGAAGGCAGAGGTTGCCGCATCGGTGTATCAGTCGATGACGGCGAAGAGCACATTATCGAATACCTTCCCGAAGAATGGTCAAAACCCTGGAAACTCAACGTCCTCCGCAACTCCGCCCTCAGCGAAGTCTCTTGCCCCATTGATAAGGAAAAACCAAGTCACTCCATAAAACTGAGAGGCATAGACTCCGGCATGGCTATCCAAAGAATTGTCATTGACCGTGGCTCCTTCCGCCCCGGCTACATCGGCCCCTCCCCTCAATACCGGTAAAATAAGCATACACTCGGCATTGTCCTACTCCCCCAACTGAGTACTATGGAAGGGAGGCTTCCCAGCCTCCCCCCAAGCGGCTTGTCCGCATTTTTACCTATTTATTGCACAAGCAACGGAGAGAAGCCTCACATCTTTTTTTGACATTAGGATGATATTTACAGTTTTTTTATTAACTTTGTCTATCTGAATCATAGTAAAGCGACGGAGCAATGGAAAATACAGCGACATATCCTATAGGAATACAGGATTTCAAGACAATCCGTGAGGAGAATTATGTATATATAGATAAGACTCGCTATATAGTAGACCTTATAGGGAAAAAAAACCGTTATTGTTTTCTCGCGCGTCCAAGACGCTTTGGGAAAAGTCTATTTTTGTCTACCCTGCAATGTTTCTTTGAAGGAAAGCGTGAGCTTTTCAAAGGGCTTGCGGTAGATTCCATGAAATGGGATTGGGAACCGTATCCCGTTCTCCGACTCGATTTGAACAGAGAGCGCTATAAGGAGATCGGAAAACTTGATGTCGTATATGACAAATCTGCCATCTCTAAAAGATATTGACAGATTCAAGGTTGATTAACTATCATGATTTACACTATTAGCAGAATACTACTATTATTGGCAACAACAATTATGCCGAGCATTGCTTTTGCTACATCAAGCTCGCAGATTGACCTTGCCGGTAAATGGACGGTTAGGTTGGGAAATGATTCTATAGAGCATATCATTGCCCTTCCCGGCACGACTGACGATGCCTGTATCGGAATTCCGGATACGCTTTCTCCTATGCTTAGGAAGCCACAGCTTCTGCATCTGACAAGAAAGAATCGGTTTGTGGGCAATGCTTCATATACCAGAGATATAACCGTGTCAGAAGATATGGCCCGAAAACCTCTGCGCATTAAGCTTGAGCGGGTGATGTGGAAAAGTTGTCTTGAGATAGATGGAAACCTAATTGGGGAATGCCGGGAAAGTCTTACCACTCCTCATGAATATATCCTTAAGGAAGGGTTGACTTCGGGAAAGCATACCGTTACCCTGCATATCGACAATAGCAAACAATATGAAATATCGACCAATAATCTTGCCCATGCATATACAGATGATACACAGATAATGTGGAACGGCGTTTTGGGTGATATGACAGCTGAGGTTATTTCTGATGTGGATATACGTAGTATTCAAGTATATCCTGACGTAGCCTCATCACAGTTGCTGGTTAAGGTCGGTATTGACAATTCCCGGTTGAAGCGTTTAGACAGCAGCCTTAGATGGGAAATCAAGGGATTTCCCGGAGGAGAATCCATCATAGGAAATCGCTGTGTAAGTCTCAGTCCCGGCAGCAACAATCTGGAATTCAAGATAGATGATCCTCTTCTAACTGCCTCGCGATGGTCGGAGTTTAATCCGGAAGTTCTGACCTTAAGTCTTCAGCTGGATCGCTTTCCTGAAATCAGGCAGGTCGATTTTGGAATGAGGGAAGTGAAGGCTGAAGACAATTCCATTAAGATCAATGGTGACCCTGTATTTCTGAGAGGTACATTGGAATGCTGTATATTTCCGTTGACTGGTACTCCGCCTACCGACGAGGAGGGTTGGGAAAAGGTTTTCACAGCGGCAAAGGAGTGGGGCCTTAATCATTTGCGGTTTCATTCATGGTGTCCCCCCGATGCCGCCTTCAGGGTGGCTGACAGGATGGGATTCTATCTGCAGGTAGAGTGTCCGTTGTGGAGTGTTGATATTCTACCGGGCGAGGAAGGGGAAAACGGAGATGTGAAACATTTCATACAGAGTGAGTACGATGCTATCGTGTCTAATTACGGCAACCATCCGTCATTTTGCATGATGACCGTGGGCAATGAATTGCAGAAGGACTTTGATTGGCTCAATGATATGACGAAGCATATGCATGAGACCGATCCGAGGCATCTTTATGCAGCCACCTCGTTTACTTTTGAGAAGGGACATGGAGGACATCCTGAAAAGAATGACGACTATCTTGTCACACAGTGGACTGACGACGGATGGGTGCGTGGGCAAGGTGTCTTTGATCAGGAACCACCCTCCTTCGACAAGGACTATTCTGTCTCCACACGATCTCTGTCGGTGCCTCTTATAGAGCATGAGATAGGCCAGTATGCCGTATATCCCGATCTTTCGGAAATAGATAAATACACCGGAGTCCTATCTCCTCATAATTTCGTTGCAGTCAGAAACGATCTTGAGAAAAAAGGGAGGTTAGGCCGCAGCCGTGACTACCTTCATGCGTCAGGCAGACTGGCTTCGATACTGTATAAGGAAGAATTGGAGAGGGCTTTGAAGACTCCGGGAGTCAGTGGGATACAGATGCTCGGGCTTCAGGATTTTCCCGGACAGGGAACGGCACTGGTCGGTCTGCTAAATGCATTCTGGGAGTCGAAAGGTATAGTCGATTCTTCATGGTTCAGGCAGTTCTGCGGTCCTTTGGTTCCCCTTGCTAAATTTAAGAAGGCTGTGTATGAGGAGGGGGAAATGTTTGATGCGTCGATAATCGTGGCGAATTATTCCGATTATTCAGGCTCATGGGATTGCCGTTGGAGTCTTAGGGATGGTGGCGAAACCGTAGCGGATGGTCGTTTTGCAGGCGATGCACTTGTTAAAGGCCTGAATGATATAGGCGATCTCTCTGTAAAGCTGCCTTCTGTCGGGAAAGCCAGGAAACTTACCTTCTCTGTGAATGTCAATAATGATTCCATCTCCAATTCATGGAATATTTGGGTCTATCCCGAAGACATGACTCCGGAATATGGCGACGTTTTGGTTACCAAGAGTCTTAAGGAGGCGAAGGCAGGACTTAAGGCCGGAAGGAAAGTGCTTTTTACGCCACCGTTGGATTCCATTGCAGGTACGCGTTCAAAATTTGTTCCTGTATTTTGGAGTCCCGTGCATTTTCCGAAAGAAGCCGGCGCAATGGGAGTGCTGTGCGATCCAAAGCACCCGGCATTAAGCCTGTTCCCCAACGACGGCCATACCGACTGGCAGTGGTGGTATCCTTTGAAAAATTCAGCTTATCTTGATTTTTCCGATATTCAAGGACTGACACCTATAATAGAAATGGTGGATAACTTTACTACCAACAGGAGGCTCGGTCTGATGTTTGAGGCAAGGGTGGGTGATGGTTCGTTGCTGTTCAGCTCCATCGACTTTTTGGGCGGCGGCGATGCCGATCCCGCATCGACCCAATTGCTGAGGAGTGTTCTTGAGTATATGAATTCAGAGGGATTCTCACCTGCTGCCTATATCCCCGAGACTGCTCTCAATAGTTTGGTCATACTCCCCTGATGGAAAGGAAGAAAAATAATTGTTAGTCTGTTATGTTGTGGTGGCTTTTCCTGTAGTCACTGGGCGAGCAGTTATTGAGATTTCTAAAGGCCGTGTTGAAACAGCTGATAGAGCTGAAGCCACAGTCCATGGCAATACTGGATATGGGATTATTTGTAAACAGAAGTTCCCTTTGGGCATGATTGATGCGCTCTATCATCACATGCCTCATAAGTGAATGTCCGAATGCTTTCTTAAAGATTGCGTTTGCATAGTCCGGGGTGACACCTGCCTCTTCTGCGATTTCTTTTGCTGTCAGGCATTCAGTGTAGTTGTGTGCTATATACAGCGTCATCTTTTCAACCTTGGTGGCAGTAGTAGAGATGGATAGCCGATTCGGTGATAATACGGTGTATTGGCCTTCAAATCTTAGCATACGGGCTCGAATTTCCAATATTGATGCCAAGTGATCTGTTTTTGATGAAAAGTCACGCTCCCATATTGAAAACATAAATTCCTCGTAAGTTCCTGAATATTCGGAGTCGTCAATAAGGATCTCACCTGCAAATATATTGTTTACCATACTATCTGATAATCTCCAATTAAGAAACATCGATAGTGGAATAGTGCAGACGAAGTAATAGTCATCAGTATCATGAGCTATTTATTGAAAAATAGGTTGTATTGTTAAGGCAGACTGTCGAGCACTTCATTGAGGTAAATCCTCAGACATTGATCAATCTTTTATTCTGGATGATCTGAAACCGAGGATAGTTGTTCTGACCGACATCGCTCCGGGTGATCGTGAGCCGGATGATATGGAATCGGTTGTAAGGCTTCTTTCGCATGCTGATCTTTTTGAGATTGAAGTTCTCATTACGACTTCCGGATGGAACAGCGGCGGCGGTGCATACAGCGATGAATGGGCTTCCCGGCTCTATTCCATTGACTTCATACCGGCGCGTCATACTTAAGCTGATTCCCCTTTTACAATAATCATTGAAGGCATATAGTTCGGAGTCCATTCGGATCTCCGGCTATATGCCTTTTTTGTATTCTAATACTTCAATCCTATGCCCTGAATCCTGATTACGCTACCATTTCTTATGAAAAAGACACATTTTAATAAACGCTAATCCTAAATTTTGTCTTAACTTTGCAACTTAAAAAAAACACGATCCCTAAATCTAACATAAATGAAAAAACTGTTTGCCCTGATTGCATTGATCCTGCCGCTGTTCATCAGCGCTGAAGAGACTTACCGCAATCCCGTCATCAATGCAGATGTACCGGATATTAGCGTCTGCAAGGTAGCTGATACATACTATATGATCAGCACCACTATGCATCTCATGCCCGGTGGCCCGATTATGAAATCAAAAGACATGGTAAACTGGGAGACTATCGGATACGTATTCGACCGCATCGATGATGGCGACCGCTATAACCTTATCGACAACAAAACTGTCTATGGTCAGGGCCAGTGGGCATCAAGCATAAGATATCATATGGGTAAATTCTATGTCTGGTTCACTGCCAATGGCGAGCCTGGCAAAGGTTTTATATTCTCTGCCGATAAGCCTGAAGGTCCTTGGACTCTCGTGGCACGCCCCCCTCATATGCATGATGCCTCACTGTTTTTCGATGAAGACGGAAAACGTTATCTCTTCACCGGTGGAGGCACAGTGGTAGAACTTGATGAGAATTTCCAACCTCTTGAAGGGGGACTCAACAAAAAGATCATAGATGGCTCCACCGATCCCGAAGAAAGGGGTGCCCTCCTCGAAGGAAGCAGCGTCTTCAAGCACAACGGCAAATACTACGTCTGCATGATTTCCATGAAGTGGGGTGTTGACGGACGCTATCGCCGCGAAGTCTGCTATCGCTCCGACAAAATTGATGGCCCTTATGAAAAGAAAATCATTCTTGAGACCCCCTTTGAATCATATGGAGGAGTGGGGCAGGGGTGTCTCGTGGGCGATGACCAGAGTGATCTCGGTTGGAAAGCACTTATATTTCAGGATCGTGGCGGTATCGGAAGAGTCCCGTGCGCCTTGCCTGTCACATGGGTAGATGGTTGGCCAATGGTCGGTGAATTCACTGGAAAGATCAACGATAAGGTTGCTGATAGCCCCGGAGATAACCCTACAGGCAACCTCCGGCTCGACAAAAGAGCTTATGTCACTCCTTCCGATTTGAGTAAAAAGCATCCCGATGTAAAGGGGCTGATCGGGAGCGATGAATTCGACCTCCTTCCGGTTGATGCTAACGGAGGCTACCATGCACGCAATGGCTTGAAACTTTATTGGCAATGGAACCATAATCCTATCGATGATGCCTGGAGCCTAACGGAGCGCCCCGGATATATGCGCCTTAAGACAGCCCGTGTGGTCGATAACCTACAGATAGCCC
>JAIDSL010000119.1 GCA_029061255.1 Muribaculaceae bacterium
GTATATATAGATATCCCAATCTGCGGTCAAGAAAACTCATTACTTTTTTGAACTCCGATTCTTCTTGAAATATGTCGCTGACTTTTGACGGATCTTTGGCATAATATTCTACAACCCCTAAGGCGTCGACTCTCTCGCTATTGACCAAGACATTTATCCATTCCATGAAGCAATCAATATCATGGCCTCTGACCTGATCAATGTAAAAGTAGGCTCTCGGATAATCTTCATTCTCTACATAGCAAAAGCAAATTCGGAAGCATGTCCACGCCAATAGATTCATATAACCATCAAATCCTATCTCCTTCTCGATGATAAGATAGAATTTCCTTGCCTTTAGTATCTCATACATATCTAAAAGCACAGGTAGTGCTTCTTCATAATCCTTTTCATCAAATCTCTTGTCTGCCTCCTCGTATGCACTGTCAATAGCCGCCATCACATCCTCCGTGGTATAAGTTTCTTTTTCCTCTACCTTGAATTTCGATTCTGAATAATTATCGCGAAACAATTCCGATTTTTCCATATTTATTCATATTTGAATTAGCTGTTGCAAATTTAATCAAGTTCTCCGCTTCTATCATCATTCAGTCTCTAATTTTTACTATCTAATGTGTATTTTGTACCAAAACAACTCTTTTCTGGTTCAATTTGACCCCTGCCGTGAGGGTTTGGCATCATAACTTTATTGGTATGTTCAATTTTTTATATACCTTTGTATAATTTAGCTTCTAATTCAGGTTTAATTATGGAAAACTATGAAGATATACTCCGTATGCTGAGCGCAATTCTACATACTCAATTGCTTGCTCCTTCGGTCAATGCTCTTGCGGAAAAGCTTGGATATGGCGTTTCAAGCCGCTCCTCTATAAACCGCATCAAGAAAGGAATTGCCGGATCCGGAGCAATCGACACTCTTACCAGCCGAATCCACCAACACCTTAATATAGATATCAATTCTCTCATGAGAATGGAAGCAGCCATCCAGAACGCCTACCATTTTGAAAAACTCATCAAACCACAGATGAATCTCGAGCATAAGGATTGGCAATTCCATGCGATATATCCTTTTATATCGCATGACTTCAGCTGGTTCTCTCCTGAATTCCGCAAGGGTGACATGCAAAGATTGCTCCTCCTTGAACTTACAGACCCAAGGGCTTTCTTCAATATGCTTGCTTATTTCTATGTCACTTCCACAGGTGTGAAATTTTACCAAAAGAAGAATTTGACTCACAAACAGCGTTGTGCCGAAATCATAGAGCCTCTTGGCGAACGCCTTATCAGCCTCTTCCCAAGCAACGGTTTAGCAGCCGGATTGGTCTATTCTTATTCTATTTCTGATCTTTTCAATGCCGAGGCTCCCATATTATGGTCGCTTGTTGAAACTATTGGATCAATGCTGCAAGCTTTTGCTTCCCCATTGGACTCCACAGACAAGGAAAACCGATCACGATTGCTACCCGGTTTGCCCGACCGTGCATATTGGAAAGGCAACGATGATGAAAAAATACTTTTGTTATGGAGTAGACACGGAAAGGAACCCGCCTCTGGCCATTATGAACTATTCGCGATCGACAAAAATTCCATGATTCCGGTAAGCATTGCATCCTTATTCTTTATGAGTGATGAGATTATGTCTGTCTATATCAAAAGAACATCCCGATCTCAATTCGGCGTATATAAGTTGGAAGGTAATTCCATGTCATTCGAATGGGAGAATCCCAATGATGATCCGATGCAGAGCGGCAACAAATGGGAACTCCTGACTCTTGAGTCATCACAATCCTTGCGGGAAATCGACCGACACCTGACCGATGATGCCTTGACACGCGAGATGGCACATGGTGAAGGTTTTGATTTCGACTTTGCCATGCAACCGGCAGATGTGATTATCTCACGAAAACAACTATCCATTGTGCTCAAAGATGGCAGCAAATATTCCGTCGATATCAACTTCGCGCCTTTCTTATCCAAACTGACTCCTGCAGAACCACTGATGGTATGCCGACAACTTTCCGATGGCCGCATCTTCGCAATCTGGCCCGAAATCCGCCAATCAATCCCCCTCGACCTCTTCACCTCAATCTAATCTTTTCATGGAATGGAGGCTTCCCAGCCTCCCACAAGCGTCAAACCCACACATCCGAGCGAAGCCGTTTCCGCCCGAAACTTTTGTTTCGTAATTCCATCCAATTACTCTTCATCCACTGCGATATACCTGACTCTTTCACTTTCTTTAAACATCCGGGAAAAACATTGCCGCGAACTTTTATGTTATTATTATTGAAATTTGGCACGGTATTTGCTAATCAAACTTCGGAAGCTTGACAGCTACCGCACCAAATATTATAAAAATAAAAGTATAACCC
>JAIDSL010000012.1 GCA_029061255.1 Muribaculaceae bacterium
CTTTCGACGACGAGTTCCGCGTTCCCTTCAACATGCATGTGGCAGGATACAAGTACAGCGAGATCGCTGAGGAGCTCAACCTCCCCGTGGGGACAGTGAAGAGCCGCATCTTCTTCGCACGCAAGAGACTCCGCGAGCAGCTCTCTGCTTACGCTTGCTGATTTCTGATTTAATGCATAATTCATAATTCATAATGCATAATTGGATGCCACAAAAAAGAAATACACGAAACACACTATAAGCTATATTGCAAGAAAATACCTTGAAAGACACACTGCCTTAATCGGAATCTGATACTTGGAAAGACACGCTGAAAGAAATACTGAAAAACACTAAGTCCTTAATCTGATTTACAATATATATACACCTTAGTCAAAAAATAATACTGTGAAAAAAATGCTCCCTGCTTCAGATCTGAAGCAGGGAGCATTTTTTTATTAGGACGCACGGGGCATTTTTTTTGGACGCACGAGCCGTGCGTCCCTACAAGACTATGGGATGACTTACAGTTCGAAAGGACGCACGGGGCATTTTTTATTTGGACGCACGGGCCGTGCGTCCCTACAAGGCTATGGGCTGAATGACAATTCGGAAGGAAGGAGGGAGCATTTTTTAGAAATTCTGAGTAAGTGTCGGGTTGTAACGGGTTGCCTTGGCAGGGAACGGAAGAATCCAGAGTGGAGAGTCGGGTGAGAGAGTCCTTGTGCCGTAGATGTCCAGATCTTTGGTGACTGTAGTAGCGTATAAATCTTCTGTATTCCATCGCTTCATATCGAAGAAATTCTCATAGCTGCCGAGACACTCTATCCATTTAGTCTGCTGAAGGAGACGCATAGCCGCTAATTCTCCAAACGGCATCATATCGTGGATCCTGGTGTAGGGGCTTGCATTTTCCACATGAGCTTTCCTGACCATATCGGTAAGTTCAAGTCCGCGACGGATATCTCCGGTACGGATAAGACACTCTGCAGCAGAAAGAAGAGTACGCACAGATGTCATGCCATATGGATTTCCCTGCGCGCCCCAGCTCATACACATCCGGAATCCGTCAAGACCAGCATACATTTTGCCAAACGAAAGATCCCATCCCGTATTGCCACAATATTTCAGCACATAGTCATTTTTCTCAAATTTCTGTGCTGTTTCCCTCGTGATTATCTCCATGGTAGGATTGACAAGAGGGCCGGCACCCATCTGCAACAGATTATACTCCCCGTTACGCTCCAGAACCCACGACTCCGTATCCTTGATATAAGCACGGTCATCCACCACAGAGTTGAGCGCGATGCTTTTCTCCATCCAAGGAAGAGCCTCATCATATCGCTTCATCTGCATGAGAACACGCCCTCGCAGTGCATACCCGAAAGGTTTACCGGGACGGCACACGTCTCCAGTCTTTTCCGGGAGCAGATCGATCAGCTCCGCGGTGCAGTCATCGAGAATAAGGTCATAACACTCCGCGAGAGTCAGTTTTTGCTTGACAGTCGTATTGTCAATGTCTGTCACGTATGCTATGCCTCCTGCATTGGCAGCCTGCTCCGGAGTATCATACTGAGCAGCGTGAATCACAAGAGCAAGCCAGTGCAGGTAGGCTCGCATCACACGTGCCTCAGCCTTAAGCTGAGGCTTCTTCTCTTCCATTCCTGACGCAGCGTCCACCTTGGCAAGAAGTGTGTTGCAATAGGTGATATATTTGTAGATAGCGTTGTATCTTGCGTCTTCCTGTGCTAATGTTATGCGGTCCACATTTTCATCATATGCAAGGTAGGCATAGGCTAAAGTATTGGTATTGCTCATCATCTCCGGGATCGACGTGCTCATGCCAACACCCTCTCCACATATCTGAGAAAGGTCAGTATAGGGGAAATCCCCGAGATCGTATTCCTGATTCAGAAGCAATTCCAAGTCTGCTGTGCGATCAAGGGTAGTCTGTCCTTTGGGGACAATATCAAGCTGACTGTCGCATGATGTCGACAGCATAATCAGGCTTGAAAGGATAGTCAAGGATAATAATATTTTATTCATCATTTATCGTGTCTTAAAAACTGAAGAGAATACTGAAAGTATAGCTGCGCGGAGTCTTTAGGTAGCGCTCCCCGGACATGGCATTATTGGCCTCCGGGTCCACTCCATAGCTGTTGCGAACCCATGTGCAGAGGTCATTGACCTGAAATCTCAGCCGGAGGTCGCGCATCCACAGTCTTCTGCATATTTTTTCATCGAAATTATATCCTATCACGAGATTGCGGAATTTCAAGTAGTCGGCGGGAGCCACTGTCTGAGAGCCAAGAGTGCCGTTACCTACCACGTGGCTTCCACCGAGCACTCCATTGGCCGGATATCTGTCGCCTCCTTCCCTCCAGTAGTTTAGATATGCGGCAGGCACAGCATCGATCTCTGCGAGACTTCCAAATCCATAGACAGAACCATCGGATGTCCAGTTATTGCAGTCCACCCTCATCACGTGGCCTCCGTAGTAGCTGAGCATAGCCGAAACCGAAAATCCTTGCCATTTCACCATAGGTGAGAATGACGCGATATACTTTGGGTCAAGCGAACCTGAATAAACTATATCATCGACAGTAAACTCCTCGGAATTAATATCTGATGTCCTTATTTCTCCCTTGGAGTCTCTCCAGGAATAATACTGCATATCGCCATCGTTGACCATTCCCGCGAAATCGTAGGAGAACAACGCGTGCACCGGATATCCTTTGTGGAGAGTAAAGCTTGACAGCGCCTCAGCTCCGGTAGCCGGAAGATGATCTACTTTTGTCACTTTATTATTATTGTATGCAAACGATACGCCAGCAGATATGCCTATGTCACTGCGTGAGAACTGGCGCATGATGTCGCCGTCAAGTTGCAACTCTATTCCCGTGTTCTGTACCTTGCCGTTGTTTATTTTCAGCATTGTCCATCCGGTGGTAGGATCAAGGTCGGTATTGGTCAGCAAGTCAGAGCCTCGCTTTGAATAGAAGTCAAGAGATCCTGTAAGGCGGGAGTTCCAGAACGAGAAGTCGACTCCGGCATTCCAGGTAGATGTCTTTTCCCAGCGTAGCTGCTCGTTAGGGGGAGTGTCGAGAGTCACGTATTTGTTGCCATAGATTTTATTGATGCCTATGGTACCGGTCAGATAAGATGACACGTCATTGGCGATATTTCCTGTAAGGCCATAGCTGACGCGTAGCTTGAGGGCATCTATCCAGTCGTTATCCCTAAGAAATGCCTCATTGTGCATATTCCAGCTAAGACCTGCCGACCATAGCGGACGCCCCCTGAACTTCGGGTCTGCGCCAAAAAGATCAGCTTTGTCAATCCTGACTGATCCTGTGAGTGCATAACGGGAGTCATACACGTAATTGCCGGTGAAATACAGAGAGTAGAAGCGATGGAGCACGTCGCCCGTAGTAAACGAGTCTGATTCCGGAGCCCCGAACATGGTATAATCTGATCCCATTACGGAAGCTGTGCCACTGATGTTCTGAAGCACACCCCAGTTCACCATAGTATTTGCATTCGTCTGTGTCTGGTCGTCATATCCAAGCATGACGTTGCCATAGGTCTTGGTGTTCTGCTGACGATATTCAAAGCCGAAGGCTGCATTGATGTCATGTTTTCCGCCAAATGTATTGTCATAGTTGGTCTGGGCACGGAAAGTGTAGTAAGACCCCTCAGAAGTGGTGGTATTGAGCATTCCACCTTCCGGAATATGATGCGTTATGGTTCCGGTCGATTTGTCAAGAGCGGTATATGAGTTATACATGTTGCGCATCTTATATGATTCGGCTGAATAGTATGAATCCCCTTTGAAATATATGTCCTCATACTGGAACATACCTGAGGCTGTCCAACCGGGAAGGATGGTATAGACGGCATTTACATAGCTGCGGATGTTGGTACGTCGCTGACGGCTCATAGCGGTGCCGTAATCGCTGACAGGATTATATCCTACAGGCTTTAGTCCGTAAGCTTGGTTATTGAATGCCTCGAGATCCATCGGAATGTCTGCTGTAAGGGAATTTAACGATCCGTCGGCACCATAGATTGAATAATAAGGGAGGAAAGAAGTCGCTGATCCCCAACTCGACTCTATGATATGGTTTTTAGTCCGCTCACTCAGCATATTGAATCCGAAGTTGACATCAAGATTATTGAACACATGCCAGACACCGTTGTAGCCGAACATTATGTTGGAATTGTAGTCTCCGTGCGAAGCATTGTTATCACGCAGATAATTGAGCGTCAAGTTTGAAGCAAGCGCGTCTGAGTTATGACGGACGGCGAGGTTGTATTGCTGGTTGACCTTCGGAGCCTCCATTGCATCCTGCCACTGCTTGAGATAGCTGTTCGCCCGCAATGCTCCGAGAGCAGCATCAAGCTGGCTTTGCGACAGGATTCCGAGCGAATGCTCGAGCATGTAGCGGGTAGCAGGCGAAATTGAATGTTTCCTGCCTGTATTGTAATAGTTGAGAAGTGAATTATAAGAGGATCTGTCGTTGGAATTGAGCACATGGTTGAAGTTATATCCCTCTAGCTCTACCATTTCAGCTGCTGAAGCATACCCCATATAGGAATAGTTGTTCTTCTCATATGTGGTGACGTCGGCATTGAAATCCACCTGGGTCTTGCTTCCCTTGGCACGCTTTGTGGTGATCACTATCACACCGTTGGATGCCCTTGCCCCATAGATTGCTGCCGCTGCAGCATCCTTAAGAACTGTGATATTTTCAATGTCATACGGATTCACACTCTCAATCGAGCCCTCAATCGGAAGGCCGTCGACCACCACAAGAGGATTGTTAGATGCTTCAAAAGAACCTGTACCGCGTATTGACATCTGCTTACCGGTTCCGTTGTCATAGTTCACAAGACCGGGAATCTTACCCTCGAGGTTTTCCACAATTGTTCCCATATGGCGTTTGTCAAGGTCAGCGGCCGTAATCGTCTGATAGGCACCAGTGGCACTTTCTCGCTTGAAATTGGAGTAGCCTGTGACAATCACCTCATCCATAAGCTTAGCATCCTCTGCCAACGCTATCATGACAGTCTTTTCTCCCGGCTTAAGCTGTACGGTCTTGGTCTTCATACCGACATATGACACACGAAGCCTCGGTTTCTGCCCCTCAACAAGCAGTGTGAACTGACCATCTACATCAGTGGCTGTACCAATTTTTGTATCTTCCACAAAAACGGTGGCTCCTATTAGAGGTTCTCCAGCTTCGTCTGTCACCATACCGGTAACATTGCGCTTGAAATAAGGGAGCTCTTTTGATGCTTTCGAAAGAATAATAGTCTTGTCAACAATCTCGTATGCGATATTAAGGTCTTCTACAAAAATGCGATTGAGAATCTGCTGAAGTGTAAGGTTATGGAAAGTACCTGAAATTGCAGGATTTCCCGCCAGCACATCTTTTTGGTATACGAAGTCATAACCCGTACGCTTGCGCAAATCAGTGATGACTTGTTCGATAGGAGTGTCGCTGAAGGTCACATTATAAGTTGATGCTCCCTTTGCTACAAGCGCATTGAGCAAAAAGATGACTGTTATAAATGCGATAATTACTGATCGTTTCATTATGTGTATGGAAAATATTATTATGCAAGAGTTGGAATCACGGTTGCGATGATATCACTATCTGATTGTCTTTGACCCTAAATGAAAGGCCTCCTGATTTTTCAAGTATCGCTATGGCTGTCTTGAAGTTGCTGTAGCGAGGGATACTTCCCATGAATATAGTCTCGGCTGCATCTTCATCGGCAAATTCATACTGAAAGTCGTACCATCTGCTGAGGTCGCGCATGATCTGCCTAAGCGATTGCTCCTCGAAAACGAAGCGGCCATGGCGCCAGCCTGTCACGCGCTCAATGTCAACATTCCGGATGGCTGCCTTTGCAGTCTCCTTGTCAAACATTGCCTGCTTCCCGGGTGAAATGAACACCTCTCCCCCTCCTGTGGTAGGAGTAAGAGATATGCTTCCGCTACTCAACGTAGTATAGACCATTGCATCTTCCGGATACGCACGTATGTTGAATTCTGTGCCATAGACCTTTACCCTTTGTCCGAAGGATTCTACAATAAATGGGGCATCAGGATTTCTCGACACTTCAAAATACGCCTCACCCTCAAGCTCTACCCTTCGGCAATCAGATGCGAACCGAGTAGGATACACAAGTCTAGATTCAGAGTTAAGCCATACGCGGGTGCTATCTTCAAGCGTCACTACGAACTCTCCTCCTCGAGGCACATCAATCTGCAACGGACCCTCTGCAGCCTTTTCCGCAATCTGACTTGCGCTTACCGGATCGGATAGATGGATCGTCTCCCCTTTTTCCGTAGTGACTACCGCACGTGAGCTCCCCGGCCCCATGTTTTCTATCCGCAGCGGGATTTTCTGCAGCGTGGCAACGGTTGCCGTCAATTCCGGCTGCCCGCTCCTGTTTCCCCTATACAGGAAGAATATTCCTGCGATAACCGCGATGCATGCGACAGCAATGGATGCCTTGAGGAGATAGGGGATCCATTTCTTATGTTGTGACGAGGCGCGACTATCAATCTCCGCCTCACCCTGAATACCCAGACGATGCATCATCTCATCCATCGGACGGGATGTGTCGATCATACACCTCATGCGGTAATCTTCAACGATACGTCTTGGATCTGACAAACTTTCTACCATTTCTCGCCGCTTCTCCGGGTTCTCGGCAATCCAAGCGTCAAGCAAGGCCTGCTCACCGGCAGAAAGTCGGCTGCCGGTGAGTTGCTTATACAATATGTCGATAATTCGCTCGGTATTCATTGAATTTTTTATGAGATGTTACTTCACAAGCTCTCTGAGCTGCGCTTCCAGTTTTGTATCAGACGGCATCATAGCCTCCGGGGCAATCAGTTTGCCGTCTTTCCCAATTATCATGAAACGAGGGATACCTGTTATGTTCATGGCACTCATAAATGCGTCACCCTGTCCTTCTGCGAAAATATATTGCGGCCATGTCGGCTTGTCCTTAGCCACAAGTGCCTTCCACGCATCCACGTCGGTATCGCATGAAATTGAGATGAATTCTATTCCTTCCACATCTTTCATACGCTCAACGAGTTTTTCAAGGTGTGGGATTTGTTTGCGGCATGGTCCGCACCATGTAGCCCAGAAGTCGATGTAAAGCACTTTGCCATAGAGTTCGGAGAGCTTGCACGTCTTTCCGTCTGTCGTGGCGATAACGGGATCGTATCTCAGCGGTTCTCCCGCTTCCACCACCTTTACTCCTTGTGCCTGCAAGGTGTAGGTATCGATAAATTCAGGATAGTCCTTGGCAAGCTCTGAATATCCTTTCATAAATTCAGCCGCATCTTCAGGAGTCGGCTTGGTATATGAGAAGAACTGGTGGGGCATCATGTGATAAAGAGCCTTGCGGGTGCGGGGATTGCTGATTTTTTCATCTACCATCTTCAGTTGTGCCAAGCTCTTTGCGTATCCTTCGGGAGATCTGTCGGCATATGATTTCCCATTGAGCCATAGGAAGATCATACCGGACTCAAGAGCTGCATCAGAGTTGGGATCAATCCCATCGATCAGTGAAGCATATCTTGTATCTTCCCATGCCTCCTTATCCTGCTCATAAGCGGCGTCCTCATAGATGAAACCCTCCATACGCTTCGACATCATGGAAGCAAGTTCTGAATAATATGCCTTCTTGTCCTTGTCGCTGATTGTAGCCACCTTTTCGTCAACCTTCTTCCTGTCTGACTCCAGACGCTTGAGAGCCTCTTCCGTGGTCATTCGTGCCTCAGGATCTTGCGGTGAGTAGGTCATTATATCATAGGTGGTAGCAATGGTATTATAGACATCGCTTAAGTCGGCATTCTCGCCCGAGAAGGATATCTGATAGCCTGTGGCGGGATTGCCGGTGATATCCACAGTCACGGTCTTTCCCGGCTCAAGGTACACACCCCAGTATCCTTCGGAATCCGCCATTAAAGTGGCATTGGTGCCTCCCTCCGGTATCAGCGAGTCAGGAATCTGGAATCTTCCTTCAGCATCACGCTGGAGTTCGATGGTGCGGTAGCGAAGCATATCTCCGTCTTGATTGTAAGATAGCACAAAGTCCTCGATGCTGTCGTTGGCGATTGTGCCTTGAAGGGCGATTCCGTCTACATGGTCCTTGCTGGCGGAGCATGCCCCTGCCAAAAGAAGGCTGAGGGCAAAAGAAGCGCCTAAAAGTGTCTGATGTCTCATAATTTCGGTTTTTATAGTTTTTTAGTCAGTAACCTATATACGCAGTGTATTACTATAAGTATATCTGTTTTTTATTTTTTTTGAAAAAATTCCTTTTTTCGATATACCTTTTTACAATGTATGCGTATTTCTGTAAAATCTTAATTATAAAAAACTGTCGACATGAAAAAAAATCTACTGCTGATCTCAGGCATTCTCTGCAGTGCCATCTCCCTTCAGGGAGCCGCCCCTGAAGGAAACTTGTATATTCTCGGCATTAACGGCGACTCCACTCCATCCGAAGCCAACTGCCTCATACTTGGAGAGCGCGACGAGGATGACATTGACGAAGGAGTATGGCGCTGGTCGCTGCCTGAAATCAATCTGACGACTGCCGAAGGCGCTGTCACCATAAGCGACGGAGCTTCATTCAGCCTCGGATTCGATGAAAATAATCAGTTCGGATTCACCAACGACCTCACATCATCTCAAAGCATGATTTACATGGCACAGGGAGGACCGGCAATAAACTATCATCTTTCGGAAGGGTCATATCAGGTGATGCTAGCCCTTTTCGAGGATATCGAGGGGGATATGGGTGGCGACACCTGGATTCTCCAGCTAAAGTCGCTGAGCAGCGACGAACCGTCTGAAAACCTGTATCTTCTTGGATTCAACGGCTACATGGATCCTTCTGCAGCCTGCAGTTTCCGTAAGATCGAGGTGACTGAAGATGGAGAGACTTTCTCTTACTATACAATGCCGCGCTATTTCGTATCGGCATGTGAGGAAGGTTTTACAGTCTATAATGCAGCTCAGGATGTCACTTACGGACAGGATGAGGCTTTCGCAGCCATGGGCGACGTCACGGATGAAAACCCGATGGCTTTCATGGGAGCTGACGGAGTTCCGGTAAAGTGCTCACTTACAGAAGGCTACTATGATGTAAATTTGAATATGACCGGTGCTATGACGATGATTTCGTTCATTCGCTGTGAAGATCAGACTGCCCAAGATGAGCTTGCATATTATCTTGTAGGTCTGAATGGAGCCACCACAATAGACGATGCATATAAGTTTGATCGCCAGGAAGTGACCGAAGAATACGAAGATGAGGAGACAGGTGAAATCGAATCCTACACCACCCTGACTTATGTTTTGAAGAATGTTGAGATCAAAGAACCGACAGAGCTGACCGTCGTGGCTCAGGACAATATGTACGTTTTCGGATACAATCCTGATATGGCGGCTTTCCTCCCGAACGATTTCAATAATGCCATGCCATTCTCTTCGATGGTAGTAGGCGGTGAAGCCCTCAACTGCTCGCTTGAGGCAGGTAAGTATGATATCAATTTTGCATTATCAGGAGTTAATACCGGTATGATCTCAGCCACACCAGCTGAAGAAGATGCTGTCGATTCAATCTCCGGTGTATCAGGGATTCCCGTGTTCTATAATCTACAAGGTGTAAGAGTTGCCAATCCTGAAAACGGAGTATTCATTAAGGTGCTCAATGGAAAGAGCACCAAAGTGGTAAGATGACAGTCACCATATTGTCTTAGCCAAAAGAAATTAAGGCCCGGTTTTTAACAGCCGGACCTTTTTATTTTCGGATTTTTTCGTTAACTTTGTCTTTTGAACGCACTTTTACGCATTTTCTTGACAAAATGGCTTCTACGGAACTGACAGAACGGGCTTATCGAATGTTCATCGATGGAGATATAGGTTTTTTCTACTCCTATATCTACCCCGACATGATACTTTATGCCAGTTCTTGCCTGCCCGGACAACTGTCGATTATGGCGGAAGACTGTGTTCAGAATGCTGTGGAAAAGGCTTATCGCCGTCGAGAAGACTTTACTTCTGCCGGTCAGTGGAAAGCGTTCTTGATAACATGTATCCGGAATAAGGCCATCAGCTATCTGCGCAATTCCTCAGCTGCAGAACGCTATCAAGAATTCGCAGCAGGTTTCGACCGGCTTCATGAGGATATCCTTATAGATTATATCCGACAGGAAACACTCCAGCGGCTGTATGCTGCCATCGACGCTCTTCCTCCTGATATGCGAGATCTTCTTGAGATGAGTTTCGAAGAAGGACTCAGGAATTCTGATATAGCCCAACGCCTCGGAGTAGCGGAAATAACCGTAAAGAAGCGCAAGGCACGCTTGATTTCCATGCTGCGTTCTGCATTTCCAGATGGCTTGTCTCCTTCTGCCATCATGATAATCCTTGCATCGATGCGACTCTACCACTCGTAGATGCCATAGAAAAAGGAGCCCGCCACGAGCGTATGTAATGTCACTTCAGGCTCGCTTCAAATCCGGCTGCGTGGACAGCGTCAATGATGGCTGCGTGGTCGACTGTGCCGTCTACTGTGGCGAGGCCTGCGTGAAGGTCTACCTCTACAGTGTCAACTCCTTCTACAGCTGCGATTGCTTTCTTTACTGCGTTCTGGCAATGGGGACAGTTCATCCCCGTGATGATGTATTCCTGTTTCATGTCGGTATGAATATTGGTTTTAGGGTTATAGAATCTACGTATCAGTGAGAAAATCAGCAATCCGGCAAGTATTGCGGAGCAAATCGTGGAGAAAGTGCTGAACTCGTGATGGCATGCACCATGCATTGCCGTGCCCTCTCCTATTGCAAACCAATGCACAGGCATAAGATAATCGATCGCAAGCCCCATAGCCATAGCTCCCACAATAATCGAACCGAGATATACTGTAGCGGCACGGTGCCCCATTTCACGCGAGATAAGGGTAAACGAAGCGAAATTGGCAGCCGGACCGGCCATAAGCAGCACGAATGCAGTGCCCGGGGATAATCCCTTCAATATAAGAGAAAGTGCAATGGGTATCGAACCGGTAGCGCACACATACATCGGCACAGCCACTATGAGCGCGATAATCATCGAGACGATCGGCTTGTTGCCTAAAATAGCAAAGAAATCTGCGGGCACATATACCGTGATCAAAGCGGCAATCACAAGTCCGATGGTAAGCCATAGACCGATACTCCCCACAAGATCTACAAAGCCATAGCGCAAAGAGGCGACAATCTTACCCATAAAGGAGGACGGACGCTTCTCTGCTGCATCAGGAGCCGCCTTACAGCTCTCCTCTTCCTTAGGATTTTGCTCCGTAGCACCCACAGCCACCCCGCCGAATACAGCCGTCACAAGAGCCGCTACGGGACGCATTACAGCAAAAGCCGGGCCAAGCAGCGACCATGTCGCCGCAATGGAATCCACACCGGTCTGCGGAGTAGAAATAAGGAAAGCTGAGGATGCTGCACGCGATGCCCCGTTCCTGCGCATCGCGATAGCCGTAGGAAGCACTCCGCAAGAACAAAGCGGTAATGGAACGCCTATGAGCGCCGCTTTCACCACAGTACCGATGGAATTACCCGAAAGGTGGCGTGAGAATGTCTCTCGTGATATGAACGCATGCAGCAATCCAGCAATGAGAAATCCCAAAAGAATATAAGGAGACATCTCATTCAGCATATACAAAAGCGAGTTCCAAAAATCCATGTTTTTTAGTTGTATAGTTGTTAAGTTATTCAGTGAAGTTATTGGGATGAATCCGGATGCAAAATTAATACTATACAATCCATATCACATTACACATTCTTGCCAAACCGTTATATAATTTCATTTGCATACATGAAGTAGTTTTACTAAATTTGCGAATCAAACAAAAGAATCACAATGAACTTACCGAATCTTAAAGAGTGGAAGAACAGCCTTGCCGGCTATTTTGATCTCTCCGCCGATCTGCTACCGCAGGAAGAGGCTGAAAGTGTCATCCGCGAAGGGGTATCTTTTCGAGGAACCAATATAATCGTGCTTATCATCGCTATCTTTATTGCCTCTCTTGGTCTTAACACCAATTCAACTGCGGTCATTATCGGAGCTATGCTCATCTCCCCTCTAATGGGCCCGATAATCGGCATCGGGCTTGCTGTCGGCATACAGGACTTTGACTTGATGAAGCGATCTTTCCGAAACCTTATGGCAGCGGCATTCTTCAGCATAATCACTTCTTGCATCTATTTCCTCATTTCCCCTGTCAATGAAGGGCACAGCGAACTGTTAGCTCGAACTTCCCCTACAATCTATGATGTATTTATCGGATTCTTTGGTGGAGCTGCCGGTATATTGGCTATCGGAAGCAAAGTGAAGGGTAATGTCATCCCCGGTGTGGCCATTGCCACTGCCCTTATGCCTCCCTTGTGCACAGTAGGTTATGGGCTTGCCACTTTACAGTCGACATATTTCTTCGGAGCTCTCTTCCTCTTCTTCATCAACTCAGTTTTCATCGCTCTTGCCACTACAGTCGGTGTGAAGCTCATGAAATACCATGTGAAGGATTTTTCCAATCCTCTAAGGGCGAAAAGAGTCCGGAATCTTGTATACACCATCGCAATCCTCACAATGATTCCTGCAGGTTATCTTACATGGAGAATGTTTCAGCAATCGGCTTTCAATGTGAATTGTCAGCGTTTCGTGGAGCAGCAGTTCAACTTCGATGGCACTCAGGTGCTTCATTCATCGGCAGAGATGAAAGGCAACAATAAGACACTTACGGTAAGCCTCATCGGCAAGGTGCTTCCGCAAGACTCCCTCGTTCTTGCTCTTACTGACAAACTTCCTGACTATAATCTCGGTGGAACTCGCCTTAAGATCATCCAAGGTGATAATCCTGAAAATATGTTCGATGCCACACAAGCTACATCGACTATGTTGCGGGATATGTATCAGGTGACACAAAACACCATAAACAGCCAAAGGGAAACAATCGATTCGCTACGAGCCATAAACGCTGACATATGCCGCAACGACACTATGGGAGCCACAATCTCCCCCGAGTTGAAGGTACTCTTCCCCGAAGTCGCTGACATAGCTGTGACAAGAGCCATTGTAAGCAACGTCGAAACCAGACGGCTCGACACCCTCAATGTCGCCCTCGTGCGCTACTCTAAGCCCATGAACACGGTCCAAAGCGATAAGTTCCTGAAATACCTCGAGGCGCGCCTCTCGACCAAATCAATCCAGATAGTCCCAACCAATTGATATAGTTATACTAAGCCTATGGATAAAAAGCGGAAGCTTTTCCATAATCCCCAATGAATATTGGTAACAGCGCAGGAACTTCAGTTCCACGAAAAATTTCTTATATCGGTCTCTCTCAATTTTCCATAAAATTAAAGAAATCTTTAGCCGATATTTGGTGAATCCAAAAATAAGTTATAATTTTGCAGATGCAGACCGTCTCGCAGAAGCCCCGGTCTGGGGTCAAAGCGGGAGGGACTGTTTCGATGCCATTTTATCGGCATCGGATGAGATAAAATTTTGAAAGCGTTTATCCGCGCTGATTCTTGACAACCTGAAATGTCTCGCAAACTTTCATATTCATGTCAAGGATTGAGCAACGGTAGACGCCCATATGGATATGCTACATCCGTCATCAGCTTTGCCATCCGTGAGGATGGCAGGCTTGATGCTATCGTTGCATATACAGGCGTGGGCTTCTGCGTTGCCGTCCGACATGAATAGGGCAATGCGAGAAGCCTCAGGTTGTAGGACGGCAACAGATACAGATTCCTACGCTTTTTTTATTTCCAACCTAATGCCAACGAGGGGATGACCGCGGCATATTTGAAATATGCAAGAACAACAACTTGAAAGAAAGGACGCCGCTGAAGAATTTGCAGGACAAATACGTAAACTTGCTGAAAATGGACATATTGATACTCTATCAATGAAAATCTATGACTGGAATTGCGACGACCTTTTTAGATTAGCGAAAAAGATAGGTTTGAAAGAACTCAACGTAACATCTGTGTTTGGGGTATCACATGAAAATAATACATCTGGACAATCGTGAACTTTATCCTAAACAATAATAATCCATATGAATAAGCTAAAACTAACCTTTTTGATGGGAATCTGTTTTATGTCACTCCTATCATGTCAGAATGGTGATGAACCTAAACGTGAGAATAATGTAATTCTAATCTATGATGGGCTTGGAGAATCTGTAAAGATTGAATCAATCACCCCAATCTCAGCTACTATAAATACGGGGGGTAATTACCGTTATGCCTGTATTTCAGAGAACAGAGATTCTCTTGAAATTGTAATGAATGATTATGATTACTATTGGACTGATAAGCCTACATGCATACAATTTGGGTGGACATCCAATTATGAAACTCATCTAACAGTATATGATTTAAAACCTACTACTACCTATTATTATTTTGTTACGGAGGATGGATACCATCCAGGTGATCCGCGCAAAATAGGCCCAATACATTCATTTGATACCGAAGATATCAATTTGTATGTCAATATGGGAAGCTCTGTTGAGTGGTGCGGAGTAAATTATTTGGAGAATAGAGGAGAATTCCACTTGACACAATTCTTATCGAATTCTTTATTTAGGTACAACGAACTTCCAGAACCTGCTTATGAAACAATTCAAGGAGATTGGCGATATCCTACCATACAAGAATTAGAAGAGTTGTCAGACATCTGCACTGTTACAATGGTCGATTTTACCAAAAAATTCGTATGCTTAACAAGTCCTGGCAAAAATAACTTATATGTTCCTTTTACCTATCAAAAATTGTGGGATGATTGTAACGACGGCTATCGACATTTAATGCTGATTCCGGCAGATGATCAGGAGAGCGGATTATATATAAGTACACCTTATCTAAGTCAATCTACGTATGGCGTTAAGTGTGGTGACGAACTTAAGGAGTACAAATTGAAGATTGAGAAACGTCCACCTTATATTGTTGATTTTAGTGACTGTACAGACTTTTTCCGTTGGAGTTATATTGATTCTACAGGAGGATCATCTCAAAAGAAGTCTGGTGATGATAAAATAGGGGTAAGATTCGTACGAGAGAAATGAAACAACAGCTCTACATTGCCTAAAACTTGAGGTAAATCAGGGAAGCAAATAATCTTTTTGAGTGATAGCCTATGGGAAATAAGAATCAACAGGAATTTATGGATGAACTCGTAAAAGAGTTTGGCATAGAGCCAGCAATATTCAAGTGTTATACCCTCCAATCTGATCCATCAATAAGGATTTTCTTTTTTGGCAAAGGAGATTGGGCATCTGGGCATATAGGGATCTTGATAAATGGGAACTTTCATGTTTTGGGTTTGGGTGAATTCTCATTTACCAATGAGGATAAAAAGGCCTTATATGTCAGACTTAGAGGCACTCTTCCGAAAGATAAGGAGGTATTAGTCGTTAATCCACAAACACCCTTTAGCGATGAAGAGCAACGAAATATCAAAAACAAACTAAAAGATCTATTTTAAAAACCATGAAACAAATCATCAAAAAAACATGGATATTTATAGCAGTGCTCTGCGCATCCATCTCGACATATGCATATGACTTCGAAGTCGATGGTATTTACTATAATATGGTATCGTTGCAGGATCTTACCTGTGAGGTTACATCCGGAGACCGCATGTATACAGGAGAGATTATTATTCCTTCTGCAGTTAAATATAATAACAAGACTATATCTGTTGTGTCAATTGGAAATATGGCTTTTTATCGTTGTCGGGAAATGACGAGTGTAATAATACCGAATTCCGTAGTTACCATTGGTAAAATGGCATTCTATGAATGTGGTACACTTCCTACATACTATGATGGACCATCATTGACCAAAGTAACTATTGGAGAGAATGTTATCTCTATTGGTGCATCTGCTTTTGAAAGTTGCACCCAATTGGTTGAAATAGATATACCCAATTCTGTAACTACCATTGGGGAAGCGGCTTTCAAAAGATGCTACAAGTTGAAGAGAGTTTCCCTCAGTGAGTCTCTAGAGTGTATTGAAAATAACACATTCAATGAGTGCGGTTTGGAAAGTATTACTATACCAAATTCAGTCTCATCTATTGGGGATGATGCATTCAGCTATTGCCATGAATTGAATAACGCTTCGATTGGCGAATCCGTAACAAACATTGGTACTGATGCATTTCGAAATTGTGAAAGGTTGAAATACGTTACCATTGGTGAATCCGTTACTTCTATTGGGGAAAGAGCTTTCACAGGTTGTAAATTATTAGAGAACGTAATAATTCCTAATTCTGTAACCAGTATTGGGGAGAATACTTTCCATGGTTGTGAATCTCTGACTAGTATGATTATCCCTAATTCTGTAACTTCAATTGGGAAAGAAGCTTTTGCGTACTGTGAACTTTTGGAATGTATTGAACTTAGTAACCAACTAGTCAAACTAAACAGAGGGTTGTTCAATGGATGTCGATCTTTAAAATCAATTGCCATTCCAGGTAGTGTCACAGACGCAGTCTGGTCTGCTTCAGAAGTAGGATCCTCTGCGATAATTTTTATGTTTGGGGATTGCAATAGTTTAAGAGATATGCGATTCGAGTATGGCGATTCTCCATTGCGTGTAGATAATCTATTCTTGGGTGGGAAATACGATTATTCTAGTTACTATTGGCCAGGTTTAGAAATAGAGAATCTTTATATTGACAGAAATTTGATTTTCGGTGCTGAAACTGAGAACACTTTAAAATATATTAAGCATTTAACTCTAGGCTCTCATGTTACCGATTGCTCGTATTATTTAGCCAATTACAGCAAAAATCTTGAAGTTATTACTATTTATTCTCTAATACCACCCAAAGTTGGGGGAAATCAGGCGTTTTCAAATACTCAATATATGAATTGTATTGTAAAAGTACCACAACAAGCCTTGGAAGCTTATCGACAAGATGACATTTGGAAGAATTTCTGGAATATAGAAGGATTTGAATATAGTGGTATCGATGCGGAAATGATATCTTTGAATATTCAGGAAGCAGAACTTAATATAAGAGAAACGGTTCAGCTTGAAGCTACGGTTTTGCCAGAAGATACGACGGATAAGACATTGGAATGGAAGTCTTCCAATGAAGAGGTTGCAATTGTTGAGGATTCCGGACTTGTGACTGCTATTGGCAAGGGATCTGCTACAATCACGGTATCTTGCGGAAAAGCCAGTGCTCAATGTGAGATAACGGTGTTAGAGGAGGATGCTGTGGAGGAATTGTTTGTTAATCCGGTTGGTACAATTACCATTTACTCAATTGATGGCATTCTAATAAAGAAAGAGTGTAATATCGAAGAATTACAGACTCTTGACAAAGGTATCTATATCATAGTCACTGGAAAGAATCGATACAAAGTTTCAATTTAAAACGCAATCGAATGCCATGTTTCGGCAAGGCATTCTTATAAATCATAGAACAAAGATGTTCTATCGACAAAAAGCATCCGGAGTCTTAATTCCAGAGGGGAAATGAGATTAGAAATCAAAAAATTATTAACCAAAAATACCTATTTTAAAATGAAGTACAATTTGAAACATCTACAGTCGCTGGTCGCTGTAGCTCTGTGTGTCGTTTTCGCAGCTTACTTATCAAGCTGCAGCAAAGATGACGATGAACCAGCAAAAGACAATCTCTCTGGCATCATTGTGGGCGTTTGGGCCCAGGATGGTGATAATGACATCATGGTATTCAACACTAATGGGACGGGGATGTTTTATGATTCACCGACCGAATATGAACAGAAGGAGGGAGCATACAAATTTACTTGGAATCTAAAAGATGAATGGCTGACAATTAACATTGATTATGGCGATGGCTCCTATGATTATCAAATGAAGTGCAGACCCGAAAAGATAGTATCAAAGAATAAAGTCATTTGGAAAGACTACAATGAAGATTTGGCCCATGATGGACTAAATGATGCTTTTGGATACTATAGACTTTGGACTTGGGAACGCTATACTTTATAATCGTTCCAGGGGTTGATTAACATATAAATCAACCCCTATATTTTCTTTATATTGTTCCGTTTTGTTTGATTAAATATTATGAATAAAATATATAATATTACACAATCGATTGGCAAGCTAAATGCTAATCAGATGGAACTTCCATATGATGTGCCTGTTGACAAAAGTCTCTATAAATTAACAGCAGAGAAGAATAATTTAAGAACATGGATTGACTATGGCACACTGTCGGAAGATGAAATAACATTTTATCAGGATGGAGAATCTAAATATATAACCATTGATGGATATACTTTCGATAATAGAGTTGGTATTTACGAAAAATTCGTGATGACTCAAAATAGGATTGAACATAGTTTCTCCATCAATGGAAAGACTCCTAAAGGCAAAATATTTGAAATCCAATTCTATGATGAGATAAACGGAATAGATCCTATCATAAAATTAATATATTCAATGGTTATTACGACCATAGTAGGAGAAGATCGAGTTGAAACCGTTTGGAAACAGCTTACAAAGTTCGACTATTATATGAATATTGAAGAAATCATCCCACTTGTTAAAGACCTAAAGAACATAGCTAAAACAATAGAGGATAAGTTTCCGTTTTTGAGTTTATTTTTTCAAAATGCAATCCATAGCTATATTCAGATTGGTAAAAATAAAATGGATTCTTTCGAATTATTCAATTAATAATCAGATTTATCACGCCTTATCTCAAGGATTAATATATGATAGTTTAGATTTCTGAAGAATCTTCTTGGAGCCGTATCGCTTGGTGCGGCTCCTTTTTTGTTTGTATGATTCGATAGAGAGTTTACAAGTCATTTCAGCATACTGCATTTCCAAAATAACATAGCAGATAATCCAATTTTTTGTTGTATCTTTGCCACCAAGACTTCTGAGTACCTTCTTTTTCACCTGCGACGCACCCCTTGAAGATTGGGAAGAGTTTTGAAATGAGGGCGGAGCAGGTTTGTTTTAAGACAAAGAAATGACATTTGCTGTTCACTTTTTTTGTGAATTAAATTTATTTTAGTATCTTTGCGATGAAATTATATTGTTATGGAGGTTCGATTTGATAAACAATATCTTAAAGATTTATATATCACTGGGGAAGCGGGTAAAAAGCATCGGTTTCAGCCCCAGATAGTCAAGCGATATATAAGAGTAATAGATCTGATGATGGAATTGCCCAATGTCATGGCTATGACTCAGTATAACTCGTTGCGATATGAGAAACTGAGTGGGGATAAGGCAGGACTCTCTTCAGTCAGGGTCAATGATCAATATCGTATAGAATTTGAAGAAATCGTTAAGGATTCAGAAATAATTGCCTCTATATGCAACATAATAGAATTGTCGAATCATTATAAATGAAATAGTATGGGAAATATAAACGAAAATATGGTTGCCAACAAATTGACACCGGCGTTCCCAACCCATCCAGGATCCATTCTTAAAGATGAACTTGAATATCGAGGAATATCTCAAAGGAAATTGGCTATGGACATGGGAATCAGATATACCGTCTTGAATGAAATATTAAATGGACATAGACCACTCACAGAAAAGACAGCGTTGCTGTTTGAGGCAGCCTTGGGTATCGATTCGGAACCATTGATGCGTCTCCAGACCAAATATAATATGCTTACGATAAAGCAGGATGCTTCATTTATGGAACGATTGAGAAAGCTACGCCACGTAGCCGCACTATAGTGCCAATTATATCAATTTAAGTTTCTGATTTAGCAATATCTTATCATATAAATATTTATATCGCGCAGAGGAGCAAAGGGCTCGCTGAGATAATTTTCCGAGCCGGTCGGGACCATGCTGTCAAAGGCTGCAAAGTGCGCGGAGGCTCGCTTCGCATCCGCTCCGCATTGCAGGTTTCCTATGGC
>JAIDSL010000120.1 GCA_029061255.1 Muribaculaceae bacterium
GCTTGACTTTGTGGAAAGCATGCTCCGCATGCGTCAGCGCGTGTCCTATACCATACTTTGTTAACTCCGGCGGAGGTTCCACTCGATGCGTTCTACGTCCAGATATGGGGTCAATGTCATTCGGTGGCTATCGAGTAAGGCTAAGAGGTCACGGCGCTCGGTGGGGGAGGCGACGGTGGCTTTGGGGCTCTCGAAGGGTGTGAGGTAGGAGAGAGCGCGGTCGATGAGTGTCAGGGTGCGATTACTTGGTCGCTTTAAACTTTGCGCAAGCTGTGATGTCAAATCTGCCACTTTCGACACGGATGTATCTATCATGCTGATATTCATCATTGGAGTCTGTGAACGGGGAGGTGAGGGGTGGATATGGTCTTTCTTCCCTCGGTCAAGTATCTTCTTTTTGACGATACTGATGAAGGATGAAATTTGAAAGTCCTTGAGTATTAGTACTTTGGGATTTCATTGTTTAGCAAATCGTAGGTATCTCTTACTAAGAGATAATTAACTTTTTGTAAGGTGATGATAATCAAGCATATAGAAGGGGCAAAATTTGGCATTTGCTAAACAAATCGGGCTAAATTGGCATTTTTGAGGGTAGGCTGTAAAAATTTGGAAAAACTTTTTTGCTTAAAAATGAGGAAATTCCAATTTTTTGTTGTACCTTTGTATTCGGATTTAGGTATCTCTTAGTAAGAGATTGACAAATTTGCTAAACAAAATAAGCCCCGGAGAGGGGCTTGGATGGTGGTTACCATGAAGCGCCTCTCCGAGGCTACAGGGATATAGTATGAGGATCCCCGGACTGAAGTCCGGGGTTTTTGCATTATGGCAGCTCTCCGAGCTGCTCTTTTGCCGACAAGCGGCTTTGGGGGAGGTTGGACTTGCTTTAGTTTGGGCGAAGCCAAAGCCTGCTTTCCATAGGGAGGACGCACGAGCCGTGCGTCCCTACCAGGAGGGTGGGGGCGGGCGGTTGGGAAACCGCCATCCCATATTTTGACGCGCGGGGACGCGCACGGAGTGCGCTTACTACTAAGTATGATTCGGGGCGGAGATTGTGGGGAGGCTGGGAAGCCTCCCTTCCATATTTGTCGCCTTGGGCGGTTAGGAAACCGCCCTCCCATAGGGACGCGCACGGAGTGCGCTTGCTACTAAGATTGACGCGGGGGCGGAGGCGCACGATCAGTCGGTGACGGGACGGATGGTGCGGCCTGCATAGCGCGCATAGCGGCGGCGGCCGTGAGATTTGGAGCTGTAGCCAAGGCTGTGGGCTACTCCACTGAGTTCTTTGACTACTGAAGAACTCCAATAGTCACCGAAGTCTCCGACGTTTTCTATGGTTGTGTTCTGTTGGAATGCTGCTGCAGGCAGGAATATGTTTTTATTGTTTGGTCCGGTCACCAAGTAGCCGTTCACTCCATTGAAGGAGGCAAAATTCCAATTGCAATTTGATATGAGTTCCTGATATTCATCTATCGTTGGCATTCGCCATCCTTCTCCCCAGTTGACGCTCGCTGCATCATATTCTTTTGCCAAGATCCCGGATTCGTCGATGATGCCGGATTTTTTTAATTTTCGGAATGATACCTTATATGTAAGGCTATTGATGGAGGTGTATTCACTTTTGGGTTCAGTTTCACCCCATGCATAGTAGTCGCCAAATTCTTCTGCTTCCGATGCCCCGATATTGCAAGTAGCCCATTTCAAACCGCTGGGAAGCCCTAAATCGACCCATTCATGACCGTTGAGGACTCCTGAAAGCTCTTCATTGAGATGCTTTTTGATATTTTTTGTATCCTCAACAGTGTCATTACTACCATTACGACAACCAAAAGACAATGTCAGGGCCAGTATACCTATCATAGCTATTCCTGCTCTGCCATGCCGCCACTTTGAGACGATGCGCCTTTTCTTCTGTGGCTTCTCTTTGTCTATTTCGGGTCGAGTGCTATACATTTTTATCTGTATGCTTCCCAATAAATATATAGAAACATACAAGTCTGCAAAGTTAAGAAAAATAATCCGATATAAAAAGTTAAAAATCAACTTTTGGTTGCGGTTTTGTGTGTTCGTTTGATTTGCGGTTGCGATATTCACGCAGTTCCTCAAGATAGCTGGCGGTGATTACACCTGAGGGTAGAGCTATGATCGCCACCCCAAATAGCGATGAAAGCATTGATACTACGCGTCCGATATCTGTGACCGGGCAAAGGTCGCCATAGCCGACAGTTGTCAGGGTAACAGTTGCCCAATAGAGTGCATCGAAGAACGAGTGGAAGGTCTCGAGTCCGGTGTTTGGATTGATGTGCGGTTCTGCATTAAACATCACTAGGGCGGTGATGAATATGTAGAAGAGGGCAAGCATCAATACCGACAGAAGCACCTGACTCTCTTTGCGCAGCACACGCAAGAAGATGTTGATCTTGTCGGAATAACGGAATATCTTCAGTAATCTTACTATTTTCAGGAGCCTTGTAAGCCTGAGAAGCTTGAACTCGGGGCTTATGAGGTTGAGACCCGGGAGAATTGACAAGAGGTCGATTATAGCCATCGGGGTAAAGGGATAGACGACGTAAGACATCCATCCTTTTTTTAGCTGGAGGTCAGAAGTGTACCAGCGCATCACATAATCTATTATGAAGGCGGTGACTGTGACTATCTCGATGACCCTGAATATCGGATAGTCTTCGATGAACATGAGCGGCACAATGCTGGCTATGATCATGATGAGCATATACCAGTCATAGATCCTGCTTAGGATCATCCCCTTGCGGTCGCGATTGATAAGATTGTATATTTTCTCCTGAAACATAATGTCGTTGTTTGATTAGGCAAAGTTACAATTTTTTTCTCGGAATAAGGTGTTTTTCTCGTTTTTTATCATTAAATTTGCAAATAAGTTCTTTAAAGAACTTATTGAAGTTGTTTAAACTTATTTACGAATTCAAATATCCAACAAGAAGCGTTAAAAATAAAATTCTTTTTATTAA
>JAIDSL010000121.1 GCA_029061255.1 Muribaculaceae bacterium
CACTAACACTACAAAAATGGTTTATGCCCCATCTCATAAAAATGGGGCCTTAGTCAAATCCGAAGATTCCTCAGTCAGTGTGTTCGGTCGTGACTTTGTATTTTACCATCATTGATTCAAGGCGGTCGAGCACCGACCTATCAAGAGGAATCCTCTTTCTGCTATGAATCTTTATGCTCTGCTGTCGCTCGGTGTCAATCAGATTAATGTATAGGTCTCCACTTCTTTGCTCAGGTTTGAGCTCAAGAGATCCAAGATATTCAAAAAGCTCATTGTCTACGAGATTTTTGTCTAAAGTGATTGTCAATGTATTTGCAAGCTGGCCTTTCTGTCTGTCAAGTGGCAATACGTCGACTACCTTAAGCTCAAATTCAGCCGGATTAAACATCTTGCTTTGAACCTGACCTTTGATATAGTAAGGGTGTCCCGGCTTAAATCGTGGGAAAGTATTCTCATACTCTTTTCCAAAGAATACGAACTCATGCTTGCCGTTGAAGTCCTCTACAGTTACACGTCCATATGGATTACCCTTTTTAGTATTTTTAGTAACTGCGTCTGTGACCATTCCTCCTAATGTAAGGACAGCCCCAGGCTCAAGTTTTTCTTCAATATTGTCGCAGTTTGCATTGCAACCATATGTCAGCTCCATATAATAATCATCAAGAGGGTGGGCACTGATATACGTCAGTACAAGTTTTTTCTCCTCCTCAAGCAGACGTATACGATTCCAAGGCTCAAAATCCGGATAAGGCGGACGGTTGGTCTCGATTGTTTCGAAGTCTCCAAACAAAGAAAGCTGGAGAGAATTCTTGTCGTTCTGGAAGTTTTGACCATACTTTACAAGCATATCAGCGTAAGTGGTGTCAAACATCGGATGCAACAGCATCTCCCGCTTGATGCCAAAACTATCAAAAGCTCCGGCAAGGGCAAGAGACTCGATTGCCGCACGATTGCAGCCGGAAAGATTCACTCGCTCCACGAAGTCATAGAGATCCTTATACGGACCATCTTTTTCACGCTCAGCAATAATCGTGCTGACAGCATTCTGTCCTACCCCCTTGATGGCACCTAAACCAAAACGAATGACTCCATCTTTCGACACGCCGAACTTTTCTACAGATTCATTCACATCCGGGCCCATTACCTTAAGTCCCATTCGCAAACATTCGTCGATAATTACCTTCAGTTTGTCAGCGGCACCAAGATTACGGCTAAGCACTCCCGCCATATACTCTGCAGGATAATTGGCTTTCAGATAGCCTGTCTGATAAGCTACCCAACTATAGCATGTGGCATGACTCTTGTTGAAAGCGTATGAAGCGAACTTTTCCCAATCGGCCCATATCTTTTCGAGCACTTCAGCAGAATGTCCGTTTTTCTGACCCTCTGCCATAAACTTCACTTTTAGCTTCTGCATCTTGTCGATCTGCTTCTTACCCATTGCCTTTCGGAGCATATCGCTCTCGCCTCGGGTAAAGTTGGCGAGCAGACGCGACAGAAGCATGACCTGTTCTTGATATACAGTGACTCCATACGTTTCCTTTAGATATTTCTCCATAATGGGAATATCATATTCTATAGGTTCGAGTCCATGCTTTCGTGCGATAAACGACGGGATATAATCCATAGGACCCGGACGATAGAGGGCATTCATGGCTATGAGGTCTTCAAACTTTGATGGTTGAAGCTGCCTTAAGTAGGTACGCATACCTGCCGATTCAAACTGGAACGTGGATGTGGTGCGTCCGTCACAATATAGTTTGAATGTAGCAGGATCATCAAGAGGAATGCTCTCGATGTCAAGGTCGATACCCTTTGATGCCTTGATATTGGCAAGCGTTTCCTTTATGATAGAAAGTGTCTTCAGACCAAGGAAGTCCATCTTGATGAGCCCTGTATCCTCAATGATGCTTCCTTCATACTGAGTGGTCATTTGCTTTGTCCCGTCGGCATCAGTTGCTATAGACACCGGCACCCAGTCGGAAATCTCATCCCGGCATATTATGACACCACAGGCATGTATACCGGTGCCTCGGATATTCCCCTCAAGCTGTGTGGCATATTTGATGGTGTCCCTGATCTTGGGGTCAGGATTATGGGTCTCCATCTCAAACTCCTTGTTGTATTTCAATACATTCTTGAGATTGATCTTTGGAGCTTTGCCATTTACCTCCGGAAGTCGGTCCGGAACCAACTTCTTCAATCTATTAGACTCCGGCACCGATACTTCGAGCACTCGCGCAACATCGGCAATAGCACTTTTTGTGGCCATTGTCTGGAATGTGATGATATGCGCTACCTTTTCAGCGCCATACTTTTCAGTGACATACTTCAGCACTTCGTAGCGGCCATCATCGTCAAAGTCAACATCGATATCGGGGAGTGATATACGGTCTGGGTTAAGGAATCTCTCAAACAGAAGGTCGTATTTGATAGGGTCTACCCTCGTGATACCAAGACAGTATGCCGCAGCTGAACCCGCAGCCGAACCACGACCGGGACCGATGCTGACACCAAGCTTGTTGCGCCCGGTGTTGATAAAATCCTGCACGATAAGGAAGTAGCCTGGGAATCCCATAGTCTTCATAATATAAAGCTCGAAGTTGAGTCGCTCCGCTACTTCTTCTGGTAAAGGATCTCCATATATCTTCCTTGCCCCTTCCATCGTCAGTTTGTTGAGATAGTCTGCTTCAAACTTTATACGGTAAAGCTTGTCGTATCCACCGAGTCGAGCGATTTTCTTTTCCCCCTCTTCGCGCGACAACACTACATTGCCGTTTTCATCTTGAGTAAACTCATCATAAAGTTCCTCTTCCGTGATGCGAGAACGGTATTCTTCCTCTGTTCCAAACTCAGCCGGAATCTCGAAGAAAGGCATGATCGGCGAGTGATCTATGGAATAAGATTCAACTTTATCAAGCACCTCCATAGTGTTGTCCAAGGCCTCCGGGATATCGCTGAAGATCTTCATCATCTCGTCGGGCGACTTAAGCCATTCCTGCTTGGTATAGTGCAATCGGGCTTCACTGAAAGTCTTCTGCATAGATACGCAAATCAGTCGGTCGTGAGCTTCCGCATCATCTTCATAAGTGAAATGCACATCATTGGTCGTCACAAGTTTTATCCCATGTTTTCTTGCAAGCGATATCAGCACTTCATTGACTTTGCATTGCTCGGGATATAC
>JAIDSL010000122.1 GCA_029061255.1 Muribaculaceae bacterium
GGTTAATATTTTTTCAGGCTTGTAGGGACGCACGGCTCGTGCGTCCGCATGTATTGAATTTGTCTTTGAAAAGGACGCACGAGCCGTGCGTCCCTACAAGGCTATTTGAAGTTCTATGTTATTCGACGGGGAGGGTGAGCTTTGCGGGCTTCAGTCCTTTCGATTTGACTTCGAGTGTCACTGCACCCGGTTTGTCGCCACCTTGCACTATAACAGTGGCGGCTCCGCTGAAGAGATCCATTACAGGCTTGTTGAAGTCGCGGAGTGATGTGGGGTCGCCGTTGGCTGTAGCACGGAACTTTCCGTCGCCAGTCACCTTGAATGTCACTTCAGGCTCCGCATCCGGCACTACATTGCCATCCTTGTCCACTACTTGCACTGTTACATATGCAAGGTCATCACCATTGGCTTGAAGCGACTTGCGGTTGGAAGTCAACTTGACAGCATATGGTTTGCCTGTAGTTCGGATTACGGCTTCTCCAGCTACAGAACCGTCGGCATTATACGCCACGGCCTTGACCTCGCCCGGCTCGTAGACAGTCTCGTTCCACATCAGCCGGTAACGGTTCATATTTGTAGAATCATTCTTCTCGCGCATTCCCTGGCTCTTGCCATTGATAAAAAGCTCTGCCTTAGGTGCGTCGGTATAGACAAAGACCGGAGTCACTTCACCCTCACGCCCTTTCCAGTTCCAATGCGGAAGGATGTGGAGAGTATGGTCTTTCTCGTTCCACTTTGATCGGTATAGATAGAAACGGTCTTTGGGAAGCGACGCGAGGTCGAAGATGCCGAAATAGGAGCTATGGCTTGGCCATGCATCTGTGTCGTAGGGAGATGGCTCTCCGAGATAGTCAAAACCGGTCCATACGAACTGTCCCATATCCCATGGATAGTCATCGGCAGCGGCGAAGTCATCGTCGGGGATGTTGCTCCACGAACAGTATTCCACGTCGTATCCTGAGCTTTGGTTGCCTTCGCGGGTCACATCGTAGGCTTTTACTACAGGGAAGTAATATTTACCACGGCTTGACACCGTTGAGGATGTCTCGGAGCCGAGAAGCACATTCTGCGGAAGCTTGCCGATAGCGTCGGGATACATATGCACCCTATAGTTGAAGCCCGGGACATCAAGGGCGGCAGCGAAACCGTTTGTTGTCACAGCCTTCACCTGGTCCATGCCACAGGTTACCGGGCGTGTAGGATCCTCTCGATGTACGATATCCTGAAGGAAAGTCAATTCCTTGAGTCCGTCAGGTCCCCACTGGGATGGCACCTCATTGCCGATCGACCACATTACCACTGAGGGGTTGTTGCGATATTGACGCACCATGTTCTCCACATCACGTTCAGCCCATTCGTCGAAGATAGTGCCGTATCCGTTCTTTGACTTCGGACGGAATCCCCAGTCGTCGAAAGGTTCGAGCATCATCATGAGTCCGAGTTCGTCGCAAAGCTCCACGAGTTCGGGGGCGGGCATGTTGTGTGCAGTTCGCACAGCGTTCGCTCCCATGTCTTTGAGAAGTTCGAGCTGATGACGGAGTGCAGATTTGTTGACGGCAGCCCCGAGGGGACCAAGGTCATGGTGGTTGCAGACTCCCTTGAACTGAGTTTTCCCACCGTTGAGGAAGAAGCCCTCTCCTGCCCTGACTTCCACACTGCGGATGCCAAAGCGGGTGGAGTATTCATCGGCAGTCTTGCCGTCTACGATCACCTTGGTGGTGGCATGATAGAGTGCGGGATTCTCCGGATTCCAGAGGTCAGGGTTGTCGACACGGAAGTTTTGTGTGAGATTCACCCCGGGATAGATCTTATATTCATGGGTATCGGTAGCCACAGTTTTTCCGTCAGGGGCAGTGATTTCTGTTGTGAGGGTCACGAGGTCTCCCTTGTTGACACCTTCGAGGGAAGTCACAAGATGTACGGTAGCGTATTCTTTGCTGACGTAAGGAGTTGTGAGTTGGGTTCCCCAGACGGGGATATGCACTTTGTCGGTAGAGAGAAGTTTTACGTTGCGGTATAGTCCGGCACCGGGATACCAGCGGGAAGACATGGGCTTGTTCTCGAGAGAAACTTCCAGTTTGTTCTCGCCCGGCTTTACCAATGGAGTCACGTCAACATAGAAAGAGTTGTAGCCGTATGGCCACATAGTGGCAAGTTTGCCGTTTACGTAGACGTGTGCGTTGCTCATAGCGCCGTCGAAAACGAGAGCATAGCTGCGGTCAGGTGTGTCAGGGATATTGAAAGAGGTGGAATAGAAACCTTTTCCAATATATGGGAGGCCACCTGTGCGACCGGTCTTCCAAGTAGCAGTCTTTTCGCCGTTTTGTTCGACCGCGACTTTCTGGATGTCGTTTTCACGGTCAAACGGGCCATATATGGCCCAATCGTGAGGGATAGTGACGGGCTGCCATTTCAGGGAGTCCTGTGAGAAATTCCAATTTTTAAGAAGAGTCTCGGTTCTATCCGCTGCATAAGAAGCAAGGGAGAAAAGAGCGAGTGCTGCGCAGAGTATTTTCTTCATCAGCTTGGTAGGTCAATTTTAGGGTTATAAGGTTCACGCAGAGGAAGAGAAGTTGTCATCGTTTTCAACGTTGTCATCGTTTTCAACGAAATGACCGACATCTGCCATCCGTGAAAGAATACACAAAGATAAAGAAAATATTATGACCAACCAAAAAAATTAAGAAATTATAATTATTTTTTCGACTAAGCGACAATTCCGACCTTCCTCCTGTATACCCAAATTACGCTCTAAAAGTCTCACGCAAAGTACGCAAAGGAGCAGAGTCTCGTTTCCGGTTGCAAAGTTAATATCGGAAATGGCAGTCTGTACCTTATCGTCATCAAAAAGGTTCTTGGATATAAGACGTTTAGGCACAGAACTCTCCTGTCGAGAGTATAGAACGAGCAGAGGGTCGCAGAAGTTAAATTGTTGGATTTCACTGCAATCCTTTGGATTTTAATGGATTCTAAAGCAATGCGGATTCGGCTTCGCCGTGGATTTCGCCGATGGCGACTCGGTGGCGACTTTTGTGGTTTGACCCGGGAGAGGCTGGGAATTAGCTACGCTCAAGCTAAAGCAAGTCTCCCTTCCATATTTGACGCTTTAGGACGCGCACGGAGTGCGCTTGCTACTTAGTTTGACTTGCGGTTAATGGCCTACAAATTTCTTGCCATCCTGGATGTAGAGTTGGCCGGGAGCCGGGCTGGTGAGGCGGCGACCAAGCATGTCGTAGATGGGGGCGTTATGGAATGATTGAACGGAAATAGAATTTATCCCGGAAACATTTCCATATGGAATATCTCCCCAATAGTCTTCTGAAGCATAAATGACATTCCCTATATTATCAAAGACTCGGTTAAGCACGTGATATGCATATGGGAATGTAGGGCTTTCAAGGAATTCGTGGTAATTAAGGCAACCCTCAATAGCAGCCCCTATTCCTTCAATTATAGTGAATTCTAAACCATACTTGTTTGAAATATTGAAGAGTCTACACTGCTCTCCTGCAATTTCAACTGTTCCTATAGATCCAACCGTAAATGACTCCTTAACGGCATTTCCCATTTGGTATGTCATACAATTGTAATAATCTCCTTCCTTACAATTAAAATTATAAATAATTTCTTCACTAACATACGGGAACTCAGGATCATTCTCTGCCGAAATATAACGACGACCATACCAATCCTCTGAATCCTCAAATACGTTATGAGAAATAAGGGTATAAACTATTCCATCTTCCTCACGAATATATCCTTCTGGTTCATATATATCATCAAGCTCATCGTAAAGATAGACATGATGTTTAGGATCATCGCTGAAATCAAACCCCGCTTTTTTGAAAGTAACCAATCTATGATATGTCTTCCCATTAATCTCCTCTGTCCCATCAAATTTCATATAATTGACACTGTTAACAAACCATCGAGAAGACACACATTCCCACACCCGGTCATAGCGGATCATGGACTTGTATTCCTCGGCTGAGGAGGAGAAAGCCAGTGAGAAGAAGAGGGAAAGTATCGAGAGTCTAAAGATTGTGGTAGAAATTATTTTCATAAGCATATGGATTTATTTGGTTGGTATCTACACTAAAGTTTATTTGGCTATGTATTTCTTGCCGCCCTGGATGTAGAGTTGGCCGGGAGCCGGGCTGGTGAGGTGGCGACCCAGCATGTCGTAGATGGGGGCGTTATTATTAAACGGTTGTGAGATTGCATCTACTCCCAAGAAACCGTCGAGTGGAATATTGTCCGATCC
>JAIDSL010000123.1 GCA_029061255.1 Muribaculaceae bacterium
CTTGAATATGATAGGATTTTGGCAGTCGTCCGGAAGAGAAGACTCTACCATATAGAGTTTATCACGGACATCGTTTGTCAGATTATCGATATCATATCCGTATTCGAACTCAAGAGTTATGACTGAAGTATTCTCACGGCTCTGGGAAGTGATGTGCTTCAAATGCTCCACAGAGTTCATCACATTCTCAAGAGGCTTTGTCACATTCTGCTCGATATCCTCCGAACTTGCACCCGGATATATCGTGATCACCATAATGGTGTTGGTATCGATGTCAGGGAAGAGATCGACTGGAAGTTTTGCGAGCGAGAAAAGACCGAGTATCACCACTGTCACGAAACAGAGTGTGGTCATGATCGGCCGCTTCACCGCTGATCCATATAGACTCATAGTTTTTTCTTTTTAATTCATAATTCATAATGCATAATTCATAATTATATTATGCACTGTGAATTATGCATTATGAATTATTTTATTACCTGGACTTTTTTGCCACTTGTCAGGCCATTTTGTCCTTCCACTATCACTTCGGAACCTGAAGGCACACCAGAGATAAGCTCATAACTTGTACCGATACGCTGGCCAAGTTCAACCTTATTGTAAGATACTGTGCCATCATTATTAAGCACAAACACATAGTGATCACCACTACCCTGCTGCTTAACAACCGCACGGTCCGGAACCACTACATGGGATGATGTTCCGTGAGATATTGTGGCTCGCCCAAACATTCCCGGAAGCACACGTCCATCTGAGTTTGGAAGAGTTATTTCCACCCCAACTGTACGGCTGGCAGCATCAACTGTAGGCATAACGAGAGAAACGGTACCTTTGAAGACCTCATCACCATACGTATTAAAAGTAAGGTCGACAGGCATACCCTTATTTATATTGGCAAGTTGAGATTCGTTGACATTGATCACCACTTTGACAGGATTTACCTGAGCTACTGTGAGGATAGGAAGTGCACCGGTCATATCGCCCGGATCATAGTTGCGGGCTGTCACTACTCCACTGATTGGAGAAGTCAGCACAGTGTTTTCACGTGCATTCGCAAGAGTGCGCTCAGCCTGAGAAACTGCATTTTTTGCATTTACAAGCGTCACTTCCATCTGATCGACCGACTGCTGAGTGCCACCACCTATCTTCAGGAGCTCCACTGCGCGGTCATAGTTAGTCTGGGCATTGCGAAGCGCAGCCTTCGCGTTGTCAACAGCCAACTCATACTGTGTGGTGCTGACATCGTCAAGCACCACGAGTTTCTGACCCTTAGCAACTTTGATGCCTTCATCTACATATATGGCCTTGATGCGGTTTGGCGTCTGGGCAGATATATTGTTGATCACTTCCGGTTCGACACTTGCGGTATATACGCTGAGCTGGTCAACATCTTGCTCGCTCACCTTCATGGTCTTAACAACGGGGAGTTCTTCTTTTTCACTCTCAGTTTCGGCTTTATCCTTGCCACAAGCGGCCAGTGCGAGAGCAAGCACAAGGGCCGAAGATACGTATTTATATGTTTTCATTTTGATTAATTAGCTTTAGTAAACGAGGAGTCCTTTCCGAGAAGGAGGTCGAGTTCGCTTGTGGATACAAGATAATTATAGATAGACTGCAAGTAAGAAAGTTGCGCGCTGGAGTTGGCCAGTTCGCTATCCTGAAGCTGCAGATAAGAAGCTGCACCTATCTGGAAACTCTTGAGCATGATATCATGAGCTTTTTGCGCCTGTCGCACACCCTCTTTAGAGGAATCGATCTGCTTAGCCTGCCGGTTGATGTTGTCGAGAGCAAGATCCACCTGCATATTGAGGCTATTGACAAGATTTTCCTTCTGCAAAGCAAGCTCTTTTTCCTGCACTTGAGCCTGCTTCATCTGGTACCATTTTGTTCCACCCGAGAAAATAGGGATGGAAAGCTGTACACCTAATGAAGAGTAGGGAGAAAAGTCCACGTCCTTAAACATTGGGCCGTTGCTAAGAGAAAGCCAATTGACATTAAAGCTTGCACCCAATGTAGGAAGCCATGCAAGTTTCTTCACGTCCACGTTCTGCTTTGCCATCTTCTGCTGAAGTTCGAGAGAACGTAGGGAAGAGTTACCGGCAATGACTTTGGAGTCGATGGAGTCGAGAAGATAGGCATACATATCCTGTTGCATATCCTCCATAGTGACGTTGGGATAAAGATTCAATGCGTCGTCGATTCCCATAAGCACATTAAGAGAAAGCTGGCACTGCTTCACAGAAATATCCGCATCGAGAAGCGAGGGCTCTATATTGCGAACCTGCACTTCTGAGCGAAGCACATCATACTCCGAAGCCGTACCCTGCTCGAACTGCTTACGAT
>JAIDSL010000124.1 GCA_029061255.1 Muribaculaceae bacterium
GCACTACGCACCACGCATCACGCACCACGCGCTACGCACCACGCACTACGCACCACGCATAAACGCAAAAAATATGGCACTCAAACGCTCATTCCAGAGTCTCGACACATTCTCCATGTCGTCGATGACCGACGTGATATTCCTCTTGCTCATTTTCTTTATGGTGACTTCGACTCTCATTTTTCCCGCAGCCATCGATGTCAATCTTCCACAAAGTTCTGAGCAGACTTCCAAGAAACCACTTACGGAGGTGTATGTGGATTCCCTCTCTCAGTTCTTCATAGTGATGGATCGCACTGACTCCGTGCCCGGAAATTCTCTGCCACGTGCTGTAAGTCGCGAGGAACTTATCTCCGCTTTGACTCTTATCCAGCAGCAAGATTCTACACGTGGGATAGCCCTTTATGCTGATGAGAAAGTGGAATACGGCAAGATTGTGGAAATACTCGATATGGCAGCCCGCCGCAATATGAAAATGGTGCTCGCCACCAAAGCTCTTCAGGAACCACCATTAGATTCTGACTCCGGAAAATGAGTCCGGATTTTTGATTATGAATAAAACTGAACGCAGAGATTCATTGATCGCGGCTTTCGTCACTCTCGTGGCGGTTGGCTTTGTGCTTGTGTGGCTTCTTGTCGCTACCTTGCGCTTCGATGAGAAGTTGGCTGCCTCATCTGAAAATCCTCAGCTGGAGGAAGATGAGATTTTCCTCGATCCTGAACTTCTGCTCGAAAATCATCAGAGTATCGGGGAGCCCGATGCTGTGGCAAAGGATACTCCTGCTCCGGAAATAAAAGGTGAACCTGCTCCCGCACCGGTCGAGCAGCCTCACACTGTCCTTTCCGGTGAAAATACTGTTCCTTCTCCTGAGCAGACACTTATCACCTCTAAAGCTGAAAGCCCCGTGCAGACTGCCGCACCTGACAAGAAAAAGGAGGAGGAGAAGGTCGCGACATCGATGGCAGGTAAATTCAGCAGCAAGCCCGGTTCTGTGCAAGGTAAGTTTGATTCTCCGGGTGGTAGCGACGGTGTCGGTAGTGGAGTCACCGGCAAGATGTCCGGCCGTCAGTTTCTTGGATGCCCCCTTCCTGATGTCTCTCTTGCTCATAAGACCACTGTGACTGTCTCTATCACCGTGGATGCCGATGGAAAAGTGATGACTGCAACGGCATCAGGTGCAGCTACACGCGAGATCCGCAAGAAATGTGAGCAGGCAGCAATGCAGGCACGCTGGAGTGCAAAAAAAGGAGCCACGTCTACCCGCGGCTCCATCACATTCACCATCATCCCGAAATAAAATATGGGAAGGCGGTTTCCCAACCGCCTCAAATTACGCACCAACTAAATACGCAGACACATGCCCCAATGGCAACTTGCCTTTGATCTCCAACGGTATCCGTCGTCCATCTTTCGATATCCATGCGTCGATATCGTCGCTTGTCTTCTTTCCCCCTTTCGATGTGAAAGTGAACTTAATGTGCCATGCATCACGTTTTGATCCGTCGCGCATCTTTATGGATTGTTCACCGACCTTCCATATCTTCACCGTTTCCTCATGAGATCCGGAAAATAGGGTAGCAGTCACTTTTTCCCCTACAGGCAGTGTGGCAGGATCGATAGAGCGGAGCCAGTAGAACACGCTTAGCATATCGAAGGTGTCGCCCGTGGCAGACAGTTCAAGGTTTTCTGATTTGGTAGTCCCTTTCTTCTCGCGATATTTTATTGCTTTTCCGCTGACATGGTTGCCCGAATAGCTGTATTCAATCACATCTTTGGCATATTTCCCACCTTCGTGCGCCACCTTCGTGTAGCTTAAGGGTCTGAACTTTGCCTTGTCCATCACTGATATAAGGGTATCGCGCACTTGGAAGAGTCCATCAGCCCATGGTCGGGTCTTTCCAGTGAGCTTAATGTAATATTTCGACCCCTGATTCTTAAGGGAAAGCGTAGCATCTCCCGAATCCTTGGTGATAAGACCCCATTTATAGGTAATGACATACTTCAGAGTCTCATCAGCGAATTTAGTGTCAGCTGATGCAGTCCCATATGCCAAAACCGAGCATACCGCCCCCAATATTATCTTTACAAATGCTTTCATACCAAATAAGACAATATTACTCCGGCACCCAAGCCGACCCTCGCGTAAATATCCTCCCCGGATCAGTCAGCTCCGCCGCATCCAATGCATTGAGTGTCTTCCTCCATCCTACACGCTCGTTTTCTTTAGCCCCCGGCCCCTTGCAGTTATACTCTCCATATCGAGCCGTCTTTTCATTCTCCGTCTTTCCCCAATTGTGCCAACCCTTCGGATTGATGGCCTCCGGAAGCTCACAGTCGATAAAGAAAGTTGATGCATACGGGCGCCATGTACGTCCGAGATGCACATTCTTCACATCCGGTGCAGCTGTCACTTTGCATTTATGAAACACGTATCCCACTTTGTTCTCCTTCGGAGTAGATGCTGCTGTAAGGAAAGAGTCGCTTTTCGCATGCAGGTGGCAGTTACGGAAAAGGGCAGTGGCAGCTCCAAATATGAAGTCTACAGTCCCTTCGATATAGCAATTGTCGAAAAGGTCACGCGAGTTATGTCCTGTGGCGTAAAGTGTATCCTGATTGCCGAGGATATCGCAGTCGATCACATGAATCTTGTCTCCCGTAGTATGCAGCGCCACAGCTTGTCCTACCTGTCCTGCCGTGTTTTCTACCGTAAGGTTCTTTAGCGTGATGTTGTTGCCGTCTATGCGCAGAGTATAACTGCCAGACGTGCCCATATTATTTAGTGAAGCGTAGTCTCCGTGCGTGATGACGGTACCCTTGCGGCTTTCCCCCTCGATAGTGACGTTCTTCAGCGTATAGTT
>JAIDSL010000125.1 GCA_029061255.1 Muribaculaceae bacterium
AACTTCCCATATCGTTGTATTTTATCTTGCAAAAATAATAAAAGTTTTATCATATAACAAATTATTCAATGAGATTTATTAGATCTGGCTTATTTTTATAATTTTTCATCTTACGTAAGGTTCACACGAAGGCTGCAGAGGTAGTCGAAACCCACATAATATTTTTTTCTGCGCCTCTGAAAGAGAGGTCAGCGCTTAAGCCTCCAAAATTTCCAGCCTCCGAACCGAGTAGATTATGCCCAGATCTTATTCCAGCGCAAGAACTGACAGATTCTCACAGAATAAATGTTTAGAAGTAAACGGTTATGCTTAGGTATGGTAACCATCGCTGATGGCGATTATGGTTAATTTTCATCCTTAAATTTTGCAGTTGAACAAAAAAACATACAGGTTGTCGTAGTTGTCAACGTTGTCGCATAGACGATGTAGGCGGTAGGGAAACAGCCTTCCCATAAGTCTGATACGCTCTGTGGCTGGGAAGCCTCCCTTCCATAAGCTGGTTAGGGGAGGAGGGGATGCGGTTTATTTTTGGATTATATCCAACGTAGGATCGACGAATATTGTCTTTCCGTCGCTTAGTTTGACCTCGGCAAAGTCGTGGTCTTTTGTGAAGTTTTTCCACTTCTCTGGTAACAGGCTGGAATATTCATTGAGATTCATTCCATTATAATATACGTAACCTACTACCGGTTTTGCTCTTCCCTTTATTCCATTGACTGAAAATGCATAATTGCATATTGTAGAGAAGACTCTGGCATAGCCAACGCAGTGCATTTTTGTCTTTCTCTTATCATTGAATTCTTCGCATCTCGTTGAGAATGTCAAGAGCTCCTGAGTCTTTTGGTTGCAGTAGCTGACTATCTCCATATCGTTCCTTCCCTTTGTATCCGCAGCTATTTTTTGTTTGAATTCCTTTGACAGGATTACAGGATTATAGTCCCTCTCCCGAATCTTTTTCAGACTTAAAACTTCTGCCTCTAAGCAGAATACCACTGACAACAGCAGTAAAAAAATAAGTGCAATTTTTTTCATACAAGAGTAATGTTAATTATAAGCGTATAATAAGATGGGTTTGGAAGAGTGCTGGGTAAGCGATTTGATGGCTTCGAATGTATCCTGACCTACCGTGAAACATCCTTGTGATAATGGCTCGCAGGGAGTAACCGTCTTTCTGGATGTCAGCAAGCCCGGATGAATCACGATCCCTCTTTTGTGGGCATTGGAATTGGTCGGATCAAGGCCATGCACTTCAAGACAGGGTACGTTGTTGAATTCCGGAATATTCAAAGTCCTCAATCTCCCAATCTTATACCTTCCTAACGAGGATTCCCAACTTTCGGGAACATTACTGAAAGAAGCCTTGGAAAACAGTCCTTTTTTCCCTATACCATGCGCGACCCTTCCTGACTCCTCAATATAATTCTGGTTCAGATTATAAATATAGAGCCTTTCATTGCCTGAATATTCGCTGAAGTCAACCAAAATGCAAACGTCAGGATTGAACCCTTTTCGCAAGCAATATTCCTTCAGCTTATTACAGTCCTCCTTGGAGATGTGCGATTCCTTTTCAGTACGTTCGTCCTTTATCTCGGTATTCATATCTTCAATGATGTTATGGCCATTGCTACAGGATACCATAAAAAGCAAAATAAAAATCAAGTGTATTTTCATATATTTTCCATTTGGTTGATTATCTGTCGTAGAAACATCAAACTAAAATAAAATATCGAATGATTGGCCTTCCAATGTACGAACTCCCATTTTTTATGTATGAACCTTCAAAAGGAAGCGTCTTCCGGAGTCTACTGATGATAATAAATATATCAGCCATTACGTTGTCTTAGAGTAGAAATCTATTTACTATGGAGTGGCTGAAGATAGTGACATCGAATGAATTGGTAAGGATATCAACCGACGAGATCGTCTATATCCTTGCCGACGGTAATTATTGCGACATCATGCTTGCAAATGGCACTACACATAAGATGACATTCCAACTTCACTATTTCGAAGACTATTTCAAGCGCCTTGAAAAAAGCAGTTTCTATCGTGTCGGCAGGAGTGTGATAGTCAATAAGCGCCACATAAGAGTGATAAATGTCACAGATAAAATCATTAAGTTTGGGGGGCATACCATAGCTGACAAAGTCCCATCACTGCGGATATCCAAACTTGGACGCGATACACTGAAAGAACTTAAGCAAGAAATGAGCGAGTATGAAGAGCGATAATGAGAGAATAATAGATGTAGACGATGATTCCGTGCCGGATTCTCGTCCGACAGAAGTGCCGCAGATTTCCATCGAAAGGGGTCCCTCCAGATCATTACGAGGCAATGAAGATGGTATGCTCATTAATGAAAAAAAAGATAAAAAGATATGGGGCATAGCTATAGTTATTGTGTGTCTGTTGGGGCTTGCACTTTTGCTTTGGTATTTTCATATAAGAATATCTGCTGATGCTAATTCCGGTAGGAACGTTAATGCTTCTAATATTTCAGATCTTTCTCTGGCATATACTCCTACTTCGAAGGGAATGTCTCCTGCGACCGACAGTATTTTAGGAGTCTCAATGGATATGTATCCGCTTGATGGCCTCCGCGCCTCTCTTGAGCGGGAATTCCCTGATACAGCTGACAGAACACTTGTTATGTTTATGCGATCCGCGGACTATCATCCCGACGGAAGGTCTCTCGGTCCTGTAGTGGTAGACGGTGTCGGGTCTGACAACAAGGCTACGGATTCCAGAGATGGATATGTCGCTGTCTCTCCATCAGGAAGAACTGTGATCGGCATATCTTCTGAGGACGATGTAGAGGAGTGGGCAAGGGAAAACAATGGCGATTTCTTCAGGCAGATGGTACTTCTCGATGATGGTGAGTTGCCACGCGACTTTATACTCAGAGGAAAGGTGGAGAGGGGAGCCATAGCTTCTACGGTAGAAGGCAACCTATATTATATAGTCACGAAAAATAAAGAGTCGATGTATGATTTTGCCGACGCCTTGCGTGAATATGGATTTGTCGATGCCGTATATATGACTGGCGGCAATGCCTATTCATTCTATCGCGATGCGGATGGCAACTCTCATGCGAATGCCGCCACTCTCGACAAGATCAAGAAATACGATTCCCATCCTCTTTCGCAGCCTCTCCTGGTCTTTCGCAGACCTAACTCATAGCAAGAAGATACAGAAGACGCAGTGTCAGAAAGAGTCTGTCTTGAGTATCCGACGAAGGTCAGAATTCGGGATGCCGAAGCGAAGACAATTCATTGAAATTGTCTTCTGCCGAAAGTATCGCCTTCCTATATTCTGATCTCAATGGGTATTCCATAATTATAAATCCTTTCTATTGATATAGTATATAATTACTTTAGATACAATGTATTATCCCTCCTTAGAAAGTTTATACCAAAAGCAATATAAAAGTAAACAGAAAAAGATATCAAATTTTCAGTGTCTTAAATTCTGCGAGGATCTGCCGGTTCCAGCGCACTCGACAGGAGAGAGTTCTGACATAAGAAAAGAAATTAATCGCGCAGAGGAGCAAAGGGCTCGCTGAGTGATTGCAATTTCTATACTGTTAAGGTGGCAAAGTGCGCAGAGGCTCGCTTGCTTCGCTCCGCATTGCAGGATAGAGGGAGACCCGTCGAATAATCAGCCAAAGAATATTCTAACCAAAAGCTATGGGAAACCTGCAATGCGGAGCGGATGCGAAGCGAGCCTCCGCGCACTTTGCTGCCTTTGACAGCATGGTCCCGACAGGGTTGGAAAATTATCTCAGCGAGCCCTTTGCTCCTTTGCGTGATATAAATATCTATATGATAGGCTATTGTTGAATCAGAAACTTAAGTCATAATAAAGTTCTGAGCTAATCTGAAAATTCTGCTACTCTGAAAGAGAGGTCAGCGCCTAATCCCACATTTCCCCTATCCTCATATGCCTGGGCATGTGCGATTCTTTCAGCTTCTTCTGCTGAGACTTCGATGGGCTGTCCATTCCCATCAGCTATGATGACCGTCTGACCTAATTTCTTTTTCAGGTCAATCATCTTATGATAAGATTCCTTAAGGGCTTTATTGAGAATTTCCCTCATTTCCAATTGTTCTTCCTTTGACATATAGAGTTGATTATTTGTGAGTAAACAGGATGGTTAATAATTCCGTTTGTGTCAGCTATCAAACATGTCTCATTGTTATTATCGTATAGAGACCAATCATCTACTATCGGCATGAAAATGCGGAAAAGGTTCTCGAGGCCGAGCCAATATCGACGAAATATTGTCTCCGCAGGGATATAATGTCCTCCTTCAGAAACCCTCTTCTTAACTCGTTCGCAAGCTACTTCCGGAGATTTAAGCCAAAAGAACAATAGGCTTACGTTATATCCCTTTTCCTGAGCCTTTAGAACAAGGTTCTTGTAGCTGCGTGTAGCCAATGTGGTTTCTATAGCAAAGGACACTCCATCTGCCATCAAGGTTTTAATTCGCTCAAGCATAAGTTTACCTGCCTGAATGGCTACGGATTCCGGGCAGAAAGGCGAAAGTCCTTTTGCAATTTCATCCGCATTGACGAATTCCTTGCAATTCAGGATTTGAGGCAAGACATTGAATGAAGCTGTTGTCTTTCCAGCTCCATTGCACCCGGCGATTATGTAGAGATTCGGCTTTTGCATAAGCGGTGTCCACTAAGGCATCACGCATACCGTGAGCTTTGTCAATCGCAAAGATAATAATTTTTCGTCAAACTCGATCACTTAGTGATTAAATTTTTATTCGTATTCCATATATTTCCTTTTTCAGTTAAGTGACGTGAAATCCTCCCTCCGAAAACATCCATCAACGTCCATTTCATACTGCGCCAAGGCGGAAGCCGCAGGAATTCCAACTTATCGCGATAAGGCGCTTCCCCCTCCAAATTCCCTTATCTTTGCCCCAAAATTATAAACAATCAATCATCATGCGCAACTACTACTCCGGCCGCCAAGCCCCCGGCTTCCGCTTCTGCTTCCACATCCGTGCCATTAACCACCGCTCCCTCTTTCTACCTCTCCAAATGAAGAAGTTGCCCCAGATCCAACGCCTCCTGAAAGGAGAATCACCATTGACCGTCTTCGATTGCCAATCAATCGATGATGCCCGCCATGCCTTCCGTGAGCTTCGCAAGAAATTCGACTTCGCATACTGGGCTGCCACCGAATACTATATCCGAGACATAAACGATGCCGACCGCATCATGCCCCTGCAGCTCAACAACATCCAGCACTACCTAATCGACATAATGCAGAAACGCTACCACAATCATCAAGTCGGCAGATACATAATCACAAAGTCTTTCGGCAGGGTGGGTCTCACTACCTGCATCCAGGCCTATATGCTCTGGCTCCAGACCTACCAGTGCTCCAACAACTCATTCACCTGCTCTTCAAACTCCATAAACCTCAATCCTCTGAAGACAGACCTCTGCCGCCTTCTAAAGCGAGACGTTGTCCCCTCCGAACCGTGGATATATCTCCCGAAAGCCGACCGGAGGGCATTCTTCAACACTTTCCGTACCCCCGACTTCATCCGCGGCATAAACCTTGGCTACGTCCACTTCGCCGACATGTCAAAATGGCACGACCCAGACGGCGATGATGCCTCACGCGTATATGCATCTGCCACAAGCGCTGTCCTCATGCAATACTATACCCTTATCGTCCTCGAAGGCAACATCCCCAAGGAAGAACGCTTCCAAATGGAGAAGCACCAAAGCTTTAACGTCCCCTGGGGCATCCGCCTTATGCGCCTCACCCACCTCTCCAAAAACCCCTTCTTCCTTGACCACGTCGCCATCGCAAACGCCCCCACCTCCTACGCCTCCCCCCTC
>JAIDSL010000126.1 GCA_029061255.1 Muribaculaceae bacterium
TAAATCACCGTTTCTTACTATCGCGACAATAAGAAGATAACAAAGAAGGCGACTCTTCGAAACACCCAGGGCGATACTGCCATAACTAAGAAGGGAGACTTCTCAGAGGTAGGATGCGCGTTCATGAAGCTCAATAGCGATACGCTTAAGGAACTTGGAATCAGTAACGGAGTTAAGGTTACTGGCCTGAAGGGTGGTCCTTTCAAGAATGCAGGAGTTAAGGATGGATTCATCATCATTGAGATCAACGACCGTCCCGTGCGTTCGAGCGAGGATGTAGAGAATATCTACAACCGCATAATGAAAGACGACTCTAACGAAGACAAGGTCATGATCCTTAAGGGTATCTACTCTAACGGAAAGAAAGGTTACTATGCTGTAAACCTTGCTGAATAATGATATGAGACCTCTGTTTTTCCAAGATTAAGTTAAATAAACGAAAGAAACGCGCCTTGCTTCAACCGGGCGCGTTTCTTTTATGTTTATTTATTGAATGCATATAAGTTTTAATCCCAAAACTTGCATAATCCAAAATTTATTATTAACTTTGCAATAATTTGTGTAAGCTTACATATGAGACAATTAAAGATAACTAAGTCAATAACCAATCGCGAAAGCGCGTCGCTCGACAAATACCTTCAGGAGATAGGTCGCGAAGAACTTATCTCAGTGGCGGAAGAGGTCGAGCTTGCTCAGCGCATCAAGAAAGGTGACCATGCAGCCCTTGAAAAACTGACCAAAGCAAATCTTCGCTTCGTGGTGTCGGTGGCAAAGCAGTATCAGAACCAAGGCCTGAGTCTTCCTGACCTAATCAACGAAGGAAATCTTGGACTAATCCGAGCTGCCCAGAAATTTGATGAGACAAGAGGTTTTAAATTTATTTCCTATGCAGTTTGGTGGATTCGCCAATCGATACTGCAAGCTCTTGCTGAACAGAGTCGTATTGTTCGTCTTCCCCTCAATCAGGTTGGATCGCTCAACAAGATAAGCAAGGAGCTCTCAAAGTTTGAGCAGGAAAATGAGCGCCGTCCTTCTCCTGAAGAACTCGCAGAGCGTCTGGACATTCCGGTAGACAAGATTTCCGATACCCTTAAGGTAAGTGGACGTTCTATTTCGGTGGACGCTCCTTTTGTGGAAGGTGAGGATAACTCACTTCTCGACGTTCTTCCTAATGATGACAGCCCCTCTGCCGATGCTTCCCTCACTCAGGAATCCCTCTCAAAGGAAGTTGACCGTGCACTGCGCCAGCTTTATGATCGCGAACGAGAAATCATCAAGATGTTCTTCGGCATAGGATGTCAGGAAATGACACTTGAAGAAATAGGTGCAAAATTCGATCTCACACGTGAACGTGTGCGTCAGATAAAGGAAAAAGCGATTCGTCGCCTCAAAGGCCAGAAGAGTAAATTGCTTAAAAGCTATCTCGGCGAATAAAATTAAGTATAATAATTATTTCCCAATATTTCAGGGAGGTGTCTGGTTTGTCAAAGGCACCTCCCTCATTTTTTTATCCATACAAAAGCGGATGACCTTCCGGCCATCCGCATACTCAAAATTTAAATTCATATTTACTTTACTATTCCATCTCGCTTTAGGAGAGCGTCAACCGTAGGCTTCTTTCCTCGGAATTCTATATATAGCTCCATTGGATCTACAGTTCCACCCGATTCAAGCATTTTATGGAACTTGTCAGCTGTCTTTTTGTCGAAGACACCGTTCTCTTGGAATGCAGCAAAGGCATCAGCATCAAGCGACTCGGCCCACTTATACCCATAGTATCCTGCTGCATAGCCTCCGGAGAATATATGGCCGAACTGTGGAGAAGTCAGGCATCCATCAACCATATCAAACACTTTTACCGGCTCCATGGCTTCTCCCTCAAAGACAGCGATATCTTGCGAAGCACGGAGAGGATCCTCTATCATATGATATGCCATGTCTATATATCCGAAACCAAGTTGACGCATGCAGCGGTAGGCTGCTCCAAACTGCGATGCAGTCACAAATTTATCAATCAGTTCTTTCGGCATTTTTTTGCCTGTCTTGTAATGTTTGGCAAATGTGTCGAGGAATTTCTGCTCTGTCAGATAGTTTTCGTTAAATTGAGAGAAGAGTTCCACAAAATCATGATAAACATTCGTTCCGCTAAGACTTGCATACTTGGCTTGTGAACTTAAGCCGTGAAGTGCATGTCCAAACTCATGCAGGAATGTCTCAACCTCGCTTGGTGTAAGAAGCACAGGATCATTTCCGACAGGTTTTGAGAAGTTCATCACGATAGATATGACAGGCACATTGCGGTTGCCTTCATCATCCTTGGTCTCTGTATTGAATTCAGTCATCCATGCGCCTGATCCCTTTCCCGGACGATAATAGAAGTCTGTGTAAAGCACCCCAAGTATATTTCCGTTCTTGTCAAACACCTCAAAAGCCTCTGCATCCGGATGATATGTGGGGATAGATTTATTGCGTTTGAAGGTATATCCATACAGTTTTGTAGCCAGTCCAAATACACCGTCAATCGTATTGTTGAGCTCAAAATAAGGCTTCATATCCTCATCGTTGAAGGCATATTTAGCATTTTTCAGCTTGTCATACCAATAAGAATAATCCCAAGGCATTAGCACAAAATCAGGTCCTTCAGTCTGGCGAGCGAATGCCTGCACCTCCTCTATCTCCTTGCGCATTGGCTCTGTGTAAGAATCCTTGAGGATGCCAAGAAACTCCATCACGGTCTCCGGATTAGCTGCCATTGTATGGCCAAGTTGATACTCAGCAAAGTTCTTGTGGCCGAGAAGCTTTGCAATCTCCAGGCGTACGTTGGCTATGTCTTTCAGTATTTCTATATTTGAAAACTCTCCTTCCATATTGCGGGAACCGTAAAGACGATATAGCTTTTCACGGAGTTCGCGGCTATCGGCATACTTCATAAACGGACCATATGATGGCGCAAATACAGTGATAAGATATAATCCCTCGTCGTTGCTCTTCCCTTCTTCTGCGAATGCTGCATCTGCCTCAGCCTTGGCAGCTGTCTTGATAGATTCAGGAAGGCCTGCTGTTTGCTCTTCAGTGATCCACATACGGCGAGCCTTGTCTTTCATTCCATTCGTGACATTTTGAGAAAACTTTAGGTTGAGATCGCTCAGCTCTGCAGTCAACTTCCGGTATTTCTCGCGGTCAGCACCCTTAAGTGCCGCTCCATTGTCTGCAAAAGATATGTATGTCTCCGTTATGAGCCTTTTCTCTTCCGGAGTAAGACCTTCTTCCTTGTCGCGATTGTCGTAGACTTGCTTGATTCTATCGAAAAGTTTTTCATTGAGAAGTATATTGGCACTATGCTCTGAAAGAAGGGGCGTGACATTTTGCATGGCTATCTGATAAGCTTCATCACCGCAGGCACCCTCAAGATTGGAAAGGGCAAGCACAGCACGATTGAGTTCCCAGCTGCTTCGGTCAAGAGCTGCTATTGTGTTTTCAAATGTTGGAATGGAACGTTGGTTGACGATGGCTGCGATTGCTTTGTTTTGATATTCCACACCTTCCTTTACGGCTGCCTCAAGGTCTGATGCTGTAATCTTATTAAAGGGAATGACGTTGTGAGGAAGTCCCGAAGGGGCCAGTACTGGATTTGTGCTGTCATTGGCAGCCTGTGCGTGTAGTGTTGTGGCCATTGCTGTTGCTGCTAATATTGATATTACTGTTTTTTTCATAAATGCAGTTGCGGGAACCCGGACTTTTTGTCCGGATTCCCGTCGGTCATATTTATTGTTTTACTATTCTTTTACATTCATTCATATTATTCTGCGGCTTGCTTACCGACCATGATAACTTCAATAAGATTCTTGCCATCGTAGACATTCTTAAGGAACTTATTGAATTCATCAAGTGTCAAGGATTGGAGTGCCTCGATGTAGCCTGCATGTGTGTTTGCTCCTCTTTCAGCCGACATGATAGCACCTTCCCAATAGCTGTTGGTCTTTGAATTGATCTCATACTGCTTGATTGCTGCTTCCTTAACTTTATTGAAGTGATCAGCCTTAGCACCATTATTCAGAAGATCTTCCAATTCCTTGTCAGCACGTGCCTCAAGACGCTCAAGTTTGTCCTCGGCTGTCTGGTAAGCATACATAAGTTGCCAGATGTTGTTGGAGAAATTATAGAATGCCGATACAGAAGCTCCGTATGTGCCACCCTCATCCTCACGAAGAGTTTCAGTGAACACCATGTCGAGAACGTCACCCATCAAGTCGATCATAATGCTGTTCTTTACATTCCATTCAAGATTGTCGCCGGTATATAGATTGAATACTGTAGTCCCGGGAGTCTGCATAGGCACGTCAAACTTATCTTCTACCTTACCCTTAACAGGATCGATATTTGTCACAACCTTGTAGTCAGAAGCCTTGCCTGCAGATGGAAGAGTCGCAATATACTGTTCAAGCATTGGGCGGAGAGTAGCTTCATCTACATTTCCAACAAAAATGAATATATAATCAGCAGCATTTTCAAGGCTCTTCTTTGCCATAGAGAGCATATTTGAATAATTTGCCTTTTCAAATACAGCGAGATCCTGAATGCCCATCAATGGATTGTCGCCGTATGTGGTCTTGGCACGCTGACGAGAGAAAATCATATTAGGGAGTTGATCCTGGTTAGCAAGAAGCGGCTTGTACTGCTCTACTTGAGCCTGATATGTAGTTTCATCCGGATTCAACTCAGTGAAGTATGCGTAAATCACTTCCATAAGAGTGCCAAAATCCTTAACGCTTGAACCGCCTTCAAGCACGTCGGTGTAATTATTGACAGCATATCCTAAAGAAACGGTCTTGCCGGCAAGATATTTCTTCATTGTGTTGATGTCAAACTTGCCAAGCTTTGAAAGCTCTACTGCAAGTGGCATGAGAAGTACATCTGCAGCTTGGTCTTTCGAATAAGCCTGCTTACCACCTTTGCGGAAAGCTGTCACACTAATTTCGTCTGCCTTGAAGTCAGTGGTCTTAAGTATAACCTTCACGCCATTAGAAAGAACAAACTCAGTTGTCCCCATGGCTTCATTCTTAGATGTTGACTTGATGGCTCCGGGAGTGGGAAGCTTTTCGATCAATGGATCAGTGATCACCTCGTCCACGTATGCTTCATAAGGAGCATTGATAGTAGCTTCGAGAGCCGCAATCACTTCCTCTTCTTTAAGAATATTTGTGTTGTCATTAAGCGGTTGGCTCACTACAATCACCTGGTTTTCGGCAGTCAGCATCTGAGCTGCAATCTGATTGTAGCTTCTACAGGAATCATCGGAAGCATCTGCTTGGCGAGCTGAAGTTCTGTCTCAATGCCCGGTGTTGGTTCATTC
>JAIDSL010000127.1 GCA_029061255.1 Muribaculaceae bacterium
CCATCCATAAGTGTACACAACCTGGTTGATTCCGGTCTTCTCCATCTTGAAGACCTTGCTTTCCGGACCGGAACCGTGAAGCTCGCCGCGAGCCTTGCCGGTATTGATGTCGCCCCCGTCATTGTGGCCGAACTGCATAATCACGTAGTCGCCCGGCTGTAGAGCGTTGTATACCTTGTCCCAGCGTCCTTCATCAAGGAATGTACGCGCGCTTCGTCCGGCCATGGCATGGTTTTCAACCGTTATCTTCTCCGGATCGAAGAGTTCAGCGATGACGCTGCCCCATCCCCACATGCCGTCTTCATCTTTATCTTCATTCTTGACGGTACTGTCGCCGATGGTAAAAAGAACAGGTTTCCCCGGCTGACGTGTACGTCCTGTTATGGTATCGACGGGGCAGGGGAGGAGATAGTCTTTAAGCTCGACTCCCTCTAAGGCTGCGATTCCCTCGGCTGCTGATTGAGCATTGACTTTAGCTCCGAATGCCGATGTATGGATTCGGTCAAGATAGAACATAGTCTTTACTTTATCCTTACCGAATTTCTCGAATTTTGTTGCAGTGATGTCATTGAGATCAACAAAAGGAACGTTTTCCGCCTCAGCCACCTGTTTTGCCCACAGACCAAAAGTCTGGTTCACACGGGTCACTTTCGTACTGTCCTTGTCGTCAAATGCCAAGCGTGGTGTAAGTGAGAAAAGAATTGGGTGAGCCCCCTTAGCCTTGACTTCTCTCACATAGCGGCGCATATACTCTCCATATGAATAGACAGTATCGCGTACTCCGGTCTCTTTAATGACTACCGGCATCACTTCATCCCCGATTCCTTTGATTGTTGCCCGGGCGCGTCCGCTGTCAAATGGACCGTTGTCGTTATGTCCCAACTCGATTATCACCCAGTCACCTGGGCGTACGCCTTCAAGCACATCTTTCCAGAGCACATTATAGAAAGTGCGGCTACTCATACCGCCGAGCGCATGATTCTCAACCGTTATCTTGCTCTTATCAAAGAAGTCAGGAGCATAATATCCCCATCCCCACTGGCCGTTGTCCCCGTTTCCGAGCGTACCGGTACGCATGGTAGAGTTTCCCACAAGAAAAAGCACCGGGTTGTTTCCGATTCTTGAACTGCCCGACACCGGACGTGCAGTCCTTGCCTTATTGATGCTGTCAGGTGTATTATCTACCACCTGGTTAACATCCGGCATCGATTGCAGCTTGTTGTCCTGCACAGACCCTACAGCCAAAGCCGCGCAAGCCAATCCCGCCACCGAAAATAGTTGCTTCAATGATTTCATATCAATGTTGTAATTTCTATAATTATCATTTCTCTATTAATCTTTTCACTCTAATTTCCCTCCATTGGTAGGGACGCACGGCCCGTGCGTCCGCATGCGTTAGATTCCCCGAATCCAGCTTTGCCCGGAGGGCAAAAATCTTGTTAACCCTGGGCCTTGGCCCAGGGGATTGCCTCATCCCCTCCCCATCTGCCCCGGAGGGGCAGCACTATCTTAGGGTTCTATCCTCTGCCTTATAGCAGATACGAACCCCTCAATATCTTCAGGATTGAAAAAGACAGGAAAGATACTCTTTATCCAGGCCCGGTTGAAAGTAATCAATACTCCTTCCGGAGGATATAGCTCATTCCATCTGTCCAGTGCTATTGGTATACGTGCATATCGCTTTATAGCTTCCTTTAAAGATGACTCTTCAATTGATCTCATCTCATTAATTGGATAGCTAACCTCTTTCCTTCCTTTGAAAACACATTTCAGGATGCCGTCAGAAGTAATCTCAAGATAGCTTCCGCTTGATAGAATCTTTACATAAAAGAGACTTAAGGCATCTGTAACGAAAACAAATAAGATAAGGGCTAAGCTAAACCATATATTTAATGGTGTTTTGCCTGAGATCCTTATGACAAAGCATAAAACAATGATTATTAATATGGTGTATATTATAATCCATGATTTGTTGTTCCTTATTGCCTTCTCTGAAAAAGCACATTCAAACCTCAGATTCTCATTATCCATTTTCAGTTAATTCAAATTTCGTTTGTTTTTGCACATTGATTAGCAAATCCTTAGAGGGTGTTGCAGAACTATATTCTCCGCATCTTGTAGGGACGCACGGCTCGTGCGTCCGTTTTTTATATTGTTGATTACCAATCTAATTGCATAGAGGACGCACTAGCCGTGTGTCCCTACATTAGAATATTGGCCCATTTTGCAACACCCTCTTGTTCCCTGCTCCTTTGCGTCTACTTTGCGTGAGATTTTTAGAGCTGGTGAAAGTAAACTCAATTAATTCAGAATGTACAAGGAAGAGTCAGCAATTGATAATAGAGCGTCCGCGCCATACGCTGATGTCCGAAATTATTCGGATGAAGCCTGTCTGTCTCCGCATTATTGAAATACTGCGCATGCCCGTCATGAAGCGGATACAGTCCACAAAGAGAATTGAGGTCAATCACCGGCACTGACCATATCTTACCTGCCTCAATTACGGATTCCACATATGCATCAAGATACTCTCCGCAACGGTTCGCATAATCCTCCGGCACCTGCCAGTTCTTCTCATTTGCATAGAAACCGCTCCTGTGGATAGGAGTAAGCAACACTATCTGTTTTGTAGGAAAAGTTCTTTTCAAAGAATCAAGGGCTATATTGATGCGCCCGCGATAAGTATCCTTATCCATACAGGGAGTCCGGTGCATACGTGCCTCAGGCCGTTTCTCATACCGGTGCCCATAGACCACTTTCTCCATATTTTCATCATACCATCTACCGAGCGGAACGGCATTGTTATAATCGTTTGTCCCCATAAATATGAGGATTGCGTCGAAGTCATCGCCATGTTCCTCCTTCAGCTGGTTGGTCTGGCGAGGGATATCGTTCCATTCTCGTCCACTTACGGCATATACATAAGGAGTTATTCCGAGCCACTGCTTAAGATAGTTCCAATACTTTGAGTCAGCAGCCTTATTGCGAGGGTCAGTAATCGAATCGCCAAAATAGGCTACAGTCTTTCCTTCCCAAGGATGCACGATATATTCGGCATAGCCTGCAATAGTGGCAAGGAGAAAAAGAATAAGAGCGGATAGTTTAGTTTTCATGCTGTCAGATATTTTTCTTGCAAATATAACAAAAATCCCTCTCCCCTCCAAATAAATCCCTTCTAATATTTCCTTCTTGCGTCGCCGCTTCGTCTCCGGGTGAAGCGCGAAGCCGTCTCCGCTGCAAGCTTTTGCTTGCCCCAATCCCTCGCGCCTCAGCTTCGTCCCCGGGTAAAGCGCGAAGCCGTCCCCGCTGCAAGCTTTTGCTTGCCCCAACCCCTCCGCGCAGCCGGTTTGTCGCAAGGTGAAAAACTTTGCGTGCTCCGGGCGATGCGGAGCAGCCCGTAATCTTAGCGTGCTTGCCACAACCGCGACGCGAAGCATCCCAAATCATCGAAACTCTGCCCCTTTGCGCCTTTGCGTGAAGATAAAAGAGCAAGCGAAAGTTGAGTAAATAAGTTTAACCAAATTCATTACTTAGTCGCAATAACCACCGGCTTTCTCCGTTTTATAAAAAATGAAAAAAAGTCTGAT
>JAIDSL010000128.1 GCA_029061255.1 Muribaculaceae bacterium
TTTGAACTGCTGACCTTTGATTTCTACGATTGCGTACATTTTATTTTATTGAGTTATTGGTTGTTGCGTTGGGCGCGTATGCATTTATTCATACGTCTTTATAGGCCTTGGCGCGAAATGCAGTGCAAAATTACAAAATAAAATTGGTTTGACCAAATTTTTTTGCGTTTTGCGTGTAATGTTTTGCGTTTTGCGATGGTTAGAGGCGGGGTAGGAGGATCTGATTGAGTTTGTCGTATTCTACAAGGAAGCCATCATGCCCGAATTCTGATTGGAGTTCGAAGTATTCAGCATTGGGGAGCATCCTTGTGAGCTCTTTCATTTCGTCAGGGGTGAAAATTATGTCGGTAGTGATACCAATGACTATTGCCGGGGCTTTGATTTTGGAGAGTGCTGCAGTGACTCCCCCTCGACCTCTGCCAATATCATGAGTGTCGAATGCGTTGAGAATTGCCATATATGAATATGCGTCGAATCTTCTGCACAGCTTTTCTCCCTGATATCGTTGATAAGTGCATGCGCGGTGGGTAGAAGGAATTTCATCTGATACCGGGTCTTGTTGTGTTTGGTTGTAGCCCCAAGGTCCGCGATAGGATAGAAGTCCGATTGCACGTGCTGCAGCAAGCCCATCTCTTCCGGCATCGAGACGTTTTTCTCCATAAGTCTTGTCGCTGAGGATTGCCATGCGCTGCGTCTCATCTAATGCAATGCTCCAAGGAGATGCCTTGGCAGATGTAGCGAGGAACACGAACTTGTCGAAGCGTTCCGGTTGCATGGCAGCCCACTCGATGGCTTGGAATCCACCTACCGAACATCCTACAAGAGTATTTATATGTCCGATACCAAGGTTTTCGGCAAGAAGGATATGGGCATTGACCATATCACGAATAGTGAGTTTGGGGAATTCACTGAAGTATGGCTCGCCTGTGGCGGGATTTATTGATTTGGGGCCTGTGGAGCCATAGCATGAACCCAAGATGTTTGCGCACACCACAAACCACTTGTCCGGATCAAGAAAATATCCGGCTTCCACAGTGTGAGGCCACCAATCTGTGACGTCGCTGTTGGCAGTAAGGGCATGGCAAACCCATATTACATTGTCTTTTTTCTCATTCAGTTTTCCGAATGTATGGTAGGCGATGTCGATTTCCGCGAGTTTCTCTCCAGATTCAAGAAGAAAAGGAGTGGGGGAGTGGAAGGTATTCATTTGCGTTTTACGTTTTACGTTGGTCGTTTTGCGATGCAAAGTTAATGCTTATTTTTCAAAAAATCCCTTATCCTGCAAAAAATATTAAATGTCGGATTTGCATATGTCGCGATTCGGTTGTAAATTTGCGTTATGAACCGGATTGGAAAACTATATTTTCGATATGGCACAATGGGGTCTGCAAAGACAGCCATGTTGCTTACTACTGCCTATAACTTTGAGGAGCGGGGCATGGCATATATGTGCCTCAAGCCAGTTGTAGACACGAGAGAGAAGAAAAACGTCATACGTTCCCGTATCGGTATCGAGCGGGAATGCAAGTGGATATATCCTGAGACTGACCTTTATGATATGATAAAGGAAACATTTGAGCAGACACTTGATGTGCCCGATTGGCTGCTTGTGGATGAGGCTCAATTCCTTTCGGCAGAGCAGGTAGATCAGCTTGCCAGGGTGGTAGATGATTATGGATGCAATGTAATATGCTATGGTCTACGCACAGACTTTAAGACCCAACTTTTCGAGGGGTCGAGACGCCTGTTTGAGATCGCCGATTCGATAGAGGAGGTGAAATCCACTTGCAATTGCGGGCGTAAGACAATCGTGAATGCAAGGATAGATGGGAATGGGGAGATCATAACTGAAGGAGAACAGGTGGAAATCGGAGGTAATGACCGATACATTGCTGTCTGCCGGAAGTGCTGGCGCAATAAGCGGATTGAGATGGCGCATAGGGATACTCTTCCGTTTGATGAGTCGACTTTCGCAGGGGAAAATTGAGGGTTGTGGATTATTGGGTTTGGTCATGTTGTATCATGATTAAGCTTGATTTAACATGATTTATCTTGTTTAATTTTTTCAAATATTATATGGAGAAATCACTTCGCCAAAGTATAATAGATCTGATAAAGCGTGAGGTGGTGCCGGCGGTCGGATGTACTGAGCCGGTGGCAGTAGCGCTGTGTGTGGCAAAAGCAACGGAGACGCTTGGATGTTTGCCGGAAAAGATAGAACTTTTCTTGAGTGGAAATATCATTAAGAATGCTATGGGTGTCGGCATTCCCGGAACAGGCATGATTGGCCTGCCGATAGCTGTGGCTCTTGGAGCCCTTGTCGGGAAGTCGGAGTATAGTCTTGAGGTGCTCCGCGATGTCACTCCAGAGGCAGTGGAAGAAGGTAAGCGTTACATTGCAGAGGGGCGGATAAGTATAGCCCTTGAGACAGATGCTCCATCCAACCTTCATATAGATGTGCGTGCGCAAGGGGATGATCATTCTGTCAGGGCCATAATATCAGGGGCGCATACTAATTTTATATTGATCGAAAAGGATGGAGAGGTATTGTTTGAGAAGTCTGCAGAGTCTGGCGGGTCTGATACAGCTTCATCTGCAGATCCTGAATTGAATATGCAGATGGTCTATGACTTCGCTACCACTGCTCCGCTTGAAGAGATATCTTTCATCCTTGAGGCGAAGAATTTGAATCTGGCAGCCGCACAGTTTGCTTTGAAAGGTGAGTATGGGCATTGTCTCGGGTCGACTGTGCTTCATTTTGGGGAAAAGTTTTTCGGCGACACTCCGGTGGCTCATGCCATAACTTTGACGTCTGCCGCGTGCGATGCGCGGATGGGAGGAGCGATGGTTCCGGTGATGAGCAATAGTGGCTCGGGCAATCAGGGGATCACTGCCACGATGCCGGTAGTGTCGTATGCGATGGATATAAATGCTTCGGATGAGCAGATGGTCAGGGCTCTTGTGTTGAGTCATCTCACGTCGATATATATCAAGCAGTCGCTTGGTCGGTTGTCGGCATTATGTGGATGTGTGGTTGCTTCTACGGGAGCTACAAGTGGACTTGTGTATCTGATGGGTGGAGGATACGACCAAGTGTGCGATGCTGTGAAGAATATGGTTGCAAACCTGACGGGAATGATCTGTGATGGTGCCAAACCGTCTTGCTCGATGAAGATCTCGAGTGGTGTCAGTACGGCTATGATGTCGGCTATGCTGGCGATGCAGGGATTTGCAGTCACATCTGCTGAGGGCATCATATCAGATGATGTTGATGAGACTATACATAATCTGACAAGTATCGGACGCGACTCGATGCAGGCAACGGATAAATTAGTGCTTAAGATAATGACGTGTAAATAAGAAAAGAGGCTTCGGCCTCTTTTCTTATTATAGTTAATAACCCTTGCGACAAAGACTGTTGCGGACGCACGAGCCGTGCGTCCCTACCGGAAGGGTGGAAGGGTCAGGGAGAGGAGGCGGAGCTTGACGTCGAAGGGTGTGGCTTGACGTCGGGGTTTGGCGGATTGATGGAAGTAGAAGGATTTTTGGGTGTCCCAGCTTTTGATGTCAGTACGCTTTGTCTCACCTGCCGGAAGGTTGCAGTCGATTTTGACGTTGCGTTTGTGGAGCTGGCGACCTTTCATATCGAAGTATGTGATTTCGATTTCCATTTCTCGTATTTCCGAGTTGAGGTTGTTTGTGATGAAGAAGCTTTCGAAGTTGCTGCTTACAGTCTTGTCGAAGCCGTAGAAACGGATGGCAGGAAGGATCTTTTCTGTGAATGAGATGGAGTCGGAGGAAATGGAGAGGATGGAGTCGGATGATTCTGACGTGTTTGTAACGGAGATTTTGGGGATGGAGTGCTTGGTTTTTATTTTTCGGGCTTGGATTGGGGGAATGGCTATTAGAATGGCAATAATGAATATGAAAAAATATTTATGAATTACCATAAAGCGCCTCTCCGAGGCTGCTGAGCTATTGTTTTTGGAACCCCAGACTGAAGTCTGGGGTTTTTGCATGATTATCAGGTCTCCGACCTGATTTGGCCTCTCCGAGGCTGCTGAGCGATTGGCCTTCATAGGATTCGGGGTTTGCGGCGGAGGGAGCCGTTGTGGTCGTAGCCGGGATATACTTTCAGGAGGCCGGCTGGCAGTTTGTCGGTGGGGTCGTCATATGAGACCTTAACGATTCTCCAGAAACGGGGCAGGAGCGTGTTGAGAGTGATTTTGAATTTTAGTTTCGGCGATTTTATTCGAAGA
>JAIDSL010000129.1 GCA_029061255.1 Muribaculaceae bacterium
CTTTGAAGGATGGGTGGTCATCTTCTGGAAATGAAGTTTCCGGGAGGCTGGGAGGGTCGATCCATTCGATGGGGGTGTCGAAGTCGAGGATGCCGCGATGACGCACTTCGGGGGCGGCTGTCATGGCTCCGCCGTAGAACCATTCGTTGGAGAAGCGCATGATCTCGTGGTTCATACGATATTGCATAGTCAGCAATGTCACGGCTTCAGGATGGTTCTCAACGATGCGCTCCATAAGAGATTTCCCCAGGCCTGCCTTCATTGCTTCATAAGATTTGACGGTGGGAGGAAGCTGGCAGTGATCGCCAGCCAGCACTACCCTACCGGCACGCCGCATTGGAATCAAGCTTGCAGCCTCAAGTGCCTGAGCGGCTTCATCTATGAAGAGTGTGGAAAATTTCATGCCGTCGAGTAACCGGGATGCACTTCCTACAAGGGTGGAGGCAATGACATGGGCTGAGTTGAAGAGATCCTGATTGATGCGGATCTCCAGTTCGGTAGCACGGCTACGGAGACGATCCATTTTCTGATGCCATTGGTCGGAACCACGGCGTTTGGCGGAACGGAGTTCGCGGATGGTCTTCCGGATACCCCACAGGTCGGGATAGTCGGGATGAGCCTCAAAACGACGCTCATAGGTGAAGGAGAGCATCTTGTCGTTGACCCGCGATGGATTGCCCAGACGAAGGACATGCACTCCCCTATCTACGAGACGCTCGCAGATCCAATCGACAGCCATGTTGCTCTGGGCACAGACAAGCACCTGGGGCTCGCGGCGCAAAGTCTCGGCAATTGCCTCGACGAGTGTGGTGGTCTTGCCCGTGCCCGGAGGACCATGGACCACGGCTACATCCTTTGCACAAAGCACTTTGTTGACGGCTGTCTGCTGCGCAGGATTCAGGTAAGGGAAACCGAGTGGAGAGAAAGTCAGTTCTCCTGCCTTTCGGCGGGAATAGATAAGGTCGCGGAGCTCAGCAAGGCGACCTTTTGCTTTTATAGTGCGGTCGATAGCCTCAAACATAGTGCGGTAGGAAGTCTCGTCGAACGACAGCATGACTCCTGCCACAGCTGCTGATGACAGGCGACTGACATCAGCACTCTCGGAAATAGAGACTACCATACGGTCGCCATCCACAAAGCTGACTGTGCCGGTGAACGGAAAAGCGGGGCGCTGACCATCATCGGCAAGAGTGAAGAAAGCTATCGGCCGACCATACTCAAAGTTATGATCATCATCGGAATCTCCTTCCTGCCTGAAAATCTCGAGCACACGCTGATTGAGCGAATTATAGAAGACACGGCCTACAGATATATGCAGCCATGCATTGCCACGCTCGGCAAGTCGGTCGAGGCCTATGCGGGCAGTAAGTTCGGAGAAAGCGCGTTTCTCCTCGTCGTATTCTATCTGAAGGAGGCGGCGCTGCTCCTGAAGCGACTGTATGGGTGAAATCATGATGCAAAGATAATAAAAGTTTTTGAGTTTTCCGCTTTCCGTTTTCCGCTTTCCGTTTTCCGTTTTCTGATGGCAGTTGGCGGACAGTGTCTAAGGCTCTGACACCGAAACAAACAATTTATATACACTGAACAGGGCGATATGCTGAATAACATATGGGGATATGGGGATGGGGTGGAAATTATTTTGTAATTTTGTAATCGCAATCATTTGACTGACCTATAACGCTACAGCAGAGGTAAACGCTGAGCAACATTCAATGCATATAAAATTGACATTTTTATTAACCTATTATTAACCTATCAGATGAACAAACGATTCATTCCGAAGGCGATCATCGCAGTGATAGCGATCGTCGCCCTGGTGTGCGGTCTTTCGACAAAGGCGCAGACCTACACCAATGAGCCGGCAAAAGCATTCTGGCCCATGGACAGCATGGACGATTATGAATTGCCGACCATCTTGAGCCCTGAAGGGGCTTTCTCTATCGCGTCGCTGGATCTCAACGGCGTGACACCGGTGGGCACAAGCGGCGTAAACTGGTGTGACCATCAGTTTATCAAGCTCCAGACCCCTAACGGCGAGAGCGATGCCATCAACTGGTTTGTAAAACCGACAAAAGGGCTTACCTTCACTCCGACCAAGATCTCAGCCTATGTGGCTAAGTTCGGCACGGATGCCATTCCCCACAACATTATCGTGACCGGCAAGACTGCTGAAGGAAATTCGATTGTGCTCGGCACATACACTTCAGCACGAAACAATCGCGATAAGGAAGATGACAAATACGGCAGCGAGGAAGACTACGCACAGCATTTCACAATCGAGCTCACTGCTGAACTACAGCAGGAACTATCATCAACCGAGGGATTCACCCTTGAGATGACAGTTGGCACAAACTCATCGAAGCAGGGTGGCTTCAGCCAAGTGGCAATCGAGGGTGTTTTCAACGGAGAGGTATATTCTGCTCCCAGCTTCAGCAATGAGCCGACCAAGGCATTCTGGCCCATGGACTCCATGGAGGATTACGAGATCCCCACCGTATTGAGCCCGGAAGGTGCTTTCTCAGTTGCTTCGCTTGACCTCAATGGAGTGGCAGCTGTAGGCACAAGCGGCGTAAACTGGACCGACTACCAGTTTATCAAGCTCCAGCCGGCAAACGGAGAGAGCGATGCTGTGAAGTGGACACTCAAACCTTCAAAAGGCCTTACATTCACTCCTGCAAAGATCTCTGCCTACATAGCAAAGTTTGGCACTGATGCTGCCCCTCACAATGTGTTAGTGACCGGCAAGACTGCCGAAGGAAAGTCTATCGTCCTCGGCACATACACTTCAGCACGAAACAACCGCGAGAAGGAAGATGACAAATATGGAAGCGAAGAAGACTATGCCCAGCACTTCACCATCAACCTGACAGAGGAACAACAGCAGGAGCTTGCCACCACTGAGGGTTTCACTCTCGAGATGACAGTAGGCACAAACTCATCGAAGCAGGGTGGCTTCAGCCAAGTATCGATTGAAGGCATCATCGACGGACAGGCAGAAGACGTATCGAAGTGCCCTGTGACAATCGCAGCTTCTCCGGAAGAAGCAGGCACGGTAGCTATACGTCCGCTTGCTGACGAATATGACCAGGGCACGGAGGTGACACTTGTAGCCACTGAGAAATTCGGCTATGACTTCGTGAACTGGACTGATGCAGAGGGCAATGTGGTCTCAGAAACTCCTGAGTTCAAGTACACCATCAACCGCGCTGAGAACCTGACTGCCAACTTCAAGGCTGTAAATACCTACTCATTGACTACAGAGGTGACAAACGGCGCGAACGGATATATGATAAGCTACAATCCGGCTCCTACAGTAATAGACGGCAAGAACATGTATGAGGAAGGAACAGTTGTCACACTCAAGGCATCATCCAATCCAATACTGACCTTCACAAACTGGAGCGACGGACAGACTTCATCTGAAATAGCCGTAACTATGGACAGCGACAAAGACCTTACCGCTGAATACTCCGCTCTCGACTTCATCATAGGATGGGACTTCTATCGCCAAGGTGCCAACGGGCGTCCGGCAGATTTCGCATTTGAAGAGAATGACGCAGCAACCCTTAATCTACGAAATGCCGATGGCGAAACCCAGGCTTGGCTTGACAAGAGCCAACTCGGCGCAGGAGGCTATGAAGGACGTCCTGCCGCAGTGAACTGGCGCACAACAGGGCTTGGAGACTACTACTGGCAGACCAAGATCAACGCTGCAGCGTTCAAGAACATCAAGGTGGTGACCTCAATGGTCTATAACTACAATGCATATACGAAGCAGAATGTGGAATACTCACTGGATGGTGAAAATTGGGAGACAGTGGGCACAGTGACACTCGAAGGAGCAAAGAACTGGGCTGACGCTGAGTTTGCTCTCCCGAAAGAAGCGGACAACCAGGCTGAGCTCTACTTGCGCTGGATTTCTGACAAATCATCGAAGATAGACGGCACTACATCAGACAACGACGGCATCGCATTGGGCGCATCGTTCGTATATGGCGACATGGAGCTGATCAACGACGGCAAGGCACCGGTACTCGTAGCGACAGTACCTGCTGAAGGAGCTTCAACGGCTTCAATCAACGGCAAGATAGTGCTTAACTTCGACGAGAAGGTGAAGCTTGCTGAAGACGCAACGGCTACCCTCGGAGACAAGACTCTTACAGGCGAGGCAAGCGGCAAGAGCGTGATCTTCACTTACAAGAACCTGGCATTCAACACAGAGTATGTGTTCACACTCCCGGCCAACAGCGTGGCTGACCTTACGGACAATTATCTTGACACTCCGGTGAAGATAGCGTTCACTACCCGCAATCGCCCCGAGGTGGCAAAGGCTATTCCCGATTTCATTGTCCCTGACGACGGTGACTTCCGAGCTGCCATAGCTGCTGCGAATACACGCGAAGACAAGACCCGCAGATTCCGCATTTTCGTGCGCGACGGCGAATATATGATCCCGATGGATGAGGAGCATACTGTCAATGTGAATGGAGGAACATTCCCCGACGTAACCCTAAGACTTAATGCCTCAAATGTATCAATCATCGGCGAAAGCATGGTGGGGACTGTCATCATCAATGAAGTACCAGACATGGACGGCATCGGCTCACACCCGATGGAGGGCATCGGCAACGCCGACCTTCTCCAAATCCAGAGTGGAGTAAGCGGAACCTATTTCCAGAACATTACCCTAAAGCATGGCATCTCTGACAACAGAGGTCGCAATATCGTGCTCCAAGACAAGGGAGACAAGACCATCATGAAGGATGCTTGCCTCTGGGGATATCAGGACACTTACACTTCCAACAACCAGAATGCACGCTACTATTTCGAGGGGGGCGTATTGCGCGGACGCACAGACTTCCTATGCGGGAAGGGTGATGCATTCTACAATGGAGTGACACTACAGATGTGCGCAAGCGGTGGATATCTTGCTGTACCATCTGTTCCGAAGCAGTATGGCTATATCTTCAAGGATTGCGAGATCATCGGCGAAAACAGCACCATCGACGGCAACTATACATTAGGCAGACCTTGGGGCAGCGGCACTCCAATCGCTCTCTATATCGACACAAAGATGACCGCGAAGCCTTCAGCAATCGGCTGGAACGACATGGGTACAGACGGTTTCCCTGCACGTTTTGCCGAATATAACTCAATGACTGCTTCCGGTACGGTAATCGATCTTTCAGAACGCAAGAAGAGCTTCGGACCCGGCAACCATCCTAACAACCCGATCCTCACCAAGGAAGAGGCAGATGCTCACGACTACGCAACCGTGATGGGTGGCGACGACGATTGGGATCCGGCTATGGACTGCGAACAGGCTCCTTCAGCATCTTCCTTCTCATTTGATGGAATCACCCTCAGCTGGGACGACAGCAAGTATGCTCTCTGCTGGGCCATCTATGCCGATGGCGAGCTGCTTGGATTCACCAAGGAATGCACATACGTGCCTTCAGTCAACGCAGAGACCTATGGTATCCGCGCACTCAACGAGATGGGAGGTCTTGGAGAGATTGTGACTATCACAGGCACCGGTGTCGATACTATCGCATCTGACGGCGAGATAGCAAGCGTAAAATACTACAATCTTCAGGGTATAGAGACTCGTCCGGGCAACGAACCGACATCTCTTGTGAAGGTAATCACTTACTCAGACGGCAGCACAAAGGCCATCAAGGTGATGGAATGATTGCTTAGAATAACTAAAAAAGGAACGGCTCACGAATGATCGTGGGCCGTTTTTATTTTGCACTGTCATAATAGCAAATTGAGCAGTGGGACAGCTGGGTATCTCTTAAAGTATGGGAGCAAAAAGACGGACAAGGGCTTCGACGGATCGCTGCCACCGAGAGCGGGAACGCCAGCTTGAAAGGGTCAATTTGCGACAAGCTGAAAGATCTTTGAAGAATATATCGCGCATCTGCCTATTGACTGACTCAGAATAAATCAGGAGATTTGCCTCAAAGTTATTTTCAAAGCTTCGGAAGTCGAAGTTTACTGAACCTGTGGTGACGAAATCATCATCAATCACCATTGTCTTGGCATGAAGCATGCCGGGAGTGAAGAGATACACCTTGACCCCTGCTTTCAGGCAGTCGTCGATATAGGAGCGGCTTCCGTAGCCGAGAAGCACAGAGTCGGTGTGCTCAGGTATCATCACACGCACATCGACCCCTGACAATGCTGCACCCTGAAGGGCCTTAAGAAGGGCATCGGTAGGAAGAAAATAAGGGGTCTGAATATATATCCTCTTGCGCGCAGAGGCAATTGCCTGCTGGAAACAAAGCACAAGATTATTCCACTTGTCAATCGGGCCGGAGGTGACAAGCTGCATGTCCACATCGCCGGCTTGTTCATATATCCTTTCTGTAATAGGCTGCACTTCTACATCCGGACGAAGGAAATTCCAGTCGACAGAAAAGCTATAGATCATAGACTCGATGATCGGACCTTCCACCCTAAGATGAGTGTCGCGCCAAATGCGCCCATCAGAGGATTTCTCAACGTAACGGTCTGCGATATTCATGCCTCCAATATAGCCAATCTTCCCGTCGATTATAGCTATCTTACGGTGGTTTCGCCAGTTGATGCGATTGGCGAGTTTTCGGAAAGTGACCCGGAAAAAAGGGTGCGAGTCAATGCCCAACCTTCGCATCCGGGCAAAGAACTTATTGCGGGTGGAGAAAGAGCCTACATGGTCGTAGAGCACTTTGACGCGAACTCCTTGCCTGACTTTTTCTGCAAGAAGGTCGGTGATTTCATTGCCGAGGCGGTCGTCGCTGTAGATGTAATATTGGATAAAGATGAATTCCTTTGCGTTTCTGATATCTTCTTTCAGCCGCTCAAATTTAGAATGACCATCAGTGAAAATCTCAACACTGTTGTTGCAGTCGAGATGTGCATGGCAAAGATTATGGGCAAGCTTAATTTTCTTTATCTGCTCGGAATCGAGTTTGCTACGCTCGAAAGCATGCTGCCTGGGACGTGAACGCTCAAGGAGTTTCCTTCTGACTTTTCTGCTGACCATTGCCTTTCCTTTAAGGCTACGACCAAAGAAAAGATAGAAGATCACACCTACTACAGGCAGAAACAAGAGAGCAAGAGTCCACGAGATGGCTCGTATCGGATTTTTATTTTCAGATACGACTACCACTACGCATGACACCACGACCACAGAGTAGATGATGAAAAGAGCTATGTTTATCCAGAAATACACTGAGGTAAGAGTTAAGGGTTAAGAGTTAAGGTGGAAGAGTAAAGAGTAAAGAGTTAAAAGTAAAGGGGGAAGAGGGAAGAGTGGAGAGGTGGGAAAAAGGGGACCCGCAGGGGTGCATCATGGTTGATGCCGCCTCTGCGGGTCGGAAATTCTATCTTATATGGCTTGAACCATATTGATCCTGGATTTACTCAGCTGCGGGAGCTTCTGCAGCAGGAGCCTCGGCTTCAGGAGCTTCAGCGGGAGCCTCAGCCTTAGGAGCCTCAGGAGCGGGAGCAGCCTCAGCCTTCTTGCCACCACGGCGGCTGCGGCGAGTCTTAGCCTTAGGAGCCTTTTCAGCGAGCATGTTCTCGTTGAAGTCAACGAGCTCAATCATTGCCATTTCAGCATTGTCACCAAGACGATGACCGGTCTTGAGGATACGAGTGTAACCACCGGGACGGTCAGCGACCTTTTCAGCAACCACGCCGAAAAGTTCCTTGATAGCCTCCTTATTCTGGAGGTAGCTGAAGACGAGACGACGATTGTTCATATCGTCTTTCTTGCAGCGAGTGATAAGAGGCTCGGCATACATACGGAGCGCCTTAGCCTTAGCCAGAGTCGTAAAGATTCTCTTGTGCATGATGAGAGAGATGGCAAGATTAGAGAGCAACGCTTCGCGATGTCCTTTCTTACGGCTCAGGTGGTTGAATTTCTTATTATGTCTCATCGTAGTGTTTATTCTTTATCTAATTTATACTTTGAAATATCCATGCCGAACGAGAGGTTGTTGTTCTGGAGAAGGTCGTCAAGTTCGGTAAGAGATTTCTTACCGAAATTACGGAACTTGAGCAGGTCGTTTTTCTGGAACTGCACGAGTTCTCCGAGAGTTTCAACTTCAGCGCTCTTCAAGCAGTTGAGAGCACGGACGCTAAGATCCATATCGACGAGTTTGCTCTTGAGGAGCTGACGCATCTTGAGAACTTCTTCATCGAATTCCTCGGGAGCCTCATCAGCGGGAGTCTCAAGAGAGATTTTTTCGTCGCTGAAGAGCATAAAATGGTGAATAAGGATTTTAGCGGCCTCTTTAAGAGCATCTTTCGGAAGGATGGAGCCATCGGTGGTCACTTCGAGTATGAGTTTCTCGTAGTCGGTTTTCTGCTCAACGCGGAAATTCTCGACAGCATATTTCACGTTTTTGATAGGAGTGTATATGGAGTCGACGGCTATGACAGCGGGGTCAGCACCGTTAGCGCGAAGCATTTCACGGTTTTCATCAGCCGGCACCCAACCGCGTCCTTTGTTGATGGAGAATTCCAAGTTAAAGGAAGCATCGGGAGCGATGTGGCAGATCACCAATTCGGGGTTTAATACCTCAAAACCCGAAAGAGCTTTACCCAAGTCTCCTGCTTTCAATACCTCAGTACCCGACACGAGCAGCTTACCGGTCTCCTCGTCGTGGTCTTCAGTGATTTGCTTGAAACGCACCTGCTTGAGATTAAGGATGATGTTGGTAACATCCTCCTTTACACCGGGGATAGAATCCAACTCATGGGCCACTCCATCAATGCGGATGGAGCAGATAGCAAAGCCTCCGAGAGATGAAAGGAGAATTCTGCGGAGTGCGTTACCGATAGTCTGGCCATACCCGGGCTCAAGCGGACGGAACTCGAATTTGCCGAATTTTGAATCCGCTTCAAGCATCAAGACCTTGTCGGGTTTTTGAAATGCTAATATTGACATGGGTTACAACAGTTTATTATTTAGAATAGAGCTCGACGATCAACTGCTCCTTGATGTTCTCAGGAATATCCTCACGCTGGGGAAGATGAAGGAACTTACCACCCTTCACGCTTTCGTCCCATTCAATCCAAGGATACTTGCTGTGGTTAAAGCCAGCGAGGTTATCAGCAATCACCTCGAGAGACTTAGCTTTTTCGCGCACAGCAACGACATCGCCGGGCTTCACCTGATAAGATGGGATGTTGACAACATCGCCATTTACAGTGATATGCTTGTGGAGCACAAGCTGACGAGCAGCAGGACGAGTGGGAGCAATTCCGAGACGATATACTACGTTGTCGAGACGGCTTTCGAGCAACTGGAGGAGTACCTCACCGGTGATGCCCTTAGTGCGGGCAGCACGCTCGAAAAGGTTGCGGAACTGACGTTCGAGAACGCCATAAGTGTATTTAGCTTTCTGCTTTTCTTTAAGCTGAGTGCCGTATTCGGAAGTCTTACGACGGCGATTGTTGCCGTGCTGGCCCGGGGGATAATTCTTTTTGGTCAGAACTTTATCTTCACCGAAGATGGCCTCGCCGAATTTACGAGCAATTTTAGTTTTAGGGCCTGTGTATCTTGCCATTTTGAAAAAATCTTAGTTGGGTTTTGACTTTAGTTAAAGAGTGTCAAATAGAGAGTTTTGAATCAAAGTGATCATCCCCTTAGCGCAGCCGCGACCCCTCGAGAGAAAGATACCGTGAGGGTCATTCGCATTCAGGGACGTCAACAAGGAATCTTATACTCTTCTTCTCTTAGGAGGACGACAACCGTTGTGCGGGAGCGGAGTTACGTCGACAATCTCGACAACCTCGATACCTGCGCCATGCACAGTACGGATTGCAGACTCACGGCCATTGCCCGGACCTTTCACATAAGCCTTAACTTTGCGGAGGCCGAGGTCGTAGGCGACTTTAGCACAATCCTGAGCTGCCATCTGAGCAGCATAGGGAGTGTTTTTCTTAGAACCGCGGAAGCCCATCTTGCCGGCAGATGACCAGGAAATCACCTGACCTTCAGAATTGGCTAAGCACACGATAATGTTGTTGAAAGAGGAGTGTACGTGAAGCTGACCCATAGCGTCGACCTTAACGTTTCTCTTCTTAGCTGCGACTGTCTTTTTTGCCATAATTTATAATTATTTAGTAGCTTTCTTCTTGTTAGCAACAGTTTTCTTACGACCTTTACGGGTGCGAGCATTGTTTTTGGTGCTCTGGCCGCGAACGGGGAGGCCAAGACGATGACGGATGCCACGATAGCAACCGATGTCCATGAGGCGCTTGATATTAAGCTGAATTTCAGAGCGGAGGTCACCTTCCACCTTGTATTCAGTCTGTATAACTTCGCGGACAGCAGCTGCCTGATCGTCGGTCCAGTCCTGAACCTTGATCATACCGTCGACACCTGCCTTATTGAGGATGGTGTTAGCTGCGCTACGGCCGATACCGTAGATATATGTGAGGGCGATAAAACCTCTTTTGTTTTGCGGCAAATCAACGCCGACTATACGTACTGCCATATTTGTGTGATTACGTTTTTAGTGCATGGGGCAATTAGCCTTGGCGCTGTTTGAGTTTAGGGTTCTTTTTGTTGATTACGTACAATCTTCCTTTACGACGCACTATCTTGCTGTCGGCAGTGCGCTTTTTGATTGATGCTCTTACTTTCATATCTGGGTTTCGATTTTATTTGTAACGGAAAGCGATTCTGCCTTTTGAAAGGTCGTAGGGCGACATTTCGACCTTCACCTTATCACCGGGAAGAATCTTGATGTAGTGCATTCTCATTTTTCCGGAAATATGGGCAGTGATCTCATGACCATTTTCCAGTTCCACCTTGAACATAGCGTTGCTCAAAGCCTCGAGAATCACACCGTCTTGTTCGATTGCAGCTTGTTTTGCCATAGATATTGATACAAAGGAATGAATAATCAGAATTTTCTATCACCGAGAGCCTCTTCGATATACTTGAATGTGGTAAGTATCTCAGGGCGGTCAGCTGTAATGAGGATTGTATGCTCGAAATGAGCAGATGGCTTGCGGTCTTTGGTACGTGTCTGCCAACCGTCTCTTTCAAAGACAATGTTTTTAGAACCCATATTAATCATCGGCTCAATGCAGATGCACATTCCTGGCTTCAGGAGCGGACCTATTCCACGCCTGCCATAGTTGGGAACCTCGGGATCCTCATGCATGCTTTTGCCAATGCCGTGTCCGCACATCTCCCGGACTACAGAGTAGCCATGATGCTCACAGAAAGACTGCACTGCATTTCCAATATCTCCGATTCTCTTTCCTGCCCGAGCAGCCTCGATGCCCTTGTAGAGCGACTGGCGGGTGATATCGAGAAACTCGTAGATCTTAGGGTCAATTTCTCCGACAGCGAAAGTGTAGCAAGAATCGCCGTTATAGCCATCGAGCTCCACAACGCAATCAGTGCCTATAATGTCACCTTCCTTAAGGACATATTGTGAGGGAAAACCGTGCACGACGGTCTCATTGACCTCAATGCAGAGAGTCCCAGGGAAACCGTGATATCCCAGACAAGCTGGCTTTCCACCATTGTCAAGGATAAACTCACGGGCTATAGTGTCGAGCTTAAGGGTAGTGACACCAGGCTTCACCCACTTTGCGACCTCTCCAAGAGTGCGGCTCACAAGATCGGAAGCCTTACGCACTAACTCAATTTCTTCCTCAGTCTTGATATAAATCATTCTGAATTCCTATTGAAGACATTAATGCAATCAATAACCGGGGCCACCTGCACGGCCCTGAATTCTTGTACCCTTCATCAGACCATCGTAGTGACGCATAAGGAGATGACCTTCCACGATACGGAGAGTATCAAGGATAACGCCAACCATAATCAGAAGCGATGTTCCACCGAAGAAAGAAGCGAAACTGCGGTTGATACCGAACACATATGCAATAGCAGGCATAATAGCCACGATGCCGAGGAAAATAGAACCCGGGAGGGTGATGCGCGACATAATGGAATCAAGGTAATCCACGGTGGGCTTACCAGGCTTGATGCCAGGGATAAAACCATTGTTGCGCTTCATATCCTCAGCCATCTGGGCAGGACGCACTGTGATTGCAGTGTAGAAATAGGTGAATGCTACAATCAAAAGGAAGTAGATGATGTTGTATGTCCATCCATACATATCTGTAAGTGCACCCCAAAGGCCTGTCTGCTTGTTGCTGAATCCGGCAAGAGTGATAGGAATGAACATAATAGCCTGGGCGAAAATGATAGGCATAACGCCGGCTGCATTCACCTTCAACGGGATATACTGACGGACACCACCATATTGCTTGTTGCCGACGATCTTCTTAGCATACTGAACGGGCACCTTACGCACACCCTGCACGAGGAGGACAGCACCGGCAATAACGGCAAGAAGAATCACGATTTCAACGAGGAACAGCACAAGACCACCACCAGCAGAATTGAGCAGACGGCCTGTGAACTCCTGGAAGAAAGCCTCCGGAAGACGGGCAATGATACCGATAAGGATGATGAAGGAAATACCATTTCCGACACCCTTCTGATCGATACGCTCACCGAGCCACATGATGAACATGGAGCCGGCAGCGAGCACGATAGTCATGAACGCCATTGTCCAACCAGACATTTCAACCACACCGCCAGCTGCAGAAACCTGATATTTGAGGTTTACGAGATAAGCGGGACCCTGAAGCAACAGAATCAGCACAGTAAGATAGCGAGTATACTGGTTGAGTTTCATTCTTCCGCTCTCACCCTCGCGCTGCATCTTCTGGAAAGAAGGGAGCACCATGCCGAGCAATTGGATCACGATTGAAGCTGTGATGTAGGGCATGATACCAAGGGCAAAGATAGAGGCCTGAGAGAATGCGCCACCCGAGAACATATCGAGAAGCTGCATAAGGCCACCGGAAGTGAAGTTTTTGAGTGCCATAAGGTCATCGGGGTTAATGCCCGGAAGAACCACATAGCATCCGAAGCGATAGATGATCACAAGCAGAAGGGTAATACCGATGCGCTTGCGAAGATCCTCGACACTCCAGATATCTTTAATAGTTTGTGTAAATCCCATTTGACAGAAAGTTATTTTTTGATTACAGAGCCACCTGCAGCCGTAATAGCGGCTTCAGCAGATTTGGAGAAGGCATCAGCCTCCACCTCAATTTTGCGGGTGAGGGCACCGTTGCCAAGGATCTTCACGAGAACATTCTTGGGAACGAGACCGGCAGCGCGCAGATCGGCAACTGTAATCTTCTCGAGATTCTGAGCTGTGGCCAAAGCTTCGAGAGCATCAATGTTGAGAGCCTTATACTCGACTCTGTTGATATTCTGGAAACCGAATTTCGGCACACGGCGCTGAAGAGGCATCTGGCCACCTTCGAAACCGATTTTACGTTTGTAGCCAGAACGGGACTTAGCGCCTTTGTGGCCACGAGTAGAAGTGCCACCATAACCGGAGCCGGGACCGCGGCCAATTCTCTTGTCACCCTTATTGCTACCGGGTGCGGGTTTAAGATTATGTAGTTCCATTGGAATTATACAATTTAGAGTTTTGTTACTTCTACGAGATGATGAACGGCCTTAACCATGCCCATGATAGCGGGGTTGTCTTCCTTGACAACAGTATGGTTCATCTTACGGAGGCCGAGCGCATCGAGAGTACGCTTCTGAACTGCGGGGCAGTTGATGCGGCTTTTAATCTGCTTGATTGCTATCTGTGCCATATCACTACTTATTTGCCTTTGAATACTTTTTCTACAGAAACGCCACGGTTCTGAGCCACCTGAGCCGGGCTACGGAGCTCAGCGAGAGCAGCGATAGTAGCCTTCACGAGGTTGTGAGGGTTGGAAGAACCCTTAGACTTAGCGAGGACGTCTGTGATACCAACGCTTTCAAGAACGGCACGCATAGCGCCACCAGCCTTCACACCAGTACCTTCAGAGGCGGGGCGGAGGAAAATTCTGGAGCCGCCGAACTTAGCAGCCTGTTCGTGAGGAATAGTGCCCTTGTGAACCGGGACACGGATGAGGTTCTTCTTAGCAGCCTCCACGCCCTTAGCGATAGCTGCCTGAACTTCGTTGGCTTTGCCAAGGCCCCAGCCGATGACACCGTTTTCGTTTCCAACTACAACGATAGCGGCGAAGCTGAAGGCACGACCACCTTTGGTGACCTTAGTGACGCGGTTGATAGCAACCAGGCGGTCTTTGAGGTCGAGATCATTGGTAGATTTAACTCTATTATTCTTTGCCATGACTTACGATTAAAATTTAAGACCGGCCTCGCGAGCTGCGTCGGCCAACGATTTAACGCGACCGTGGAAAAGATATCCGTTACGGTCGAAAACAACTTCAGTAATGCCCTTTTCCTGAGCTTTAGCAGCGATTTCCTTGCCTACTTTAGCAGCGATCTCTGTCTTGGTGCCTTCAGTGATGCCTTTAGAAGAAGCGGCAACAAGAGTATTGCCGGCGAGGTCGTCGATAACCTGGACGTAGATCGCCTTGTTGGAGCGGAATACGCTCATGCGGGGACGCTGAGCGGTACCGGATATTTTACCGCGGATGCGGGTTTTGATTTTATTTCTTCTATCTTTCTTGGATACCATAACTTCCTAAGGATTATTTAGCGTTGGCAGACTTGCCGGACTTGCGGCGGATGATTTCACCTACGAACTTAATACCCTTGCCCTTGTAAGGTTCAGGCTTGCGGAGCGAGCGGATCTTGGCGCAAACCTGGCCGAGGAGCTGCTTGTCGCTTGACTCAAGGATGATGAGGGGGTTTTTGTTACGCTCAGACTTAGCTTCGACCTTAATCTCCTGAGGGAGCTTGATGAAGATAGCGTGAGAATAACCGAGCGAAAGTTCGAGGACCTGACCGGTAGCGGAAGCACGATAGCCGACGCCGACAAGTTCCATTTCTTTCTTGTAGCCTTCAGAAACGCCTACGACCATGTTGTGGATAAGAGCGCGGTAGAGACCGTGCATAGCGCGGTGTTCGCGTTCGTCGTCGGGGCGAGTCACATGGACGTGACCATCGGCTACTTCAACCTTAATATCGGGGTTAATTTCCTGTGAGAGGGTTCCTTTAGGGCCTTTCACTGTCACTACGTTGTCTTTAACAGACACTTCCACCTTAGCGGGGAGTTCAATGGGAGCTTTACCAATTCTTGACATAATTAAATCCTCCAGACATTAATAAACGTAGCATAATACTTCGCCACCTACTTTGAGGTCGGCAGCTTCTTTGTTAGTCATCACACCCTTTGAAGTGGAGATGATGGCGATACCGAGACCGTTGAGTACGCGGGGCATGTCTTTGTAGCCAGTGTACTGACGGAGACCGGGACGTGAAACACGCTTCAGAGCCTTGATAGCGTTCACCTTGTCGACCGGATCATACTTGAGGGCGATCTTGATTGTGCCCGAAGGAGTAGGACCTTCCACGAACTTGTAGTTCAG
>JAIDSL010000013.1 GCA_029061255.1 Muribaculaceae bacterium
GAGATCCAACGACTATAGTAATCTTAATAATATCTTAGAACATAAGGAACTTACATTTAGTCTTTATGTGGTATGGTAAAAACTTTGTCGTGAAGACTTTATCTTATGGTCTGCGTGAAATGTTTAGAAGCTCCCAGCATCACAGCCGAGAACTTCTAAGATGTACAAAGGTTTTTTTATATATTTGCAACGGTAATGACAATCTTGATGTAACTACCATATTCCTCACTTTCAGAGACAGCGGGATTATTTGACTTTATTTCGATAAGCCTTATAACACTGCCGCCGTACAACTCTCTGTCAGAAGAATCACTCGAGAAGTGAAATACTCCTTGAAGCTCATATTTGGAGTCACCAATCAGTATAGTCAGCTGCTGTTCTCCATATCCGGACTGTCCATCGCCTGTAAAATACATTGCAGACTTCAAAGGAAGCGGAAAAGCCGACTCTACGAACTGCTTTCCATCAATATCTACAATGCGACCGGAGTATTTATAGCCGTTGGACTGTATGAGGGTTATGCCCTTTACATACTCCTCGTTTTCAACGAGACTGTTGCCTTCCGAATCCTGAACATCGAGCAGAATGCTATTACTAATTGCTGAGGCTATGGCAACATAATCCTCACTATCTTCTTTACTGCATGATGACATGAGTATCATAAGTAGCATGACTAAAGAAAAAACTTTTACTTTCATTCTTTTATTATTTATTGTTTATTTAGCAAGCGCTAATTCTGTATGCTTATCTTTGGGATATATAGTTGCCAGTGTCTATGTATGAATTGCCGACAATATCCGTTGCCAATTTATTGTTGACCCAGATTTTAACTGTCAGAAGGACTTTCGGATCTTCGCAACGGATTATTATCTGAGCAGAAGCAAATCGAGTAACGAATGTTCGTTTTATGGATCTTTGAAAATAAACTCCTTGCCCATTATGTTCTCCAATTCCATGTATCCATACTGCTACATCGTCAGATGATGCGCTAACTTCAACAGTGACTGTATACTCACTCGGCTCATCAGATGAGCAGGAACAGCATACAATCAGCAAGGATAGGCAGATTAGTTTAAAAATCATCTTCATAGAAATACTAATTTTAAGTTAATAACTACATGTTGCTTTTATCAATTTTTGATGATGCAAAATTACTGTGATTTTAGGTTTCTTACTATACCCAAATGGGTATGATTGCGAACACACAGTAAAATATACCCATATGGTTACGAATTTCTTAATAAAAGAAGCCCTCGGCATCCCTGCCGAGAGCTTCCATCCTTGCATGAATATATTTGTTTTCAAAGTTTATTCGAGATAATTACTTAAGAATAATCTAACTACCATAATTGGGATTCTAAGTTGGCATCTCTTATTCTTGATACAAAACGGTTTCTAACTCTTCCTTGCTATATGTTTTTTCAAGGGATTCTAGGCCTACTTTAGTACGTTTGATATCAACATTTTTAATGTCATCAATAGGATATATAACTCTTTGTTTTGGACTTTCCTCTTCAGGGTAAAAGTATTGAGTGCCATATATCTGCTTTTTGCCTGAGTTTACAAGAATTCTATCTTCAAGCATTGCAATCGCCGAAGGGTTAATATCACCTTTTTCTGCTGCTAATTTAAGCATCGGCAGCGCCTTTCTTTGAGAGTCAACATCCGCATGCTGAATTACAAGCCATTTTGCCACACATTCGTCACCTACCTTATCCTTCCCAGGCCATCCATATTCTCTTAGAATATTGTCAACTTCAATTAGATTCTTAGAATCGATTTCTTTCATCTCTTGAATCAGACTATTAACTAGAATCGTATCTTGGGGTTGGGTGTTGTATGCAGACAAAAAACGGTGTCTGACATCCTGATCTGATCTTCGTATTTGAGTCAGTCTGCTACGCAAAGAAATATCAAAGGTTTTCTCAAAGGTCTCCCTTCTCATGGAAATCTTTTTATAAAAAGATCCCCAATCTGGCAAATATGTAAGATTCTGGAGATCCATGTCCAAAGGTTCTTTAAGATACCATAAGCTATCCTTGTCTGCGAGCATTTCAAGATAATCCAAACCTTGAGATGTATCTCCTGACATAGAAGCTGCACATGCGGCATTATAAAGAACCATATTAGTGGGAGAATCTTCATATTTAAGAATTTTTCTATAAAGTTCAAGGGCGACGCTGAATGATCCAGAAAACATTGCCGAATTAGCCTGCGCTAGTGTCTCTTGCCCATTAAATCTTTT
>JAIDSL010000130.1 GCA_029061255.1 Muribaculaceae bacterium
GCACCGAACACCCTGACCCAGCGTATGGCCGGACCCGAGTGTTCAGGAGAAGTTAAGATCGATGTGGCAGGAATGAAAGATGGCGACGTATGCGGTCTGGCTGCTTTTAACGGAGACAGTGGAGTCTTGCGCATCATCAAAAAAGGTGGCAAATACTATCTTCAACTGACTGAAGAGAAATCGGTATTCAAACAGCCTCGCGATATAGAACGTGTCGATGTCGACGTGATAGCCGAAGAGCCCTTGCAATTTAAGAATAAGAAGGAATGCAATGTCTACCTTCGCATCAATGGCGACTTCAACCCGGGGCGTGACAAGGCATCATTCGCCTACAGCCTCAACGGGGATAAATGGATTCCCATCGGCCATGAACTCCCTATGATATTCGACTATAGAAGACACTTCATGGGCACAAAATTCGCCATCTTTAACTACGCGACCAAGCAAACCGGAGGGCACGTGGATATAGACTGGTTCCATTTTAAGGATTAAGTATCTCCCCCGGAGTCAAAATCTCAAGCGCACGAGTCCCGCGCTTTGTTCCGGTCAGATACGCAATCCGGTCGTCAAGCCCGATATGGTCTTCCTCCACTATTTGCTTGACGGCATCTACCGAATGGCTCGGATCCTCGTTCCCTTCATGCGGGAAATAGTATGCCGACACTCCAAAGCTTAAGGCAAGCCAGCGATATACCTCCTTGTTGTGGCATATAGCAAATGTCGGGTTGTTGCCACGGAAGGATGCAATGAAACGTGCCGCAATCCCCCCGAAAGCATCCGTAAAGATCGCTTTCGTGCCTACGCGGGTTTCAGAGAGCACAGCCTGGCGGGCGAGGAATGACGTGATGTCATCATCAGTCAATGGGGGTATCTCCATCTTCTGGCGAAGTGAAGCCTCCACTTCCACTGCTACCTTGGTCATTGTGCTCACTGCCTCTACAGGATATTTACCGTAGGCTGTCTCCCCGGAGAGCATGATGGCATCTGCCCGTTGGTAGACTGCATTGGCAACGTCGGAAATCTCAGCCCTTGTAGGACGCGGATGCTCGATCATGCTGTGGAGCATCTGGGTGGCTACGATGACAGGCTTGTGCGCCTTGATGCATTTCTGGATCATCATCGACTGGATGCCCGGAATCTTCTCGGCAGGAACCTCGATTCCAAGGTCGCCTCGTGCTACCATTATGCCATAGCAAGCCTCGAGTATCTCGTCGAAATTGTCGATACCTTCCTGATTCTCTATCTTGGATATTATCTTTATCGGGGAATGACGCTCATCAAGGATTGACTGCACTTTCTCGACATCGGATGCCGAACGCACGAATGAATGCGCAATGAAGTCTACCCCTAAGTCAACGGCATAGCCGATATTGCGTTTGTCGCGTTCAGTCACAGCCGGCAAGTCGATGCACACACCCGGAAGATTGACACTTTTGCGCGATCCCAATGTCCCGTCATTGTCCGCGACTGCGTGGATTGCATTGCCTACGACATCTGCTATGGTGAATTCCAGTTCCCCATCGTCGATCAGTACTCTGTCTCCCGGCTTCACCACGTTGGCAATATGGTCATAATTGAGATTGATCACCTTTGAGGAGGTCTTCCCATCGGGATTCCCATAGAATGTCACAGCATCACCCGCGTGAAACTCAACCGGATCACCTGTCTCGGTGACGGTAGTGCGAATTTCCGGCCCCTTGGTGTCCATCATTATGGCGAGTGTGCTGTCGGCAGCCCTCGCATTATCAACAATTTTCTTGAATCCTTCATATTCAAGATGTGCTGAATTCATTCGCACCACATTGACGCCGGCTGCCGCTAATTTCTTTATAAACTCCACATCGCATCTCTTATCTGATACGGTGGCAACTATCTTGGTAAATTTATGCATGGTATTAAATTCTTAGGGATTTTATTCTATATATCCTATAAATTCAACGCGTATGACCCTATTATGGTTCTTTTTTATTAATTTTGCACACGAAAAACTCAAAACGGAAAACGGAAAACTTGACAACTGCCTCCCCAATGAATCTCATAAGCCTTGACATAGAAGCTACAGACAGCGGAGAAATGCTTGAACTCTCCATAATCAACCACTCCGACTGCAAGATCGCTTATCATAGTTATTTCAAGCCTGCGATTGCACGCTCCTGGCCAAACAGCCAGGCTGTGCATCATATATCGCCTGAAATGGTGAAGAATGCTCCTTCCATTAAGAAGGAACGCCCTGCTATCAAACAAATAATCGATGCTGCAGACGGTATCATCGGTTTCGCTGTCGACAACGATATCCGCTACCTTCAGGGAAGCAATATTGATGTCCGTGATCACACAAAGATAATCGATGTGCGCGACTGGTTCTGGTATTATAAAGGGAAGAGCCTCGACATTGAATTTGGAGCTGTGCCGAGACTCGCAAAATGTGCCGAACTCCTTGGCTTTGAATTTTCAGAAGAATCTGAGGCTCATTCTGCATCCAACGATACGCTGATGACCATCAAGCTCTTCAATGCCCTCTTGGAGGAAGCGGACTCAACTCTTAGCCTTAATGAGAAGATAAGCCGGTTTGAGACGCTCTTCGACGAAGAACGGCGCCTATATGCCGAAAAAATGGCAAGAGGGTTCATGTCGCTTATCCATACGCCGAAAGGATATCTTTTGAAAAACAACCATCATCAACCTGCATCTGACGCAGAATTCTCGATTGAAGTTCCGGGTCGTTTTCAAGCTGAGCATGATCTAAGGGAAAAGTTCCGTAAACGTGAGACTGCAGTTGATTCACATATCTATGACCTCCGTAAGTCTGACATCGAATTTTTCAAGGCTTATACCAACCTCTATGATCCTGAAAAGGAGGAATTCTACCGCCATCTCGCTAAAGCAAAGAAGAAAGCCAAAAACAACCTAAGTTTCAATTTATAAGAGGGTGTTGCAAAATGGGCCAATATTCTGATGTAGGGACGCACGGCTCGTGCGTCCTCTATACAATTAGATTGGTAATCAAC
>JAIDSL010000131.1 GCA_029061255.1 Muribaculaceae bacterium
TTGATGGCGCCGGCAAGGCCAAGATGACGGTATTCTGGGTCGACAATCAATCCGGACGTCGCAACGAAATCTCCATGACCCCAGCTTTCGATGTAGCTGAACCCGACGAGTCTGTCGCCGTGAAGGGCCACAACCGCTTTCCCGCTCGTAATCTTTTGAGCGATATATTCGGGTGTCCTCTTGGCGATACCTGTACCGCGCTGAAGAGCTGATTCATAGATCAGCTTTACGATCAGTTCGGAATATTTTGCATCCTCGGGAGAAGCAAACTTAACTGTGATACCGTTGATTTGCATTTTGTTGAGATGTTACCGAAAAATTGTTAAAAATACGGTGTCTGCCCGTCGCGCAAGCCTTGGCTCTCCGTACGCCAAAGCCCTTTTTTGTTTGAGTAGGGCAAACAATCTGCAAAATTACAAAAAATAATTGAGACTTGAGTATTTAGGATTAAGAAATTTGGATAATTTATAAATAATTGGTAAGAATTTATGAAAAAATAAGACATGTACATGTTTTGGAAGGCACAGAGTGGGCGCACTACATGGCCTTTAAGATTGAATGACCTTATTCTTCAATTGTCTTTCTGAGCAATGTCTCTTCCATACGAATGCTGAAACCGGTCTTCACTATTTTTCCTTCCTTGTCGATGAGCACTCCGAAGGGGATGCCGGAAAAGTTGAAGATGCCTCTCAGACGCTGCCAGTCGTCGTCTGACACGAATATATGCTCCCCCTTTATCTCCTCTTTGCGTAGCCATTTCTTGCAGGCATCGATGTTTTCTGCCGCGTTCGCTATATAAAGTGCCTTGAAAGGCTTGTCGGCCAGTTCCTCAAGAAGGGGTTTCTGATCCAGCATGCCGGCGCGGCAGGGGCCGCATCCGATGCCCCAGAAATCAAGAAAGAGCACATTGCCCTTGTATGGCTCTATTATCTTTGCAAGGACGTTACCCTCAGGAGTGTCAGATATAACTTTGGAATCATCATTCATGTCTGCCAACCGGTTTTCTGCGATAACGACGTCTTTCACGTAATCATTATATTCCGACATGAGTATTTCGTCGAGCTTCCCGCATTCGTTATGCTTAATGGCGTGCGCCACCAGACGGTTGTATCGGTCGAAGCGTTCTGAGAAAGGAATGGCAGTAGTATGAAGCTCATTGATCAATGTGGATATACGCGCGAGCTGGGCTGAGAAACAATTGCCGAGGCCGATTGAATCGAGACGACTCAGGTCTTTTTTGTAAAGTGAAGTGATGTCATCTGAAGAAATGAAGACTATAGTGCCGGGCACTTCTTCCATGCCTTGCGCCGCCATTGCTGAAGGGTGGAACTGCTCATTGAATTTCCATCTGTTCGGTAGCACCCATCCGTTGCAGACAATCAGAGGATTGTCATAAATCAGCTTTTTATGCTTCATCCATGGTTGAAGAAAGAAGGTTTCGTCAAGTGGATCTCCTTCAGTTTGCGACAAAGTGCCGTCCTCGTTCTTCACCAAGCGCGCCCCTTTATTGTATTTGTAATCCATCTGAATGTCTTCCATTCTTTCGCATATCTTGCCGATTGCAGCTGCACTGAGCATATCCTTTGCAAAGACACTGACGGGCAAATTGCCGAGATAGTCGGGAAGGTCTTTGCATACGGAATCGAGCAACGCTGCCAGTTGCACCGAAAGCCTGTAGGTGTCAGCTTTCATAGAATCTGTATCCTGGGCCTTGTATTTTCTATACATTGATTTCAGGTCGTATCTCTCCTCCAGGCTATCGGTGAGCATATTGATGACCACGGCATCGTCCGGGTCTCCTTCATATCCGAAAAATTCCGGAACCCGTCCGCGGCTCGGATCGATCCTTGAAGACATGCATGTGGTTATGTTGAGTGTGTCTCCGGGTATCAGAAAAATGTTTTTGTGTATTTCGCCGAGGTGGAAGTAATCATACTGGGGATAGGTGAGGGGAAGGTCAATTGAGAAGGTTCCGTCGGTATTGATATCACCCACAATAGTTTTCTCTTTTTCGGTGAAGTCATCTTTAGTGTTTATGGAAAAAGTCGCTACTCCATACCTTGGAGAGTAATCAGTGATGCGGCCGCGTATATGCGCCATCCCGTCCTTGTCATAGAATTTCAAGTCGGCATAGCGTTCCGGATCCAGGCCTGTCCATGCTTCGACTGGTTTCGGTCCCTTCTCGAGGATTTCAGAGAGGCTCAGGATATCGGGGATGAAAGGTGGTGTCGCCGGTTCTTCGAGGTGAATGCCCAACGTACAGTTTGTTATGTCAGAGGGTTCGGTCTCCACCAGATCCACAACCTTTATGTTGTCAGGAACTTTCTCGAATATCAGCACTCCGTCATGTTGTCCTGACTCAGGCATCCATATTTGGGATCCAAGCTGAATATTCTCGGTTGCGGTCAACTTATATTGCAGTGTAGTATCTTCGGTGGCCATAAGCTGGGTATCAGGACTTACCATCACCCAGAAATGCGGACGATTCTGAAGTTTAACGCTGACGCGGGTAGTGGAATCGGTTCGTTCTACATCGGTGACTTTCATCCACCGGCAGGTAGTTTCAGTTTTGGGGACGATAGCGTATGCCGAAATGACGAGGGCAGCAAGGCAGATCGCGGAATATATACGGTTTATTGTCATGGAATAAGATGGTTTTTTATCTTGGATGCATAGT
>JAIDSL010000132.1 GCA_029061255.1 Muribaculaceae bacterium
CTACCAATTACGCCACAAGCGCGATTGTGGATGCAAAATTAATAAAAATTTCTGATACCCCCAAATTTTTCTCAAAATATTTCCTCGCAAATCTTCGCTGTCTTCTCCAAATCATTCCGCAGATTGCGCAGGCAACGCTCCCCATAAAGCCACAACGGGACAGAAACAGGCAACAATGGCAACATCACATATCCAAGCCACTTCCATGGAGTAGGGAAATACACCCATAGCACGCGTATGATAGGGATATTGGAAAGTTTCATCACTACCCTTGGGTCGCGGCAATCCGACAGATAATCTATAGTCCTGTTGATTTCATCCGCTACCACGTGGATCTTCTTGGTGTCGACACCCACTACATAATAATTGAAATATGATTTCAAAAGATTCTTCGCCGGAATCAATGAATTTGCCAATCCCACACACCTTGATGAGACTATCTCAAGCATCTTCTTACCCCTTTCGATGTCAATATCCCGGATTATGACTTCCTTCAACGGCACATGGCGCGATGAACGAAGACCCAACATACGGCGGAAGAAATTCTTGTAGCGGTCGCCGTCAAATACCGATGAATCGTTCATAGCCTTCCATGTCACATAGGCTCCAAGCGGAGCCAAGATCATTGTGGACAGCCATATGCCTGCCTCTACCGGCCAGCGACCATCTCGGGCAAGCTTGTAACCCGTGTTGTCAAAGATATAATATATAAGGAAAAGAAAAATCGACACCACAAGTGGCGTTCCAAGACCACCTTTACGGATGATAGCTCCAAGAGGGGCTCCTATGAAAAAGAAAATGATACAAGCCACCGACAGGGTGTATTTCTTTATCAACTCTATCTCATGGCGCCTGATGCTCTTCTTTTCTTCATCTATCGTAAGGCTCTTGAATTCATTGACATTCTGATGTTCTCTCGACACTCCTATTGCCTGACCCACAAGCTGGGCAGCCTGGGCAGGGGGCATTGAATTCAATATGGAGTCAATCGAAAGGGGGCGGGCAGCCTTCGATAATTCCTCCGACTGTCGCTTGAGCTCCTCACGGCGCTTCACTGCATATTCGTCTATGCTTCCATCCGTAAGGGTGATATTGATCATATCCGGTTTGGGAAGCACACTTGAAGCATCTCTGCGAAGATCCCGGGCGAAAAGATTTCCTATTGAGTCTACCCTCTCTCCTATCGAATCAATGCTCTGGTGCAGCTCAGTGATGTTCTTGCCTACATATTGCTGCCTCATCCCCTGCTCGTCAAGGCGATTGAAATTGGCGTCAAACGGAATAAGGATCTGCTTGTCGAAGAAAGTCTCCCTTCTGAAGGGAACGTTGCGGTCATTGGTGCGTTGTTCCCTCAGGTTCTCAAACTGCTCCCCTTCATAAAGATGAAGGTAAAGGTGACTCATCTCCGGGGTCATAGCCATTTGGGCAGAGTCTGCAAGAAGTATCGTGACGTTGTCCCCACGGTTCACATCGTAGATCATCACGTCATATAGCATGCCCGTATCCTTGTTCTTCTCCTTCACAAGCAAGTTATAGCCCGGTATCTGGTCGTAGAAGACGTTTTCAGGAATCTCCACTTCCGGCGATTTCTGCCTTACTGAGAAAAGAAGCGTCCACATCTTCACCTGGGCTTTCGGAAGCACGTTGTTCTGGAAAAAGAATGCCCCTATCGACAGCAACCCTACCACTACCATCAAGGGTGCCATTACCCTTATAAGCGATATGCCGGATGCCTTCATGGCTGTAAGCTCAAATTTCTCACCAAGATTGCCGAAAGTCATCAGCGATGCCAAAAGAATAGCAAGAGGAAGAGCCATCGGCACCATCGAAAGGGCGGCATAAAAGAAGAGCTCTCCTATGACATCCATACCCAGCCCTTTTCCTACAAGCTGATCGATGTATTTCCAAAGAAACTGCATCAATACGATAAAAAGCACGATGAGGAATGTCATCGCGAATAGCGGCAGAAAAGTCTGCAGCATGAAGATATGTAGGCGCTTTACTATTTTCATACCTGTTTCTGACTGCAAAGTTACAAAATAATTCCGCATATTAAGGTCTTATTCCAATATTTTTTGCTAAATTTGCGTATTGTTAATTCTTCTCATCAACTAAACCTTAAGCTCCGGCCCCCGGGCCGCCCCTTAAAACTCAAAATAATAGACCATGACACTTTTTGAAAGACTGACCGCAAAGGCCAAGGAAAACCCGCAGAGACTCGTTCTTCCGGAATCTCTCGAACCTCGTACACTCAAGGCTGCCGACCACATCCTGGCAGAAAAGATCGCCGACGTGATTTTCTTAGGCAAAGCTGAAGCAATCCTCGCTAAAGCTGATGAACTTGGACTCGCCAACATCAAAGACGCCAACATCTATGATACTGACGACATTGAATTTACTGAAAAATATGCCGAACTTCTATGCGAACTTCGCAAGAAGAAGGGTATGACAATCGATGACGCTCGCTATCAGGTGAAGAATCCTCTCTATCTTGGTTGCCTTATGATTAAGGCTGGCGATGCAGACTGCATGGTGGCAGGCGCTCTCAGCCCGACATCAAGCGTTCTGCGCGCTGCATTCCAGGTGCTTAAGACTAAACCGGGTGTCACTTGCGTAAGCGGTGCATTCATCATGCTTCTTCCTGAAGGTTGCAAGTTTGGTGATAATGGTATGCTCGTATTTGCCGACTGCGCAGTTGTGCCTGATCCCACTACTGAGGAACTCGCTCAGATCGCTATTGAGACTGCCAAGACCACAAAGAATATTGCCGGTCTCGATCCCGTGGTTGCAATGCTAAGCTTCTCTACAAAAGGCAGCGCAAGCCATGAGAGAGTGGATAAGGTGCGCAATGCTGCTGAGCTCGTTCATCAGCTCGCTCCTGAACTCAAGGTAGATGGTGAACTCCAGAGCGACGCCGCAATCGTGCCGAGCGTGGGTGCTCAGAAAGCTCCCGGAAGCGAAGTTGCCGGGCATGCCAACACACTCATCTTCCCATCGCTCGAAGCAGGCAATATCGGCTACAAGCTCGTTCAGCGTCTTTCAGGTGCCGGTGCTGTAGGTCCGATTCTTCAGGGTCTTGCAGCTCCCGTCAACGACCTCAGCCGTGGCGCAACTGTCGAAGATATCATCAATACCATCATCGTCACCTGCAACCAATCTCTCTCCGAAAAGAAATAATTCTTTGTTTAAAAAGTTTAATTAGGTTTAAATAATTTTAACAATTCAAGTAAGACCATGCGTCTCGCCTGTCCGGATACAATTATTTTCTCTTATCCTTTAAACCAATTAAACATCCTAAACACTTAAACCAATATACTCAAAATGAAAATCTTAGTCCTCAACTGCGGCAGCAGCAGTGTGAAATATAAGCTCATCGACAGCAACACAAAAGAAGTGCTTGCTGAAGGTGGCGTAGAGAAAATCGGACTTCCCGATTCTTTCCTTAAATTCAAACGCCCAGATGGATCAAAGGAGACCATCACCGTGGAAATGCCGGATGCTAAGGCAGCCGTCGAAAATGTGATCAAAGTGCTCACCGACCCGAAAGACGGCGTGATCAAGAGCTTTGACGAAATCGATGCCGTAGGCCATCGTGTGGTGCACGGCATGGACAAGTTCAACAAGTCTGTCCTCATCACTCCTGATGTAATCGAAAAGGTCAAGGAATGCTACACTGTAGCACCTCTACATAACCCTGCCAACATAGCAGGTATCGAGGCTGTGACTGAGCTTATCCCAAGCGTTCCACAGGTAGCAGTGTTCGACACAGCTTTCCATCAGACAATGCCTGACTACGCTTATATGTATGCTCTCCCATACGAGGCATATGAGAAATATGGCGTTCGTCGCTACGGTTTCCACGGCACGAGCCATCGCTACGTCAGCAAACGCGCATGCGAATTCCTCGGTCTTGACTACGACAAGCAGCGTATCATCACGTGCCATATCGGCAACGGCGGAAGCATCGCAGCTATCAAAGACGGCAAATGCGTCGACACTTCAATGGGACTCACTCCTACCGAGGGACTCATGATGGGCACTCGAGTGGGTGATGTGGATCCGGGAGCTCTTGTATATCTCATGAAGGAGATGAATCTTGATGCCGACGGCGTAATGAACCTCATCAACAAGAAGAGCGGTGTGGCAGGTGTCAGCGGCATCAGCAATGATATGCGCGACATCGAGGCTGCCATCAAGGAAGGCAACGACCGCGCCCGCCTTGCTCTTGAGATGTATGAATATCGCATCCTTAAATATATCGGCGCATATGCTGCTGTCCTCGGAGGTGCTGACATCATCGTCTTTACCGGCGGCGTAGGAGAAAACCAGATTTCCACAAGAGAAAAAATCTGCAAAAAGCTTGAGTTCCTTGGTGTCACATTCAATGAGGAGGCCAACAAGACACGCGGAGAGGAAATTGAAATCTCAGGTCCAGACTCAAAGGTGCATGTAGTGGTGATCCCCACAGATGAGGAACTCATGATTGCACAAGACACAGCTGCAATCGTAGGCAAATAAACCTGACTGCGTATGCTTGGATTTGTAACTTGGAACGCAGACCCTATACTTTTCTCTGTAGGACCATTCGCCGTGAGATGGTATGGACTGATGTTCGTGACCGGCTTTTTCATCGGCTACCAGATTGTGGCGGCCATGTTCAAGCATGAAGGGGCTCCTGAGAAATGGCTCGGGATCCTCCTCACCTACCTTGTGGTCTGCACTATTGTCGGTGCCCGTTTAGGACACGTATTCTTCTATGAATGGGAATACTACTCTGCTCATCCCGCCGAGATTCTTAAAGTCTGGAATGGTGGCCTTGCCAGCCATGGCGGCACAATCGCTATCTTCATAGGCATTTGGATATTCAGCCGCCTTGTCACCCACAAGTCTATGAGCTGGGTACTCGACAAGATAGTGGGTCCTATTGCCCTGACTGGATGCCTGATTCGACTCGGCAACCTGATGAACTCCGAAATCTATGGTGGTCCCACCGACCTCCCATGGGGATTCATTTTCGTTCGAAACGGCGAGATTCTCCCATGCCATCCAACCCAGATTTACGAAGCCGGATGCTATCTGCTCCTCTTCGTGCTTCTGATGTGGATGTATTGGAAAAAGAATGCAGAGGAGCGTCCATGGCTCATGACGGGAGTATTCTTTGTAGTGACCTTCGGATCAAGATTCATTATTGAATACGTGAAAAACGTCCAGGTACCTTGGGAAGTACAGATGAGGGCTGAATGGGGAATCGACCAAGGACAGCTTCTGAGCATTCCATTCATTCTTCTCGGCTTATGGATGATCATCTATGCAATGATCAAACCAAGACAACACTGGGAATTCCCCAATAAATTCTCCGATGCCGACGAAAAGAAATAATGATTTTGCAGGGACATCCAAAAGATGTCCCTGTTTGTTTAAGTGCACGCGGCGCCTCCGGCTCGGCTGATAGAGATATCCCTGTTTGTTCCGGTGTACGAGCCTCCGGCTCGGCTGATAGAATCAAGAAGGGACCAATCTCACGATTGGTCCCTTCTTGATTACGGAGTCAACATCACCTGTCGAAATCCCCGTTTTTCTTAATGAACAAAAATCTATCTTCTTTATGATTTTTAAACATTTTAGATTGCAAAATTGTTTCAATCCCATTAAATTTTAACACTTGTTAAAAATACCCCTCATCCCTTAACCCTTAACCCTTAACTCAGTATCGGTATCACTCTATTAAGGGCTGCAATAAACGCATCTACCTCTTCCTTTGTATTATAGGCTGCAAACGACGCTCTCACCGTTCCTGATATTCCAAGCCGCTGCATAAGAGGCTGCGCACAGTGATGTCCGGTCCTGACTTCTACCCCAAGTTTATCAAGAAGCATTCCCATATCATAATGATGTATATCACCCACAAGAAATGATATCACAGCGCTCTTGTCGGGAGCATTGCCAAAGATCCGCATCCCGGGTATCTCCATCATCTTTGCCTCAGCATACTCCATAAGCTCATGCTCATGCCCGGCTATCTTCTCGATCCCTATCTCATCAATAAAATCCAGAGCCTTCGGGAATGCCCCAATTCCAACAAAATCAGGCGTCCCGGCCTCAAACTTGAAGGGAAGTTCCGCAAATGTGGTTCCTTCGAAGCTGACATGAGCTATCATCTCCCCCCCTCCCTGATATGGAGGCATTCGAAGCAGATGCTCCTTCTTGCCATATAGCACTCCGATACCCGTAGGGCCATACATCTTATGTGAAGAGAAGGCATAAAAGTCACAGTCAAGGTCTTTTACATCGACATGCATATGCGGAATAGCCTGTGCGCCGTCTACGAGCACCGGGACACCCTTGGAGTGGGCATAAGCAATCATCTCTTTCACCGGATTTATCGTGCCAAGCACATTGGAGACATGGCAAAACGATGCCATACACGTATGATTGTTGAAGAGCGACCTATATTGCTCCAGCAGCAACTCACCCTTATCATTGATGTCCACCACCTTTATCTTCAGGTCAGGCCTACGGCTCTGAAGGAGCTGCCAAGGGACAATATTGGCATGATGCTCCATCACGGTCAGGATTATCTCACCATCCTTAGGGAAAAGCGAGCCAAACGACGAAGCTACCAGATTGATAGCTTCTGTAGTACCCCTTGTGAAGATCACCTCCTCCACAGAGGAGGCTCCAATATAGTCACGCACACGCCGGCGACATTCCTCCTGCAGTTCGGTAGCCTCCTGCGATAAAGTATGCACTCCCCTATGCACATTAGCCTTGAAATCAAGATATCCGGAGTCGATGGCTTCTACCACACTACGTGGTGTCTGCGACGTAGCCGTATTGTCAAGGTAGACCAAAGGTTTCCCCCCTATCGTACGCGACAGGATAGGAAATTCTCCCCGTATCTCATCTATATTATATTCAACCATTACATTTTGACTTGCTTTAGCTTGGGCGTAGCCAATTATGAATTATGCATTATGCATTTTATCATTGAAAGGAGTCATTACATGACACCGGGCATGAAGCACACGCTGCCTTCTCACCGGCAAACCGACGTTCCACCATAATCTTTAGCCTGTCGCGTAGCGGAGGAAGGGATATGCCATCGATCACGTCTGACATAAATGCCTGCTTGAGCATCAAGCGTGCTTGCTCTTCTGAAATTCCACGCGTCATCATATAGAAAAGCTGTTTCTCATCAAGCTGACCAATAGCCGTGCCATGTGAACATTTCACGTCATCGTTGTAGATCTCAAGCTGTGGCTTTGAATGCATCACTGCCGTCGCTGAACCCACAAGGTTGCGGTTTGACTGGAAGGCTTCTGTCTTAACAGCCCCCTCTGCCACATATATCAGACCTGCGAATGCCCCTACAGCGTTGTCGTCTACTACATATTTGAAAAGCTCATCCGTATTGCATTCGGGTTCATCGTGTGATATTCTCGAATATGTGTCGAGTTTTCGCGAATCATCCTCGATGCCCATTCCAAGCATCTTAAGCCGGGCATGCCTTCCGCAGAACTTAGTATAGAATTCATTGCGGGTCACCCCGTTGTAGAGAGTCATGGAATCAAGAAGCACTTCTGATCCCTCTTCCTGACTTAGCCAGAGAGAAGAGAGCCTTGACGTGTTAAGTGTGCTTTCCTCAAGGTCGTAGAAATCGAGTCGGCTTCCTTTTCCGGCAAACACCTCAACCACCTGGACTGAACAGAAGTCAATCCCCTGTGTCTGAGTGTGATCACAGAAGAGCACCTTAGCTTCCGAATCATCCTCCATCACTATCAGTACCCTACGGGCTGAAAGCAACGCGGCTGAATTTTTGAAAATATTTACTATCTGTATTGTTGGCTCAACCTTGATGCCCTTTTTCACCCTTACCACCACTCCGTCTTGACAGAAAAGTGTATTGAGCGCCACGATGGGATTGGCCATATCGGCAAGCTTGCCATAATGCTCTGAAATGAATTCAGGATTTTTGCGCGCATAGGCTGCCAACGACATCACTTCCACACCCTCAGGAAGCATTTTACGGCAATCAGCTGTCTCTGCAAATGCATCGTTCACTACAAGAAAGAGTGAAGTGGAAAGCATCGGCACATCACAGCGGAAGGTTTCAGAAGGATTCACTGCCATCTTCACTCGCCCTACATTGACTCCATAGTCGGGTGATAGAATTTTTTCAAAATCGGTGTAGCGATAGTTTTCATCCTTTTGGTCCGGGAGTCCATTCTCGATAAGTGAGGATGCGGCATCCGGACGCCGACGATTGAGTGCTTCCGGTGCATTGGAGTCAATCAGTGAGCCATGTTCCTGCCAGAGGTCGATATATTGATCAAGTGCACCCATAGCTTAAGCCTCCCCTTTTAAAGCATCTTGAGCGTCAACCTCTACCTTGATCCAGTCATAACCTTTTTTCTCAATTTCGAGTGCAAGTTCCGGACCTCCGGTATATACTATACGCCCCTTATAGAGCACATGTATCACGTCGGGCTTGATGTAGTCGAGCAGACGCTGGTAGTGTGTGATGACTATCGCGGAGTTTTCAGGAGTGCGGAGCTTATTCACTCCTTCTGCTACGATCCTGAGCGCATCCACATCCAGGCCTGAGTCAGTCTCGTCAAGGATAGAGAGCTTTGGCTCAAGCACTGCCATCTGGAAGATCTCGTTGCGTTTTTTTTCACCCCCTGAGAAGCCTTCGTTGACACTTCGGGAGGCAAGTTTATTATCAAGCTCCACAATGGCTCGCTTCTCACGCATGAGCTTGAGGAAATCCGTAGCTCCCATTGGGGGTTCTCCGAAATATTTTCGCTTCGCATTAACTGCTGCACGCATGAAATTGACCATCGAGACACCGGGAATTTCCACAGGATATTGAAACCCGAGGAAAAGTCCCTCGTGGCTTCTCACGTCTGGGGTCATATCAAGCAGATTCTTGCCTCGGAAAGTCACTTCTCCTGAAGTGACTGTATAAGCAGGATTTCCGGCAAGCACCATAGACAGTGTAGATTTTCCTGAACCATTTGGGCCCATCACCGCATGGACTTCACCCGGTTTCACTTCAAGATTCACGCCACGGAGTATCTCCTTGCCATCGATTTCTGCATGAAGGTCTTTTACTAAAAGCATATCTTTTTCTATATATTTATCAATTTCTTAATTCAATTCCCTTCCCCTAATCCCTCATCCCTTATCCCTAATCCCTCATCCCTTAACCCTTAACTTATCGTCCTCGCCTCCCAAAGCTGAACATTATGGATATACTCTTCTGCCGACATCGTGCCTAATAGCTCCGGTGCAAGCCTGATTACCCCGTCCACGAGATTGCCATCGTCGTGCCGTGCACAATGCATCAGAGGGGAGTCAAACGGACGGCAAAGGGCAAGATCAAAAAGTATGGAGAGAAACATCAAGTATTTCAATAATGAAAACGCCGCTCCCGCTATTGAGTTCACTATTCCTACTGGAATCACGCCAAGTATAAAATTCAATATGCCGGTAAACATCGAAAAGGCAAACATACACAGGCCCCATATGATCCCATATCCAAGCATTGACACAAAAAATGTCTTGGCCACAGGATGATACACCTGTGGAAACCATCCGGCAAGCCACATAGAGAAATCAGGACCAAGGGCTCGCGCTGCCACTATGCCGAATACAAAGCCTAACACGCCAGACACCTGTCGCATCAGTCCGGCATGAAAACCTCTGAAGATTCCGACAAGTGCCACTGCTATCACCAAGATATGATATATCGCTTCTCCCATATTAAATGCAAAATTAATAAAAATTTCGGAATTTATTGAATTTTTATATCTATCGATTTGGCATCCTGCCCAATTATTATTAATTTTGTAGAAGAATGAAGATACTGGCCGACATCAATACTCGTAAGACTGACATTGCGATTTTCCTCTGCTTCCTCACAGCGGCGGCTCTTCTTACGTGGGCAGCATATGCAGCTTGGATAAATTTCCGCACCACTCCTCCTTATGTCGACAGAGAAAGATATCCTGTTGCCGGCTTTGACATCTCGGCCCACAATGGACACATCGACTTCAAGGCAGCTGTGAAAGATGGAATGGAGTTCGTCTGGATAAAAGCTACTGAGGGGGTCACATTCAGAGACCGACGCTTTACAAAGAACTATGACTTGTCTGGCAAGGAAGGGCTCAAGAGAGGGGCATACCACTTTTTTAGATTTGACAAGGATGGAGTGGAGCAGGCTATCAATCTGCTTGAGACAGTTGGCGACCGCGACCTTGAATTAGGAGTAGCCATTGATGTGGAATCGTCTGGAAATCCTGAAGGTGTCGACGAAAATCTTATAAAAGAGAGAATACTTGCCATGGTGGAATATCTCAATCTGCGAGGGATCGCTCCGACTCTTTACTGCAACAAGACTGACTATTACAAATATTTAGTGGAATCTTTCCCGGGCAACTCCCTATGGATTTGCTCATTTTCGCAAGATCCCATAGCTGCGCCTTGGACATTTTGGCAATACAACCACAAAGGTGGAATCAAGGGCATTAAAGGTGCCGTTGACCTTAATGTCTTCGGAGGATCTCGCAAAGAATGGAACGACTTCATCTCTGCGCAACAATATAAGGGCAATAAATCCGTTAATTAATTGTGAAACTTCTACATTTATCGAAACATATCGCAAATATAGCCCTGGCTTTTACAATGGCTATATTTACAGCGACTGGTGTTAGGGCGGCTGATTCTGGAAAGTACGCCCCCTCGTCTGTATTATCAAGTGGCAAGTGGGTGAAAATCAATGTTAATTCATCCGGGCTATACACTCTGACCAGACAAAACCTTAAGAATTTCGGATTCTCTGACCCGAAAGCTGTCTACGTTTATGGATACGGCGGACGCATTATTTCCGAGGCCCTTACTGTGGATATGCCCGACGACCTGCCTTCTGTCCCTGTAGTGCGCAAAGAGGATGGATCGATCACATTTTTTGCCACTGGCAACATATCTCCCAAAGCAGCTCCTTCCGGGCAGATGGAATATGACCACACAATCAATCCATATGGAGACAACTCTTACTACTTTTTAAGCGACAGGGCTCCATCGTCAGAATCTTTATCAGTTATAGATCTTTCTGATATTCAAGGGATGACGGTTAGCTCTTCTTTTACGAATCAACTTGTGCATGAAGTTGATTTGCTGCATTGTGGCTCATCCGGACGCGACTACCTTGGTGAAGATTTCAAGTCGAATAAATCTCAGTCATTTTCTTTTGATCTGCCTGACAACATCTCTGGTGATGCTAAAATCAGAGTCAGGTTCGGGGCCAATACCACCGGCGCTCCAAGCAGCTTCATTGTGAGTGCAAATGGAGTGAGACTGCAGGCTTCTGCCGACGACAAAATTGCCGCAGTCACTTCCAGCGATCAGTTTTATCGTCTTGCCACATCCGTGAAGAAAGCTGAGAATGTTGGGTCTTCTCTCAATGTAAACATTGAATATTCTCAGGGTGGTGTTGTCAACACCGCTCGTCTCGACTGGATTGAAGTTGAATATGAAAGAGCTTTGACAATGAAAGATTCAAAACTTCATTTCATAGTCAATCCATCTTCTCCAACTGCATATTCTATAAGTGGAGCCTCTGAGCAGACCATAGTTTGGGATGTCACCAAACCGTGGGACATCAAGGAAGTGAAAGGAGTTTTCGATCCTTCTGCCAAGACTCTTTCCATAGGTTTGGAGAATCGTGGTCTTCGTGAGTTTATAGCTTTTGATCCTTCTGCAAAAGGAGCATCTATACCCGGAAAGTTCAACATTGCAAACCAGGATATACATGGACTTCCAACACCCGATATGGTAATCATTACCCCCGATTTGTTTGCCCCGGCTTCTGAAAAGATCGCTGAGCTTCACCGTATCCACGATGGAATGACTGTCCATGTGCTTTCACCGGAAAAGATCTACAATGAATTCTCAAGTGGAAATCCGGATGTATCTGCTTTCAGAAAACTACTGAAGATGTGGTATGATCGTAGCAAAAGCGATCCTGACGGCACTCAATTTGGTTATTGTCTCCTTATGGGACGTCCTACCTACGATCAAAAAGGGAAGAATCCGGAGACTATTAAGTCCGGCTATCCCCGCACTTTGATATGGCAGTCTTCCACCGGACTCACCGAGACAAGCTCTTACGGCACTGATGATTTTATTTCGATGCTGGAAGACGAGACTTCTGAACGACCCTTACAGTCAAGGAAGCAATTGATAGGCGTAGGTCGATATACCGTCACATCTGCATATGAAGCAGATGTAGTGGCTTCAAAACTTGAAGCTTATATGACTAATCCTACTTATGGTATCTGGCGCAACAATGTGATGGTGATTGCTGATGATGGCGACCTGGCCCAACATCTTGATCAGTCACAGGATGCCATCAAAAACTTTATGAGCACAGAGTCTGGATCTCACTATGCCTACGAGCGCGTCTACCTTGATGCATTCGAAAGGAAGCAGACAGGAGCAGGGCTCACTTTCCCTGACGCTAAAGAGCGGATGCTCATGAAATGGCAGAAAGAAGGGGTGTCACTCATTTCTTATATCGGACATGCAAACCCTAAGGAATGGGGACATGAGAAACTCCTGACATGGAATGATATAAATAGTATGTCAAACCAATTTCTTCCCATTTTGTATGCGGCCACATGCAGCTTCGGGAAATGGGATGCTGACGATGTCAGTGGTGCCGAAATCATGCTCGCCAACCCAGCCGGAGGCGCAATTGCTCTGATAACACCAAGCCGAACTGTATATATCAACAAAAACGGAGCTATCACAAATTCCATCGCAAGCGAAATGTTTAAGAAGAGCAGAGATGGCAACGGACAACGTCTCGGCGACATTTTGCGACTTGGGAAAAATCAAAGCGCTTCGCCTGATGATAATATGCTTCGTTTCCACTTGTTTGGAGATCCTGCACTGCGTATGCCCGTGCCTTTATACACGGTTGAAATAGATTCCATTGGAGGACTGCCGCTGGCTTCTGATTATCCTGAGGCTCCTGTCCTTCAAGCTCGTGCCTCTGTTAAGGTCTCCGGCAAGGTCACTGACGGTGAGGGTAATAAGATCTCTTTTAATGGTCCTATTCAATATACTCTTTTCGATGCTGAAAAAAGTATCCACACCCACGGATGGGGCGACAAGGGAAAAGAATCCGTATATCAAGACAGGTCAAGCAAGCTTGCCACCGGCACTACGATGGTCACTGACGGAGAATGGACAGCAACAATTCTTATGCCTGCTGAGATATCCAATAATTTTTCTCCGGCATTTATCTCTTTCTATGCATATGACCCTACTCTTAAGACAGAAGCTAACGGATCTTCCGACAAGCTTTACGTTTATGGCTACGACGAAAATTCTCAAGATGACGTAGATGGGCCCGTGATAGAAAGTTTCCAAGTATCTTCATCTTCCGGTTCGCAAGGCTCCACCGTCCATACTAACCCCGTTGCCATGGCAGTCTTCAGCGATGAAAGTGGTATAAATATCTCCGATGCTGCTATAGGACACAAGATGACCTTGATGCTTGATTCAGGAAAGATTTATGATGATGTCAGCCATTATTTCAATCCTGATCCGGAGGATGAGACAAAGGGTACAATAGCTTATCCGCTTATTGACCTTGAGCCAGGCGACCACCAACTCACTTTGACTGTTTGGGACAATGCCGGCAATTCAACCAGTGAAGCCATAAGTTTCAAGGTTGGCCTTAATATGCGTCCGGAGGTGTGCGAGATAACTTCATTCTACAGTCGAGAGAAAGACCAGCTTGATATGAAAGTCACAACCGATAGGGCTCTTTGCACGCTACAATGCCGTTTGGATTGCTACGACCTTTCGGGCAATCTAATATGGAGCATCGACCGAAAGGCTTATTCTAACAGTGAAAGTACATTCTCTTTCGTTTGGGATTTGAATGATTCCAACGGCAATCGTCTGCCAAGAGGCATCTACAACCTTCGTGCCACTGTAACATCTGAAGATGGCCTATCTTCTTCCCACAGTAAAAAAATAGCAATTCCGGCAAAATGACAATATACGCAATAGTCAATAATCTTATTTCCTCTTACGAACACCCATACATAAACAAACCGGTCTGGACCATAATATCTTCGGCTGCTATTCTTCAAGGGGGCAATCCTTTTTTTGTGCCGGATTTCGCCTCTCGCTTTGAGGCAAGGACTGCACTTGCTGTTAAGATTGGTAAACTTGGGAAAGGGATTGCTCCAAGATTTGCAGAAAGATATGTTGATTCGGTTGCTCCCGCTATCCTCTTTGTTGCCACCGACTTGCTTGAATCTGTAAAATCTTCGGGGCTTCCGTGGACTCCCGCCATTAGTTATGACAGGAGTCTGGCTTTGGGAAAGTTCTTTGATATATCTTTGGAAGAATGCAAGAATATCGACATATCGATTTCTCTTGAATGTCAAGGCGCATCACTTAAATCAACATGGAATGCTAATTCTTTGATGCCCGCCATAGAAGACACCATAGCCCAGATAAGTCGAGATAATGCTCTTAAAATGGGCGACATTATACTCGTAGGAATAAATAATACAGGCCACGAGGTCAGACCCGATATGAGAGCTAACCTTAGCATTAACGGGAACCTTTCCTTAGCATTCAACATCCGGTAAGTTCATAATAAAACGCATAGTCTTCACGTTATTTATTCATGACTACTTCAAGAACCTTATGTGCGCTTACTGCCGTTCTTTGCTTTTCTTACGCAGCGGCTCAAAGTGGCAACGACATAAAAGACAATGAGTTCAACCCGGTGCAGACCGGCGTGACGACGCTCAGCATCACTCCCGACGCGCGTGGAAGCGCGATGGGAAACCTCGGTGCGGCTACGGATGCCGACATCAATGCCCAGTTCTGGAACCCGTCAAAATATGCTTTCGCATATTCTGCCGGAGGAGTGGGCATCAGCTATACGCCATGGTTGCGCAAGATTGTCAACGACATTTTCCTCGCTGACCTCAGTGGATATATGAAGCTGGGAAGTGCCGACAACCAGGCTATCAGTGCATCCCTGCGATATTTTTCGCTTGGAGAGGTGATTGTAGACCAAAGCGTAGGCGCCAACACGATCAATCCCTACGAGTTTGCTCTCGACTTCGGATATTCACGCAAGCTCAGCGAGAAATTCTCTATGGGCGTTGTGCTTCGATATATTTTATCAGACCTGTCCTACGAAGACTCTTATTCAGGCGACACCAACACGGCAGGCTCCGCCTTTGCTGTCGATCTGAGCGGATATTACACCACTTTTCCGCTAATAGGCAGAAGCGAATGCCAATGGAGCTGGGGCTTTAATATAAGCAATATTGGATCGAAGGTAAGCTATGACCATGGCACTAATTATTATTATCTGCCCACCAACCTCCGACTCGGCACCAACTTTACTTTCCCGCTTGCCGACTACAATTTGCTGTCCATAGGTCTTGACCTCAACAAGCTCCTTGTGCCTACAAAACCTCGCGAAAGCGACTACTTGAATTCCGGAGGTGCATATTATGATCCCGACAAAGATGAGGCACAGAATGCTGCTGCCTATGAAGACGCTCTCCAAAAGTGGGAGACAATGTCGCCTATCACCGGTATATTCAAAAGCTTCAGCGATGCTCCGGGTGGTTTATCAGAAGAGCTTAAGGAAATCAATGTATCTATTGGTGGAGAATATTCATACAACGACCAGTTCTTCGTGCGCATGGGCTATAACTATGAGAATGCAATGAAAGGCGGCAGAAGCTATTTTGGATTTGGTGCAGGTTTCTCATTAAATGTAGTGCGTCTCGATGCCTCCTACATGCTTGCCACTGCCCAAAGTTCACCCCTCGACCAGACAATGCGCTTCACCCTCAGCTTTGACATGGACGGCATCCGCGACCTCCTCGGCAAACGCCGCCGCTAAGCATCACTGAAAACGGAAAACTGACAACGGAAAACGGAAAACGGAAAACTAAAAACTCAACCATGCTTCGAATTGGCCAAGGCTACGACGTCCACCGTCTCGTAGAAGACCGCGATCTCTGGATATGCGGCATCAAAATACCCCACACTCATGGACTTCTCGGCCACAGCGATGCCGACGTAGCTATCCATGCCCTTTGTGATGCACTTCTCGGTGCGCTTGCTCTTGGCGACATCGGAAAGCATTTCCCCGACTCTGACCCTCGCTACAAAGGCATCGACAGCAAGATACTCCTCAGCCATGTCATGCAGCTGATTCGCGAGCATGGTTATGATCTCGTCAACTGCGACATTACCATATGCGCTGAAGCTCCTAAGTTCCGCCCATATATCGATGAAATGCGCCGGACTCTCGCCTCAGTTATGTCTGTCGATATCGACCAAGTCTCGGTAAAAGCCACCACAACTGAAAAGCTCGGCTTCACCGGCCGCCGCGAAGGCATCGCCGCCCTCGCCATCTCCCTCCTTCAAAAATCAACGATTTTGCCCGGAGGGCAATAATCTTGTTAACCCTGGGCCTTGGCCCAGGGGAATGCCTCAACCACCCCCATCTACCCCGGAGGGGTAGCATTTAATCTCAAACTACAGTTACCCAGTGACTCTAAACGAAAAGCAACTTCAGGCCATGGAGGCCACTGAAGGACGCGTCCGCGTCGTTGCCGGAGCAGGCTCCGGAAAGCCTCGCGTACTCGCCCATCGCTTTGCTTTTCTCGTAAATGAACTCGGCATATCCCCCGGCAACGTACTCTGCCTTACCTTCACCAACAAGGCGGCTCAGGAGATGAAACACCGCATCGCCGGCATGGTAGACCGTGGCAACGTCAATGATCTTATATGCACGATCCATAGTTTTTGCGTCAAGCTGCTCCGACGTGAGATCTATAAACTCGGATATCCCAAAAATTTCACTATTATTGATGAGACTGATGCCAAAGACCTTGCTAAAGAGGCTATGCAGGAATTTGGCATCGACAGGAAGAAAAATACTGCCGAACGCCTACTCAAGGATGTCGCAGCCCTTAAAGGATATGATCCGGATGGATATATTGCCAAATACCTGATGCCCGGAGCTCCTATCGGTGCCCCGGACGTAAAAGTCAGATATATTCAGCTTCAGCGCAAACAGTTTGCACTCGACTACGATGACATAATCTATATGGCCACATATATTCTCACCCATTTCCCGGATGCAAGGAAATACTGGTGTGAGAAACTTAATTATGTGATGGTGGATGAAGTTCAGGACTGTAGCGGCGATGATTGGAAACTGATTGAGATCCTTGCTTCCCATCATGGCAACCTGTTTGTGGTAGGGGATCCGGACCAGGCCATCTACGAATGGAGAGGTGCTTCGCCAAAGACTTTTGTCAATTTCAAGGCTGACACGGATATCATCCTCGACCTCAACTACAGAAGCACGCCGGATGTACTCGCTGTGGCAAACAGCATTATTGCTAATAATAAAAACCGCATCCGTAAAGAACTGACTGCCGTGCGCCTCAACGAGCGCCTACCCTTGTGGAAACATTGCAAGAGCGAGAGCGAAGAGGCTGAATGGATAGCCGGGATAATTGAGAATGGAGCCATCGAAGGCAACCGTTTCATTGACTATGCGGTGCTTTATAGAAGCTCCTTTTTGTCGCGCCGAATAGAGCAAGCGCTTCTGAAGAGGAAGATTCCTTACACAGTATGGGGAGGAGTACGTTTCTTCGAGCGCAAGGAGATTAAGGATATCATCAGCTACCTTCGCCTGACTGCCAATGAAAACGACGATATGGCATTCACACGCATAGTCAATGTGCCGGCACGCAAGTTTGGCAGCGTTACTCTCGGAAAACTCAAGCAGCTTGCAGACTCGGAAGGAGATTATCTTTACCCTACACTCCGACGCCATATAGGAGAGCCCGCTTTTGGAAAGAAACCGATACGTGACTTCATCACACTGATAGAGAATGCCCGCTCTATTGCGGAAGGCCTTAAGGTATCAGACCTTACCGAGCGCCTTATGCAGACGAGTGGACTCGACACCATGTATCGCACTGATGAGGAAGAAGAACGCCTCGAGAATGTCGCCGAGCTCATCAACTCCATGATAGAATTCGAGGCCACAAGATTTGAGGATGGGGAGTCTGATTTATACCACTACTTAGGCGAGATTGCACTCTACACCAACACGGATCATCAGGAAGACAAGGATAAGGTAAGGCTGATGACAATCCACCAGGCAAAGGGACTGGAATATCCAAATGTCTTCATCATGGGGCTAACTGAAGGAGTATTCCCCAATCATCGTTCCATTCGAGAGCGCCGTATTGATGGAGAAGAGGAAGAACGCCGCCTTATGTATGTGGCTGTCACACGCGCAAAAGACATGCTATATCTCTCCGATTCCGAAGGTTACCTGAATGAAAGCGGTGCGCTCAAATATCCGTCACGTTTCATATCCGAAATAGCAGAAGGCCTGATCAAGATAGAGGGGAACCCTGACAAGACACTCCTTGAAGGCACAAAAAACATGGTCCGCTCTCTTGACGAAGAATTGGGAGGAGGCGACAATAGCGTCTGGACAGCCGGCACAAAAGTGACTCACCGCATCTTCGGAGAAGGCACCGTCGAATCCTACGACCCCACCTCCAAATCCTACAAAGTCCGCTTCGGCGAAAAAGTCCGCCAACTCATCCCCTCCGTCCTAAAACCCATATAACTCTCTATGGAAGGGAGGTTTCCCAACCTCCCACCAAGTCAAAACAATTTTAATTCACTCTCCATTCTAACAAAAAAGCCTGCAGAAGCAGGCTTTTCTTTGTTTTCAATAATCAAAAGTCTCAAGCAAGCAGAGACTCTACATACTGGTAGTCAGGCTCATTGGTCTGCTCTTCTACCATCTTGCTTCCCAATACCTTACCGTCCTTGTCGATAACGACTACCGAACGTGCCATCAATCCACGAAGCGGACCCTCAGCAAACTCAACGCCATATACCTTGCCGAAATCGCTACGGAAAGTGCTGCCGGTCACTACATTCTTGATGCCATTAGCAGCGCAGAAACGCTGTGCGGCAAAAGGAAGGTCAGCCGATACACAGACCACCACTGTCTCGGGAAGATTTGACACCTCCACATTGAATTTCCTTACTGATGCAGCGCAAACGTCTGTATCGATGCTCGGAAAGATATTAAGAACTACGCGCTTACCTTTCAGAGATTCCAGATTGAAATCTGAAAGATCCTGCGCTGCCAAACTAAATTCAGGTGCTACAGCCCCTGCTGCTGGAAGCTCCCCTACTGTCTTCACGGGAGCTCCTTGAAATTTAACTGTTGTCATATACCATACAAACACCCACCCCCCAAATTAGGTTCAACGCCCATGGAAAGCAGGCTTTCCAGCCTGCGCCTAAGCTATAGTCCAGCCTGCCCCCAACGTCAAACTAAGTAGCAAGCGCACTCCGAGCGCGTCCCCACACGTCAATCCATGGAAAGGAGACTTCCCAGCCTCCCTCCTGATCCAAACTAAAAAATCCGATATCCAAAACTTTTGCTTTTCCACATTTTTTTCGTAATTTTGTATTTTATTACACCCAATACGCTTTTACACTATGAAACTTATAAAACTTATGGCCATGTGCCTCCTCACCGTCAGCTTGAACGCTTTCGCACAGAAAAAAACCGAAATACTCCTTTGGGACGAAAACCCTCTTGAGCAGTCCGATGCCAAATCCGAGAGAGTAAAAGCCCAGGACTTCAAAAAAGACCCCGCCATCACTGTCTATACACCGAAGAATCCGACCGGAAAGACCGTCCTTATGTGCCCCGGTGGAGGATACACTCACCAAGCTACAGCCCACGAAGGCCACGACATGGCTGACTGGTTTAATGCCCAAGGCATCACATATGCCGTATTGAAATACCGTCTCCCCTACGGCGACCACACAATTCCCCTCGCCGATGCCGAACAAGCAATGCGTATACTCCGCAAATATTCCGCAGAACTTGGAGTCGACCCTCAAAAAATCGGCATCGCCGGAGCTTCAGCCGGTGGACACCTCGCCTCCACTCTTGCCACTCATTACTCTTCTCCTGAGACAAGACCCGACTTCCAGATCCTTTTCTATCCGGTAGTAAGCATGGATGCAAACAAGACACACATGGGCTCCAGAATCAACTTGCTCGGTGAAAACCCATCTGATGAACTCGTAAAACTCTACTCCAACGAATTGCAAGTAACCCCTGACACCCCAAAAGCATTCATCATGCTCTCTTCCGACGACGGAGCCGTACCCCCTGCCAACAGCATCGACTACTACTCAGCTCTCCTATCCAACAAAGTTCCCGCAACTCTTCATGCATATCCTGTAGGCGGCCATGGCTGGGGCTTCCGCGACAAATTCCCCTACAAACGCCAATGGACCGGCGAACTCGAAAAATGGCTCAACGAAACCCTCTTTTGATTATGAACGAAAACGACAACATATTCGATATCGATCCCATTTCACCCCAACAAACTGACATCCCCACAGAAGAAGATTTCGAAGCTGAAATCGACACTCCTGCCAAAGTGGCGGATGCAGGCTACGGCGACGATGCTATCCAGACTCTCGAATGGAATGAGCACATACGCCGCCGCCCCGGTATGTATATCGGCAAACTTGGTGATGGATCTCATGCAGAAGACGGTATATATGTACTCATCAAGGAAGTCGTAGACAACTCTATCGACGAGTTCAATATGGGGGCCGGCAAACGAATCGACATTTCAATTGACGCTGACACCGGAGAAGTCAAAATCCGCGACTTCGGACGCGGAATACCCCTTGGGAAAGTGAAGGAAGTGGCTTCCGACATCAATACCGGCGGCAAATTCGATGACAAAAACTTCAAGAAATCCGTCGGTCTGAACGGTGTCGGCCTTAAAGCCGTCAATGCACTTTCTACACATTGCGAGGTGACAAGCTACCGCGACGGTGAATGTGTGCGCGTAGCCTTCGACCGCGGACGCCTGATAGAGCACACCGAAAAAATGCCGACCAAAGAGGAAAACGGTACCCTTGTATGCTTCCGTCCTGACGACACACTTTTCCGCGACTACAAGTTCGATCTTGAGACGATCGAGACAATGGTCACCAACTATACATACCTAAACGTTGGTCTCCATATATATTTCAATGGAAAACGCTATCTTTCTCGCCACGGACTTCTCGACCTGCTGAAGGAAAATATAACTTCCGAGCCTCTCTACCCTATCATACATTTGCAAGGGGAAGACATCGAAGTCGTGATCACACACACCGATCAAAATGGTGAGGAATATTATTCTTTTGTCAACGGCCAACACACTACACAAGGAGGCACCCATCTTGCAGCTTTCAAAGAGCACATAGGAAAAACCATCAAGGCTTTCTCCGGCAAGAACTATGAATATGCCGATATCCGAAACGGTATCGTTGCGGCTGTCAGTGTCCGTATCCAGGAGCCGGTGTTCGAATCGCAGACCAAGACCAAACTGGGAAGCAAAGAAATAGCACCCAACAGCCCGGTCACAGTCAATAAATTCATTGGGGATTTCCTTAAGAAAGAGCTCGACGACTATCTGCACAAGAATCCTGACACAGCCAACGCTATGCTCAAGAAGATAGCCACCAACGAGAAGGAGCGTAAATCGATGGCTGGGGTTGCCAAGCTTGCTCGAGAAAAGGCTAAGAAGGTGAGTCTTCACAATAAGAAACTCCGCGACTGCCATATTCACTATAATGACTCGCTTCGTGCCAACGCAAAGGAGGACCGCCGCGACGAGTCGGCGATTTTCATCACCGAGGGTGACTCCGCAAGCGGAACCATCACGAAAGTGCGCAATGCAGAGACTCAAGCTGTTTTCTCACTTCGTGGAAAACCTCTCAACAGCTATGGACTCACTCAGGAGATTGTCTACAAAAACGATGAGTTTAATCTTCTGCAAGCTGCGCTCAATATAGAAGAAGGCATCGAGGGGCTCAGATATAATAAAGTGATTATAGCCACTGATGCCGATGTCGACGGAATGCACATCCGGCTTCTCTGCATCACTTTCTTCCTGATGTTCTTCCCTGACCTTGTAAAAAAGGGTCACGTATATATTCTTCAGACTCCCCTCTTCCGTGTGAGAAACAAAGAGGCTATCAGGCGCAAGAAGGGCAAGAAGAAAAAAGAGACAACGGAAGGTGAAAAAGACACTTACTACTGCTATTCCGACGAAGAGCGCGAAGCTGCAATTGCCAAGTTCGGGAAGAACGCTGAAATCACTCGATTCAAAGGTCTTGGAGAGATCAATGCCGATGAGTTTGCAGAGTTCATTGGTCCTGACATGCGTCTCGATCCCGTGGTGATAAAGAAAGAGGACTGCTACGACCAACTTATGGAGTTCTACATGGGAAAGAACACTATGGACCGACAGAACTTCATCATTGATAACCTCATCATTGAAGAAGAGGCATGAGAACAGCCATTTTTCCGGGAAGTTTCGATCCATTTACGATTGGGCATAAGGATATTGCCGACCGCGCACTCAAGATTTTCGATTCCCTTGTCATTGGCGTGGGATTCAATATCAATAAGCCGGGCAATAGCGAGATGGTTGCGGAAAGAGTCAAGACAATTGAATCTATTTTTGGCGATGACGACCGCGTTAAGGTGGAAGCATATTCAGGGTTGACTGTCGATTTTGCAAGAAGGTATGGGGCTGCATTCATCGTCAGGGGACTAAGGGAAGTAAAGGACTTTGAATATGAGCGCAATCTTGCCGATACAAATGCTGAGATTTCTGATATAGAGACTGTGTTCCTTACTGCCAGACCTGAACTCGGTTTCGTTTCAAGCAGCATGGTGCGGGAGCTGAAGGCTAACGGATATGATGTAGCCCGTTTTTTGCCAAAATAATGTCCGTATTAAACTTTATCATCAGCAGAGCGTCATACTCTATATATAACTATGTAAAACTATGAAGAAATTATTATACGCTTTTCTCACTCTCCTCGCATCGGCTGTCTCTGCACAGCAGTTCATGCCTGCCCATAAGCTTTCTTATGCCGAGCAGGCCATCGCTCGTATGTATGTCGACTCTGTCAATGAAGACAAACTTGTAGAGGATGCTATCGTAGGGATGCTGAAAAGCCTCGATCCCCACTCTTCATACACGAATGCCAAGGAAACCCAAGACCTGAACGAACCCCTTGATGGCTCTTTCAGTGGCATTGGCATTTCTTTCAATATGGCAACTGATACCCTGTACGTCATCGAGACTATCGGTGGAGGTCCGTCCGAACGAGTTGGCATTCTTCCAGGCGACCGTATCATCAGAGTAAACGACACAGTGATCGCGGGTGTGAAGATGCTCAATTCCGACATTATGCGCCGGTTGCGGGGTCCAAAAGGCACAAACGTGGATGTGACTGTGCTCCGCTATGAAGCGGACACTCCTGACACTATTGATTTCCGCATCACAAGAGACGACATTCCAATCTTCAGTGTTGATGCCGCATATATCGTCGAGCCCGGAATCGGATATATACGCCTTAATAAGTTTGGGGCTGAGACCCACAAGGAATTCGTTGAGGCTGTTAAGAAACTTAAGAAAGAGGGAATGAAAGATCTTATTCTCGACCTTTCTGACAATGGAGGCGGCTATCTGAAGGCTTCTGTCGATATTCTTGGAGAGCTGCTTCCTACCGGAAGCCTCGCTGTCTTCACTGAAGGCACCAACAATCCTAAATACGACTACCACGCTTTTCCGTCTGAAAAGAATCCGCTTTTGGCTGACGGCAGACTTGTGGTAATGATGAATCAATACTCCGCTTCTGCTTCTGAAATCACTGCCGGTGCTGTGCAGGATTGGGACCGAGGTGTGATTGTCGGACGCCGTAGCTATGGCAAGGGATTGGTGCAACGCCCTATTCCTTTCCCGGATGGATCTATGATGCGACTCACTGTAGCTCATTATTACACTCCCACAGGACGTGACATCCAAAAACCTTATACAAAGGGTAACGCTGACGCTTATGCACATGATATACTTGATCGCTTCAACCACGGTGAGCTTATGCATGCCGATTCCATTAAGTATATCGATTCGCTTAAGGTGAACAGTCTGAAACTCAATCGTCCTATCTATGGAGGCGGAGGTATTTACCCTGACCGTTTCGTAGGGATAGACACTACGGAAAACACGAAATACTACCGCCAGGTGATGGCTAAAGGACTAATCAATAGGTTTGCGATCAAGACTGTAGATAAAGACAGAAAAGAGATTCTCGCAAAATATCCTACTGATGCAGATTACTTGAAAGGGTACTCTATTTCAGATTCCCAACTTCAAGAGCTGTTTGATCTTGCAACTGCTGAAAAGATTGACTTCAATGCCGAGGAAGCAGCCCTAAGCAAGCCTCTATTCTCTATGGTGCTCAAAGGATTGATCGGGAGGGACATCTATGACTCATCAACATATTTCAAGGTATACAACGAACGAGACCCGATGTTCAAGACAGCCCTTGACGTAATCCGCTCCGACGATTACTCCAACATCCTCAAATCCCCCAAATAACCTATCTTCTCCACCCTCCACTCTCCACCCTCCACTACAAACAATAACAACCCACGATATGAGACAATTGACTTCCGCATTCTGCCTGGGTATCGCTTCATTGGCTTTTGCCCAAACCACTTCTCCCAATGAGCTGATCAAATCAGCTGAGAACTTGAATTCAGCTGCCGATGCAGCCCAAGAGATGCTCGATTCCAATCTCGCTCTTGCTGACTCCTTGGCATCCGATTCTGTTGTATTCGAGCCGGTAATCATTCGTGAGCTTCCGGAAATTCTCGCTTCTCTCCCGGACACTATGCCTGAACTTCCATATAATCCAATTGTAGGGCCTTGGGTATTTTCAGGCTATCGCTCACAGAAAGACCGTTCTTTCAATGATGTTGTCGATGGCAGCAATCTGAACCTTGATCAATTAAAGTCATCAGCATGGCGTGAGAATGCTGTTGTCCCTGACTGGCTACATAATGCTCTCACACAATCACGTATCAGCCAAGATTTCATGTACACCACTATGGTATACACTCCGCATACTATCCAATATACATATTGGGATCTTCCCGTGCCGCCACGTTTGCCCGAAGATGATGTGACTCTTGGATCCTATATCAAAAACCTGAATCTTCCGGAAATCGCCATAGCTGATGCACTGTTGCCTGAGTTTGAGCAGCAGAAAAAGCACTGGTTGCATAAGTTCAACACCGGACTGCAGTTCTCGCAAGCTTACGTTTCCAAGAACTGGTACCAAGGCGGCAACAATTACCTTGCCCTTCTTTATAATTTCTATTGGGATGTGCAGTTAAACCCCACTTATCATCCAAATCAGATCTTTGAAAGTACTGTCAACTATAAGCTTGGCATCAACTCTATAGAGCAGAATGCCGTAGGTCGGAAATATTCCCTTTCGGAGGATAATTTCCAATACAACGTGAAATATGGTTTCAAGGCTTTCAAGAAATGGTTCTATACTCTCACAGGGCTGTTCAAGACCCAGTTCTTCCGTAACTACAAGACCAACACGGACATTAGGACAGCATCTTTCCTTTCTCCGGGCGACCTGAACCTCGGTATCGGTATGACGTACTCGCACGCTAACGCCAAGAAGACATTCAATATGTCGGCCTCAATTGCCCCACTCTCCTACAACCTCAAGATATGCATTGACAAAGACATCGACCCCACACAGTTCAATATCAAGCCCGGACATAAGACGCATAGTGAAATAGGTTCGAGCGGCGAGGTAAACATGACTTGGCAGGCTACCTCAAATATCTCAATGCGTACACGTCTCTTCGCATTTACCGACTACAATTATTTTCAAGGAAATGTCGAGACGACATGGGACTTTGCCATCAACAAATTCCTGAGCACACAGATCTACGCCAACTTGCGCTACGACTCCAGCTCCGATTTCAACATCAGCAAATGGCACCACTGGATGCTTAAGGAAATCCTAAGCTTCGGCCTCTCCTACTCCTTCTCCACCAAATAATCCCACTCCGTGCGCGTCCCAACGAGTCAAAAGGGTAATTTACATCAATAAATATGTCAAAAATCAAGACTTTCCTCATGTCGGCAATGATATCAATGATATCATTGCCGACATTTGCCTTCTTCCTGTCAGAGGAAGAGATCCGAGACTGGTGTGACACCAATGCTCTTTCTCCGGTAGAAGGCATATGGGAGTATCCTGAAGATGGAGCCCGCGTGCTGATTCAGTCTGATCCCACTCACCCCGGCACATATTCCATCAGCGTCATCAGCACCCCCGATTGTCGCCTTGAATATGGTGACGTAATCGGGCGGCTGCACCCGACAGTTGATGCCAAGCAATTCCGTCTTGAGCAATGGACGCATAAAGACAAATCTATCTTCTCGAAAGCTGAGAACTGTGCCGCCACTTTAT